>JBCCVR010000136.1:0-21380 GCA_039194995.1 Cyanobacteria bacterium P01_E01_bin.42 | reverse complement strand
TTAGTTTTCTTATCGGTATCCGTGCGGGAAAACGTTCGCAGAGAGGTGCTGATATTGGCAATGCGATCGCAACCCAATTGCATGGATGCGACAAGGTTCGGAAAATCTTCAGCCACAAAGTCCAAATCTAATTCCTCAATCTCTTTGGCAATTGCCTCTTCAAGAGAGGCATGATCTCGATACAGAGAAAAACCCTCGAGTAAATCCTGAAGATATTCTCGAGCGACATGAATATTGCCATCAATGAAAGTCACTGGATTATTGATTTCGTGGGCGACTCCAGCCACTAAATTTCCTAATGTTGCCATTTTCTCATTTTGTACCAATTGCAACTGTGCTTGTTGTAAGTCTTTCAATGCTCCTTGTGCTTGTTGGTAGAGTCGGGCATTGTTTAAAGATATGGTCGCTTGAGCGCAAAGGGCATCCAATAATTCAATGCGATCGCGGGTAAAAACATTAGCAGTGAGACGATTTTCGAGATAGAGTATGCCGATTAAATTCCCCCGTTCGAGGAGGGGCAAACAGAGTAAACTTTGAGGGGAGAAACGGATTAAATAATTATCGGCAGCGAATTGAGTTTGGGCGGTTTTGGCATCGAAGAGGGCGGTTTCTGTGGTACGTCGGACGTAGTTAATCAAGCCAATGGGCAAGTCTGCGTAGTTGTCGAGAGGAATCGATCGGTTGATTGAATCCCATTGTAGTCCTTGTTCGGCATCGGTGCGATTGGCGATCGCTTCCACGGTTAAGCCCGTTTCATCAATTAATAATAATGCCCCTTTGGTGGCTCCGGCATTTTCGAGGATGATGTTCATCAGGGTGGAGATGAGCTTTTCGAGTTCGATTTCCCCTGATAGGGTTTGGGAGGCTTTGAGGAGGGAAGAAAAATCAAGGATGTTGGAAATATTGGTAGCGGTTGAGGTTTTAGAATGAGAATTGCTGATGATTGTGGCAATGTTTGTTCCGGAAGATAAAGCAGAGCGCTCCTGTTGCAAAATGGGTTTTAACAGTTGAGGATAGCGTTGTTCGAGATCGTTAGTTTTCGCTTTTGCTCCCCATTGAGCATAACAGTAATAGGCTTCTTGCATATACAAGGCTGCAAATTTTTCTTTACTGTTCGGCTGAGCGGAGTCGAGGCCCCAGTTGAGATAGAATTTAGCGGTAAGTTCGTTGGCTAAGGCTTCATCTTGGATGTATTCGTTGGCTTTTGCTGCGGCTATGGCGCGATCGTATAACTCGATTGCTTCTAATTTCTGACCCAGACACCGACATTTTTCTGCCTCAACTAAAAGATACTTATGTAGAAAATTTTCCGAACAACTATCCGACCAAATTTTGAACTGTTGCTGATTTGACTCGATTTGCTGCCAAGCATGACTCTGTTCTTGCTCGGACATACTCGAATACAATTTGAGTGAAATTAGAGAACCATAATAATAGTAGAAAGTAAGGTAGAAATTGCCGACAACAGTTTGAAGAAGGGGTTCTGCTTTGGTGATGTAATTTAAACCCACTTCATAGTCTTCTGTTAAACAGGAAAACTGCATCATCAGAACATAGTAGAAAAAAATCCAAGCCCATACTTGGGATGCTTCTATAAAAGCTACTTTTTTGTCAATTTCGAGGGTTATATCATCGTCTTGGTCTTGGCACAGTCTGGTTATAAAAACTTGGGTTGCACCAAATGCCACTTGCATTGCCTCGTTTTGAGCTTTATTTCCCACCAACTGATATTTTTCTATATCTACAGCAACTGCTGCTAAATTTTCTCCTTGAAATAATCTATGTGTAATATTACCCATCAAATTATAATTAGCAAATTGAATCTCTCCAGACTCCAATCCTGCTACATAGCTTTCATAACTGATTTTTATTGATTCTTTGAGCGATCTTGTCCAAGGCATAATAAAACCTGATAATATACATCCAGCTTTGCACCTCGCATCTTTACTATTGAATTTATAACTGAGTTGCATCGCTACATCTCCCCACTCATAAGCCCTTTGATACTGCCCCTGCAATACTAGATTTATTCCATAGTTGCTATAGGCTTTGATTGACTCAGTAATATTTCCATGTTGAATTGACAGACAAATTACTCTGAGAGGGACAAAAGTAAAAAGTTCAAAATTGGAGGTCATATAGGCTGATACATCTATAGCCATTAGCAATTTAATCATTGCTTGAATAGACGGTTTAACTGTTGCTGGCAAATCTAAGAGTGAGGAAATAGAGCGTCCTGTCATACTCTCACGAACAGAGGTTAACTCTGACTCGACTCGCTCGCTCAGATTGTTGGGATCGATGTCAATTCCCAAATTTTTCAATGCTATCAGACCCACCTCAATTGCTTCTTTGTGTTTATCTTGTATAGTCAATTGAGTAATTTGAATACCGTAAAAATCTGCCTGTTCTATAGTAGAAGTTACCTGTTGTAAAGCGATCGCTATTGTCTGCTCCAACTCTTCGTACTTGGTCTGACTCAACTGAGCTTCTGCTAGGTGACGATATAGACTTAAACTCAAGTCATATCGATTAATCCAAGCCTCTTTTCCGAGTAAGTTAATTCCTGTTTCTAGATACTCAATTGCCGCTTGATAAGCTGTCGCAGATATCGCTTTTTGACCCGCCGCTAAGTTTAGTTCTGCGAGTTCCTCTTGTTCTCTTACCTGATTCAGGAGAGATTTACCAAAGTTGAGATGGTTGATAATATCAAAAAGTCTCTCTTCTTGTTCTCTCTGAGATAGTTTGGTCAGCAACTGTTGACCAATACGATAATGCGTTGCCTGTTTTTGGTCTTTACCAATCAAAGAATAAGCCGCTTGTTGGACGCGATCGTGCAAGAAACGATATTCTACGGTGAATTCTTCAATATCTTCCTCTTCACCTCCGTGGAAAAACTTATAGGTCTGACTTTTGGGAATGACAAAATCCTCTTGCAATGCCAACCATAAATCTGCTGCCACCCGCTCTTGACTTTCCTCGCATACTACTGCTAGTGTTACTAGATCGAACTCTGCACCGATGCAGGCTGACAGTTTCAAGACCTTTTGAGTTTTTTCTGGCAGTTTTTGCAATCGTCCTACCATAAATTCCACCACATCATCCGTCAGTGCTAACTGTTGTACTCGTGTCAAATCGCACTGCCAATAACCTGCTTCAGTATCAAAAACAATCCAGTTATCCTCGTGTAACCCTTTCAAAAACTGAGTCGTAAAAAATGGATTTCCTCTCGTTTTTTGATAAACTAACTCGGATAGAGGTGCGGCGAGTTCTGGGGGACATAACAAGGTCTCTGCGACTAAACGATTAATATTCACTTCATCCAATGGGGCCAGAGTTAAAGTTTGCATTGTTGCATTCTCTTTTTGGATTTCCCCAAGGGTTAGCATCAAAGGATGGGCGGGAAATACTTCGTTATCCCGATATGCTCCCAATACTAATAAATAACCGCCCCCGGATTCCTTCATCAGGAGTTTTAACAGCGCTAATGATGCTGAATCTGCCCATTGCAAGTCATCAATAAACATGGTCAATGGATGCTGTTGGGTCATAAAGACACCCATAAATTTGGGAAATAATAAGTTAAAGCGATTTTGTGCTGCATTGCCTTCTAGTTGAGGAACAGTCGGTTGTTTGTCGATAATAGTTTCGAGTTCGGGAATCACTTCTATGATGACTTGTCCGTTTTCTCCGACTGCTTCTAGAATTTTCTGTTTCCAGTTTTCTAATTGCGCGTCGCTTTCTGCCAATAGTTGTTTCATTAAATCTCGAAATGCTTGTAGGAATGCCGAGAAGGGGATATTTTTCTGAAATTGGTCGAATTTCCCTTTGATAAAGTAGCCTCGTTTTTCGGTAATGGGTTTATGTACCTCGTTGACGACGGCAGTTTTCCCGACTCCGGAATATCCTGCCACTAGCAAGAGTTCGCTATTTCCCTCACTGACTCCCTCAAAGGCTTCTAAAAGTGTTTGCACTTCTTTTTCTCGTCCGTAGAGTTTTTCGGGGATGAGGAAGCGTCCCGATATATCTCGTTCTCCTAATGCAAATTCTTCTATCTTTCCGCTTTCTTGCCATTGACTCCAACATTTTTCGAGGTCGTATTTCAACCCTAATCCACTCTGATACCGCTCTTCTGCGTTTTTCGCCATTAATTTTAAGACGATATCTGAGAGGGTTTTGGGAATTGGATAACTGATGACTGGTTTCGATGCGCGTTCCCTTGCGTCTTTCACCGACGCGGGGTCGCATCGCTGGTGACTGTTGACTGGTATAGGATTTTGGGCGATATGAGCGTGAATCAATGCCATTGCATCGTCGTACTCAAAGGGTAAGCGTCCGCTTAGCAGTTCGTAAAAGGTCACGCCCAAAGCATAAAAGTCGCTGCGATAGTCTATTCCTCGGTTCATGCGTCCGGTTTGTTCGGGGGACAAATAGGATAATGTTCCTTCTAGGATGTTGGGGGTTTGAATGCTTTGGGTTTCTTTGGGGAGGAGTGAGGAAATACTGAAGTCTATCAGCTTGACTCGTCCGGTTTCGGGTTGGATGATGATATTTGCGGGTTTGATGTCTTTATGAATGATACGATTTTGGTGGAGTTGATGGAGGATTTCGGCGAGTTGAATAGCGATGTTGAGAAATTGAGAGAGGGAGAGGTTTTCTTTTCTCTGGGCTAAGGATATCCCGCCTATATCTTCCATTATCAACCCATAGCGATTTCCGTAGCGTTCTAGAGCGTAGGGTTTTACGATTCCTTCGATATCGAGATTGAGAGCGATCGCATACTGGTTGCGAAAGCGAACTAATTCATTCACCGAAGGATATTCACTGCTCATTAATTTGATAACCACCGATTCCCCATTCTCTAAATTCCAACCCTGATAAACTAAGGTACGATCGCTTTCGTGGATGAGTGCGATGGTTTGATAGTCGGCGATTTGGGGCAGGTTGCTCGGAATTCCACTCATTTTTGCGTCTCTTTCTGGGCAATATCTCCACAAGTTTATACGAAATATTGGAGATTTGCCATTTTTCAAAAACTGTATTCTCTATATTTAGCTTGTTGGCAGAGAAATAATAAATTCTGTCCCTTTTCCTAATTCCGAATGAGTTGAGATCGCGCCGTCGTGTTTTTCTTCGATAATAGATTTTGCGATCGCCATCCCCAAACCCGTTCCTTTGCCTACACTTTTAGTCGTAAATCCTTGCTCGAAAATACGTGCTTTTATCTCTTCTGGCATCCCTCTCCCATTATCAATAATTCGCACAATTGCACTTCTTTGGTCTTCACTTAATTCTGTACTAATTGTAATTTGGTTGGGTGCTTTTTCTATCTCTACATAAGTTTTTTCTCGGTTATTTTCGTCTAGGGCATCAATCGCATTGGCTAAAATATTCATAAATACTTGATTGATTTGTCCCGCATAGCATTTTATCTCTGGAATATTGCCGTATTTTTTGACAATTTCAATCGCAGGGCGTTTGTCGTTGGCCTTGAGGCGATATTTTAAAATTAATAAGGTACTGTCGAGACCTTCATGCAGATTAAACTTAGTTTTCTTATCGGTATCCGTGCGGGAAAACGTTCGCAGAGATGTGCTGATGTTGGCAATGCGATCGCAGCCCGATCGCATCGATGCAATGGTTTTGGGAAAATCCTCAATCAAGAAATCGAGCTCGATTTCTTCAATGAAATCGGCTAGTTCCAAGCTCGGTGCAGAAACTTCTTGACGAAATTTTTTAATTGTGAGAGCAATATCGGCAAAGTTTTCTTGAAGAAATGCGAGATTGCCATTAATAAAACCGAGGGGATTGTTGATTTCGTGAGCGACTCCCGCGACGAGATTGCCCAATGCTGCCATTTTTTCATTTTGAACTAATTTGATTTGCGAAGATTGCAATTGTTGTAGGGCTTCTATTAAGTCGGCGGTACGCTGCTCGATTTGTTGCTCCAAGTTTTTCGTTAAGTTTCGTAACTGTAAATGAGTTTGAACTCGAGCGAGAACTTCAGCTTCTTGAAAAGGTTTGGTAACATAATCCACTGCCCCTAGGGAAAAACCCTTAGCCATGCTTGCACTATCCGATAAAGCTGTAATAAAAATGATGGGGATTCCGGCAGTATCGGCATTGGCCTTAATTTGTCGGCAGGTCTCGAACCCATCGATTCCGGGCATTTGAATATCGAGGAGAACGAGATCGGGAATGTAAGTTTTCAGTTGTTTGAGGGCGCGATCGCCGCTCGTCACGGCAGAAACTGTATAACCTACAGATGATAGCATTTCCGTCAGTACTTCTAAATTAGCAGGCATATCGTCAACCGCCAAAATTTCGCGACTGTTACTCATTGCACTCTCCTTGGGTTAAATATTGTTGCAAGCGCTCTTCAATTTCTTCAGTTTGAAATTGCTTGGTTAGCTTAAGTAAGGGCTCAACAAAAGAGGTATGATTGGTGTCAGTTTGAACGAGGTGCTCCAATCGTTCGCGCAAGGCTTTGACGTTATTTCGCCGAGCTAAGTCTAATAGGGCTTCTAGTTCGGGGGTTGGTGGCGCAGCATCCTCCGTTGAGGATAATTCTGAGGGGGTAAGAATATCTTCGTCGCTGTCGTAAATCCATTCCAAATCCAAGGACTCCGATAATATCACGAATAGCTCTCGAGCATCTACAGGTTTGCTTAAAAAGCGATCTCCGCCGATATCCATGGCTTTGCGTCGGTCGGTAGCGGATACGGAAGCCGAGGAAACAATAATTGTATAATCCTTTAAGTCCTCGCTATTACGAATCTTTTGAATTAGTTCAAAACCATCCATCACTGGCATAGCAAGATCGGTAATCAGCAAATCGGGTTGCCGCTGCCGCAATTTTTCCAGTCCTTCCCGTCCATTTTCCGCCTCGATGGTTTGAAAGCCGAGGGGTTCGAGAAGATTGGTAAGTACGGCTCGATTTTCCCAGAGATCGTCAATAACGAGAATTGTTAACTTTTTCTCGAGAGAGTCTGCATCCCTGCTTCGATAACCGACAATGCGATCGTCTCCTTGTCTCCTCCCTTGTTGTTGCACCCAGTCTGCCACTAAAGGCAGAGCAATGGTGAAGGAAAATTCACTGCCTGCACCGGGTTGACTGGCAACTTCGATCGTTCCTCCCATCAGTTGCACGATCCGTTGGGAAATGGCCAATCCCAGTCCGGTGCCTTCGGATTGTTTTTTGCGATCGCCCACTTGTTCGAAGGCTTCAAAAAGTTTGTTAAGATCCGCTTCAGCAATGCCGATGCCCGTATCGACAATCTGAAACAACAGGCGTGCTTGGGTTGTCGATTGCTCCAATAGGTCTACTTTTAAGGTGACAGAACCGCGATCGGTAAATTTAATGGCATTCCCCAACAGATTAATTAACACCTGTCGCAAACGCTTTTCATCGGTTTCTACCCCTTCTGGCAAGCGATCGCTTGGCTTATAGATAAAATCAATGTTCTTTTGGATGGCTTTGATACTGCACATCTCTACCACGCTTTGCAATAGAGAAGGTAAATAGAGTGCCGTTGGGGTGAGTTCGAGTTTCCTGGCTTCGATTTTGGAGAGATCTAAAATATCGTTAATCAGGTTCAAGAGGTGAGCGCCGCACTGATAAATAATATCGATTCCACGCCGTTCTTTCTCTGGCAAAGTTTTGACTCGTCCTAAAATTTGGGCATAGCCGAGAATGCCATTGAGGGGAGTTCGCAATTCGTGGCTCATGTTGGCTAAAAATTCGCTCTTGGCTCGATCTGCACTTTCTGCAACTTCTTTGGCTTTTTTCAGTTCGACAGTCCGTTCGCGGACTTTGTGCTCTAATTGATTCAGCAAAGTCCGGTTTTCGCTAAAGGTTTGCGAAACGGTTGTAAACCAAAGCCGCCAATTCTTCGCGACCTTGGGAATCGGGGAAAGTTCCCCTCGGCTTTCCTTTTCTATATGTTGAACCAGTTGCTCTGCCGGATAGATAAATTCTTTATGAATCAAGGCGGTAATCCCCAAAATTAGAGCGGCTGCCGGGATAATTAGGTCTAAAACTCCGAGGGATTTGCTCGGGGCAAATACGTTTAAAAATCCGAGGGATTCGTTCATAGATTGCCAGAAAATTTGTTCTTCCGGCATAAAAAATACAATTTTCCACGGAGCGAGTTCGAGTTCTTGATAGAAAAAGAGATGAGAACCAATTTTATGAAAGGTATCGGGTGTTTTTTGAAATAATTCTTCTGGATTCGTTCCTTGCGGAAAGGCTGCCGAGGCTGCTTTGACGTTGCGATCGGCAGATTTAATCAATGTGGGATGAGCTAAGAGATTTCCGTAGTCATCAACCACAAATAGGGTCGTCTTCTCGCTGATTTGCAGGCTGGTCTTCTCGCTGATGTCCTCGATCACAAAAGTCTTCAACTCATCAAGAATCAAATCGAGAGAGAGCGTTCCCCAAAATTCACTCTCATCGTAAACCGATACGGCCAGAGTCACCTGCAATCTGCTTTGATTGATATAGGGCTTTGTCCAAAAGCGATCGCGGGTTGGGTTATTTTCTGACAATTCCATTTCCTCTGGAATGGCGATTGCTTGGGATTTAATCCAAGGCGAAACAGCCTGAAAATTATGTTTGGATGTATAAGAAAGTCGCGTGGCATTGGGTAAAGTTCGCAGAACTGCCGCAAATTCGGGATGAAAACGCCACGCCATTTCTAGGTCGCGGTAAAACTCTGACGAACGATTGGCAACGGAACCCAAGCCTACAATATTAGAGATTTCTTTGTTATCTTCTTCCGGTTGCAGGCCATCAAGATGAAAAATAGCATCTGTTTCCGCAAATTGAGCGAGCAACGGCCAAGGGTCTGAAGGATTAGGCGGATTCTCGATATCCTCTAAAAAATCGCCAGCGATCGCTCCCAAGCGATCGATTCGAGCGGTGGCCAATCTCAGCCAGAAGTCTAACTCTCTGGTCTGTTCTTCAACCCCGTCTCTCAGTTGAGTAGTGTAATGTCGATATTGAGCGTTAAATTTTAGATGCAATAGCCCCAAACAAGCGATCGCAACCAAGAAGAAGGAGGAAAAAACGATTCGGTTATATCGCCTGAAAAAAGTCATAGGGGTTTCGCTGCTAAAAAGAAGGTTAGCGGTTGTCGCGGCTGCGATTTTTTTGGCCCGAAGCAAAGCACCCATTGTGCCTTTTTGCAAAGGCTTATTGAGAAACTTTATCATAAAGGAAGGGAAATAACAAATTCCCTTTCCGGCTGGGCTACATGGGAAGGGGAATTGCGCCGACTGCCAATTTTGTTGTTGTTTTGCCTTCTATCTTTGGCGATCGCAGGCTCAACTCAACGGGAGAGCAATCATAAATTCCGTCCCTCGAGGGATTTCCGATTGACAAGCGATCGCGCCGCTGTGTTTATCTGGGATAATTTGATGAGCGATCGCCATGCCCAATCCCATGCCTTTGCCAACTCCCTTCGTGGTAAATCCTTACTCGAAGATTTTCTCTTTTACGATTTCTAACATTCCCATCCCATTGTCGATAATTTTAACGAGAACGTTCTTTTTATTTTCGCTTAATTCCGTGCGAATGGTAATGTAATTGGGTGCTTTTTCAATCTCTGCATAAGTTTTCCCGCGATCGCTCTCATCGAGAGTATCGATCGCATTGGCTAAGATATTCATGAATACTTGATTGATCTGTCCCGCATAGCATTTCACCTCGGGAATCTCGCCATAATTTTTGATAATTTCAATCGCGAGGCGTTCTTCATTGGCCTTGAGACGATATTGTAAAATTAATAAGGTACTGTCGAGACCTTCATGCAGATTAAAATTAGTTTTCTTATCGGTATCCGTGCGGGAAAACGTTTGTAGAGATGTACTAATATTACTGATGCGCTTTACCCCTTCTTGCATCGATGCAATCAGTTTCGGGAAATCTTCGCTAATAAACTCGGGATCGAGGTCTGCGATCGCTAAATTGGGTTTGACCTGCCGTAGTTTTTCTATCCCTTCTCGACCGTTTTCCGCTTCGACGATCGGGTTCGAGTAACTTGGAGAGCACCGAGCGGTTTTCTAGGCGATCGTCCACCACGAGAATTGTACGCCGATCGCCTTCGTAGCCGATGATGCGTTCGCTCTCTTCCAAACTCGCCTGTTGTGCCGCCCAATCTGTAGTCAAGGGCAGGTTAATCGAGAAGGAAAATTCACTTCCCCGACCCAATTGACTGCTCGCTTCTATTTTACTGCCCATTAAGGTGACAATTTTCTGGGATATTGCCAAACCCAGTCCAGTTCCTTCCGATTGCTTTTGGCGATCGTCGATCGGCACTTGGCGCAGGCGTTTTGCATCGGTCGCTGCCCCAGCAGGCAAACGGGTACTGGGTTGATAGATAAAGTCTATCCCTTTCTGGTCGGCTTTGATTTTGCAGATTTCCACGACGCTCTGGAACTGGCATCCTCCATCATTGTTCTGATCGAGTTATTGCCTAAGCTATTGTCGCGATCGCGATAGTGCTGATAATGGGTAAACTGCTTTTGCCCCTTTGCCAGACGGAGGACATCGCGATAAACAAGGGTGCGATCGCTGGTATGGAGAAATTTTTCGATGTGGCAGTTGGGAATGGTAGGAAAGCTCGCAACAGATATGAAACTTCTATGATGAGAGCTTATTGAGAAATTTTAGCATGAAGCATAGAGAAGTGGGAGGTCATTCCCCCAGCCACTCCATTTGGAAGAGGGTCATTTTTGGGTATCGAGAACTTGTGCGATCGCGCCGAAACCCATTCCTTGATTCTTCCGCGTCAATGTCATAATGAAATGATGGAAATTTTCCCGTTATCGAGTAATTATGACCATTCTCACCCTACAAGGCATCAAAAAAGACTTTGGCATTAAGGAAATCCTGCGGGAAGCCAGTTTGAGTGTTGAAGAAGGGGATAAAGTGGGTTTGATCGGGGTCAATGGCTCGGGCAAATCTACCCTGTTAAAAATGATTGCCGGGATCGAATCCATTGATGGCGGAAAACGCACGACGCGATCGGGGGCAAGAATCGTGTATTTACCCCAACAACCTGACGTAAATGAAGATTGTACCGTTCTCGAACAGGTTTTCGCCGACAGCAGCGAACAAATGACATTAGTGCGAGAATATGAGGGCCTCTCTCTCCAACTCTCCCGAGCCGAAGGGAAAGCGATCGATCGCCTCACCTCCCGCTTGGGGGCGATCGGTGAGAAAATGGAGGCGACGGGAGCATGGGAGTTAGAAACCAAGGCGAAAATCGTTCTCAGTAAGTTAGGAATTAGCGATTTTGATGCGCGCGTCGGGGATCTGTCGGGAGGATATCGCAAGCGCATCGCCCTTGCAACCGCTTTGCTCTCAGAACCCGATCTTCTCCTCGCCGACGAACCCACCAACCACCTCGATGCCGAGTCGGTGGAATGGTTACAAAACTACCTCCAGAACTTTCGCGGGGCTTTATTGCTGATTACGCACGATCGCTATTTCCTCGATCGCGTCACCAATCGCATTTTGGAGATCGATCGCGGCGATCTCTACAGTTACGCAGGAAATTATTCCTATTACCTCGAGAAAAAAGCCCTCGCGGAAGAATCCACCGCCAGCAGCCAACGCAAACATCAAGGGGTCTTGCGGCGAGAATTGGAATGGCTCAAACGCGGACCCAAAGCCAGAAGTACCAAACAAAGGGCGCGAATCGATCGCATCCATGCCATGCAGGAGACCTCGTTTAAAGCGGCGAAAGGCAAAGTAGACATCGATACCCCCGGACGGCGCATCGGTAAAAAAGTCATCGAACTGGAAAACGTGAGCAAATCCTATGGCGATCGCGTTCTCATTCAAGATTTTTCCTACGAGTTCAGCCCTGAAGATCGCATCGGTATTATTGGGGGCAACGGTGCGGGAAAATCCACGCTAATGAATATTATGACCGGACTCATTTCCCCGGATGCGGGCAGGGTGGAAATTGGCGAAACCATTCATATCGGCTATTTCGATCAGCATTCCGACGATTTGCTATCGGCTTTAGAGGGGAATCAGCGCGTTATCGACTATATCAAAGATGTGGCGGCATATGTACAAACCGCAGACGGAACGCAAATTAGTGCCTCGCAAATGCTGGAGCGCTTCCTCTTTCCTCCCAATCAACAGTATGCCCCGATTCACAAACTTTCGGGAGGGGAAAAACGGCGTTTGTTCCTGCTCAAAGTGTTAATGAGCGCCCCAAATGTCCTCATTCTCGACGAACCCACCAACGATCTCGACGTGCAAACGCTGGCAGTATTGGAAGAATATTTGGAAGACTTCAAAGGTTGCGCGATCGCCGTTTCTCACGATCGCTATTTCCTCGATCGCGTTGTAGATTTTATCTTTGCGATCGAACCCAGCGGAAAGTTGCGCCAATATCCAGGTAACTATTCCGTCTATTTGGATTACAAACAAGCCGAGGAAGTCAAAGTTAAAGAACAAACAACCCCAGCCAAAAAAGCCAAAGAAACCCCCAAGAAGCAATCCAAACCTCAAAACCGCCCTCGCCGCCTGTCTAATTATCAACGTCGGGAACTGGCACAATTAGAGGAGAAAATCCCTCAACTCGAAGAACAGAAAGGCGAGTTAGAGCATCAGATTTATCACGACCCTCCCGTAGGATACACAAAATTGCAAGAACTGACCGATCGCTTAGCGAAACTCAATGAAGAAATCGAAGCCGCAACGGAACGATGGTTGGAATTAGCCGAATTGGATGATAAGTAGTCGCCATTTCAGTTATCAGTTATCAGTTATCAGTTCCTCCGGCTCAAGCGAGGGGAAAAGAATTTTGTAGGAAAACCCTAGGTTCGGATAATTCATTGGATTTTATATGAGTTTTTTTAAACTTTGACAGCAAAAAAACACTTTTTAAAGAATACGTAAATTATGTGAAGACAAATTCATTGTTTGAAGAGTTTTTAAAGTGTGCCACAAAGAAAAAAAAAGGGCTTACGATAATTCTTAGTGGAATTCTTTAAGGAGAGCAATCGTGAAAATGATGAAAACAATCCGCAAATCGGCTGGATTAATTGCAAGTATCCTATTGGCTTTGGGTTTTGGTGAGAGTGCTTTCGCTGCGGCTAACCCGATCGTCGATTCTGAAACTGGCTTAGTCATAGGTATCAAAGACATCGAAATCGGCGGTAAAAAGTATGATGTTGAATTCGTCAGAAGCTCTTTCAATGAGGCATTTGGCAATGAGGGAGACTTGACTGAATTAGAAAATGAAACCCCCACGTTTTGGGACGATCGCACTGGCGGTCAGATGGCAGCAGAAGCCATCGCTACGGTACTCGGTGATACTTCTTTGGGAAGTTCTATTTTTATACCTTACGGAGGTGAAACAAAACAGATAGAATTGAATGGCTTGGATCGGTCTTTGGTTTGGGCAAAATTCTCAGAGAGCAAAATGCCCCTCACCGAACTCGAAAACGACTTTTCGGCGACAGACCAAATCGAGGATGCCGAGATTCGTGGGGAAGAGGAGGATGAGTTTGTTAGAAATCCGTTTGATGATGTTGTCGGCGAGGAAGGAGACTTCGCGGAATTGGCAGGTCAAACCCCCCGGGTTTGGGGCGATGAGACCGATGCAATGACGGCAGATGAGGCGATCTCTTCCCCTCTCCTCGCGCTCGACGGGATGGGAGAGACATTTTCGCAGATATCTCTAGGATTAAAGAGTGTGGGTACTGATGACGCTTCCATCACCTTGGCTTCGTTTTCAACTCCCACATTGCTCTCGTCTCATGCTACCGTTCCAGAACCGACCTCCACTGTGGCTCTCTTCGCGATCGGAACGGGGTTGCTGGCGACCCGCAAAGGCAAAAAAAGCGGGTAATTGAAGCCAATCAATCAATAAAATGCTTCTAAACGTCTGTGACCAGAGAACATCCCCCGCAGGAAAATCGAGAAAAGCTGCCAACTCTTGAGGAGAGCGATCTCGCTCGGTTTATCGACACTGTTATTGCTATCGCTATTGCCTCCCCATTCTTGAGCTTTTAAGGTACACTTGTTTTTAAATAATCTCTTCTGGCTTTCTCTCATGGTTCAACTCCAACCTTCCCAATCAAAAAGTTCCTCCCTAACACCTCCACAAAAGAAGGGGCTGCCGACCATGTACGATTTACCTAGCGAAGACCCGGAGGAATCTGGTTTGCCTGACGAATTTCATGACTTTCAACCTAATTTATTGACTCAAACTTGTCAATCTCCTCATTCCCCTCGCACTGATTATTTTATTGGCAAAGATTTAAATCTTTACTACGATTGCGAGCATACGCAATGGTACAAGCGACCGGATTGGTTTTTGGTCTTGGGAGCAAAACAAAGTACGAGCTTGCAAGAGTTACGTTTGAGTTATGTGATTTGGCAAGAGGAAGTCAGTCCTTTTCTGGTGGTAGAATTAGCTTCTCCGGGTACTGAAGATGAAGATTTAGGGAGAACCGAACGAAAGAAGGAAAGCCGACCGACGAAATGGGAGGTTTATGAGGAGATTTTACAAGTTCCTTATTATATTGTCTACGATCGCTATGAGAATGAATTACGGGGGTTTGTGTTGCGATCGGGGGAGTACGAAGAATTGGATTTGGAGGAGGGAAGATTATGGTTGGAGAAGTTGGGTCTGGGTTTGGGGTTGTGGCAAGGAAGTTATGAGGGGGTAGAGGGGTTGTGGTTGCGCTTTTATGACCGTTTTGGAGATTGGATTGCTACTCCTAATGAACGTGCTGATTATGAGGCACAAGAGAAACAACGACAACGACAACGGGCTATTTCGGCTGAAAATGAACGAGATCGCGAACGTTGGGATAAGGAACTCCAAAAACAAAGAGCCGATCGCGAACGTTGGGATAAGGAACTCCAAAAACAACGTGCCGATCGCGAACGACTAGAAAAAGAACAAACTCAAGCAGCTTTAGAGGAGGAAAAAAAGAAAAATCAACAGTTACTCGATCGCCTCATACAATTAGGTGTCAATCCCGAAAATCTCCCTTAGTTTTGTCCTGCGATCGCATGACTTAAGAAATGCAATCGCCAGCAACAACGGGCAAATTTAGCTGAGAACCAACGCGATCGCGAACGACAAGAGAAAGAACGGGAACGACAACGAGCCGATCGCGCTGAATTGGATTTGCAAAAAATGAGAGATCGCCTATTAAAACTCGGTGTCGATCCCAATACTCTTCCCTAATGCGATCGCTTTCTTTTCAAAACTCCCCAAAATACAATTTAGCTTTCCTGAGTTTCATAAGGAATTGGTGGAATCTTCCAATGACAGTGAATAAAATTGGGGTTATTTCTAATTTCTTGTCGTTTCTCCTCAGAAATATTACGAGGACATTCTATTCGCCATTCCCCTCTCACTTTTTTGAACAAAGAATAACTTCCTTGGTAACTAAAAAAATGCCTCCTATTACTACTATTTACAAAAACATTTCCACCTAAAATCAGAAGATTTCTACCAATTCTCCGCATCGCATAGGGTTGAGCCGACCAACTTCTCGGATATTCGATAATTTTTTGCAAGTTGCCGCGATCGTAGTGGTAAGCCATTCCCTGTCCCGCTAGCCATATTCCCCCTTCTGAATCAATATCTATTGCACTGAGCCAGTCATCGAATTTCTCTGTCGGGATTGCTAATTCAAAACCCTCCCCCGACCATCGAAAAACTTCAGGGTAACGTTCCTTATTCTTGCCAAAACCCCGCGTGATTATCCAAAATTCTTCTTCTCTGGCAGCCATACCCGAAATGTTCCAATAGCTAACATCTTCGTATTCAGGTTCTCGATGGGGATGAGGAACATAGGATTGTTCTCCTGTCGCCAGATCGATAAAGGCTAATGTGGGAATGGTTTGAGGGTCTGGAGTATTCTCCGTCCGGGGATCTCGGAAAATCTCTTGGAAAAATAGCTTGCCATCGTAGAAAATGGGGAAGTATACACTGTAATTTAAAAACGCTAAGGGAATAGTGCGCCATTGACCTCGAGTATAGATATTGACGTGTTGGCGATCGAGAACTATAACGCCATCAGGATGGGAAACAAGACGAATAGGAATAGAACGCTCCCGATCCCCTCGAATAATGGGAGGTAAATCAATGACTTCAACACGATGAGAATTCGAGGGAAGATAAAACAATTTGTATTGCTCGCGAAGATAAGGGGGTTTTTTATCGCCCTGATAACTGATTCCCCATAAATTTCCATCTGTTCCTTCAATGAGCGAGCGAATATGCCCTAATTCCTGAAGGAGTTGTGGAAGTTTAGGCGTTTGGAAACTACGTCGCAAACCAAATGCTCTGCTCGAGCGAGACGCTAAGACAATCTCATTTTTCCAGAGGAGAATTTCTTTAGCAGATGGAGGAGCAATATGGTGTGGAGTTAATTCTAATTTTTGAGAAGAAGTCTTGATAATGGGGGAGGATTTTGATTGAAAATCAGTAACACTTGAGTTTGATTGACATCCGGAAATCAGTAAAAGGAGCAATAATATTTTTTTGGCTTTTGCTTGTAGTTTATTCATATTGTTTTTGTAAAAAAATTACTTTTTAATAAATTTATTAACCTTCGACTAATTAGCTCTTGTTTTATTTTCTCTCGGTTCATAATTTACACTTTTCCAACATTTCTCATTATCAATTGGGACAGAATGTTGAGGAGTTTTATTCTCGGTTTGGCTTATTGAGTCCGGGCATTGCATTTTCCATTTTTCTTCACTTCGATTGAATTGAGAATAGCTACCAATATAGTTGAGCCTATAGTTCAGAAAATCTCTTCCTATAAAACCACCAACTATCACCGTATCTCGATCTATCTTTCGGATTGACAAAGCAGAAGGAAATTGAAATCTTTTTGGTAGTGGATTAGGGTATTCTACAAATTTATGCAACATTTGCCCGTCATAATAGTAACTTCCTGCTACTCCTCTAATCCAGATTGTTCCTTCATTATCTACATCTATTGCTTTGATAAAATCACCAATCTCTTCTTTAGATAAAATCTGTTTAAAACGATCGTCTTCCCAACGAAATATTCCGCTATCCCAACTTGCCAACCAAAGGTTATCGTTAACAACAATCATTCCTGTTACGTTCCAAGTGTGAAATCCTTTTTCTTGAGGAACTTGTGTTATTTGCGGAATAGGATTTGATGTTGCAGTGTCTAAATCTATTATTTCTAGGGTATTTAGGCGAGAATCAAGATCGTAGTTTTTATACGCACGGAAAAGTTTTCCTTGATGGTAGATTATAATTCTATCAAAACCTTTTCCTCCTCTGAATGAATTAGGTTGCCAAGACATTGTTTTCCATTGACCTTCCCTATATTGACTAACCTTTTTAGCATTCATAAAAATCAATCCTTCTTTATGAGGAATCAGAACAGAAAGAACGCTAATTTCTTCTGAAGGAGGAAGAGGGAATGATTGAAATGTTTCTGAGTCTGGAGGAAAGAAAATCAATTGATATTTTTCATTATGAAGGAGTAGTACCCATAGTTGTCCCTTATTATCTTCAACAACTGTGGTGATTTGTCCGTTTAAAGATTCAATAAGTTGGAGTAATCGAGATGGTTGATTTTTTTCAAGAGAGCCAAGTGATAAAAATGCGTGCCCATCGCCCCCTTCTTTAGGTCGTGATAGTAAGATAATGTCTCCTCTCCAAGTGATGATTTGACGCACGGGATCGGGGAGCATTGGATTAACGTGCATGCGATCTCGAGCTAATAAGCGAAGTCGATCGGAAGTCACCAGTAATACAAAATCTCTTAGATCGGAACTCACAGGAGAAACACTTGGTGATGCTCGACAAGCCAATAACATAGAAGCAAGAGTAATCCCGCAGAGTGTTAGAGTTTTTAGCTTGATGATTGGCATAATAAGTTAGTCCAAATTGTGTATTTATAAGGGATTTTAGATACCTTGAGTATCTTCAGGAAGATTGAAATTATCTCGAAAAAGCTGAATTTCTGGATTGAGAGGAATTGTTGTATGAAAACCCAAAGCTGCCCGTAGTAAATTTTCGTGTTCTCCTGAAAAAATTACATTACCCAGTTGTGAGGGTAATGACATGATATCAAATGGATATAGGCTTTCTCCTTGTGTTACATTTATTGCTCCTTGTGTTACATTTATTGTACGATAAGCATCTAATAATCCAAAAGTGTGAGCAATTTCTTGAGAAGCTATATCTGAAGCGTATTGTCCAAAATTTTGATAGTTTAGACCAGAGTAACTACTTGCTATATATGGGAGATAGAGTCGAATACCGGGAAAATCATCGTTGGGAATAAAATCTCCACTTACATGGTGATTAAGTCCTTCTGCTAAAGCCCATGTTTTAGCAACATCAGTAATATTATCGTTGCCAAGTCTTTCAGCTAGATTTTCTCTATCTCGATCGCCTTCAGCATGTCCATCAACACTAAATGGAAATCCAGTCACATTTTCATTATTACTTAATTTATCCCAGTTAAGAGTAACATCACCTGTTCCCCATAAAAATTGAAAACCTTGTGTAAGATTTTGAAAATTATCCTGAACGTCATCCCAGAGTTCTATGGCTACTCGGTCAAGGAGAGTTGTTATATCAGCATTGCTAGATCCATCGAGAGCTTGTACTGCTTCTTTAAATCCAAGTTCGTCCTCAAAAGCATCTGATGGCTCAACGATTAAAGATGCGCTTTCTTCTATTCCCAGTATTGAAATGTTATAAAAATGTTCATAAGAAGTAAATTCATTTTCAGCCTCATTCCAATCATAAATCATAAGAAGTTCTCTAAATGCGCTCTTAAACTGCCCCAGATTCAAGCCAATAGTTGTAGGAGCAGTCGCCGTTCCTAAAGCCACTAAATCTCCAATTTCTACCCCATTCGCTTTAATCGTCACCGTTTCAGAATGAGGAGAATCTACACTGGTTGCCGTAACCGGATCGAACTTCCACTCTCCCGAACTTGAGAACTCAAAAGGAGAATTTTCTAAATCCCCTTCAAAGGTTGTATTGACCCCATTTGGAAGACGTAAATCGACTACCTTTGTTCGACCAAATCCACCTTGACCATCCGCTAACGTCCGATGGAATAAAATATTATCGTCATATTCTGGAGAATTGAGTTCAGAGGGATCGTGAGCATTGACCCAACGATAAATATAATGATGTTCGTTAGCCGTTTCTTTGACCTCGCTTCCTTCTAAAAACTCATAATAAACTTGCACCCGCGTTCCATAGAGGCGATCTTGACTGAGATTCTTATATCCACCTTGTCCCAACATCTCATCAAAAGTTTGGGGCTGTAAGCCACCTTGTTCAAAAGTTTGCTGAAAATCCGTCCAATTTCCCGACCATAATAACTCATCAGAATTCCCTGAAGGGGATTGTAAAAACTCGCCAAAGCGATCGTCTAATCGTTTGACGAAAACTTGAACCTTATCATAGCCTCCATTGGCGATCGCATTTTGGGTATCTTGGGATGGAGCAAGACGAACGGGAGAGGCATTATTATCCACAATTAAATGTCCAAATTTAGCGGGTTGAATATCGGCTTGAGCAACGATCGCACCAACCTGAGTCTTACCTGCTTTTAACCCAATCGTATCACCCACCAGACCCAAATCCGTGGGATTCAATTGCCATTCAACCGTCTTCGTTCCCTTCACCACTTCAGGAATGCTAAACACATCATTGGTTGTCGTCAAAACCGTATCCGTTGAAGTGGGTAAAAATAGATCTACCTCTTTCGTCTTCTGCACCTTACCCAAACCCTGATCGGACTTCTCATGAAAAGCAGCGATCGCCCCTTTGATGTGATGGTGGTTTTCGGACGACCCAAGGGCGAGCGCGGTTCTTATATGCAGTGGCAAGAGGATAATGTTGCTCCGCAAGTGGCGTTTGAAATCCTATCTCCGGGGAATACGAAGAAAGAGATGGAGGCTAAGTTTGAGTTTTATCAGAAGCATGGAATTGAGGAATATTACCTTTACAATCCCAAAAAGAATCGGTTGCAAGGTTGGTTGAGAAAGGGGAAGAAGTTGGAGGCGATCGCTCAAATCGAAAATTGGATAAGTCCGCTTTTGGGGATAAGATTGACGACGGGTGAGGGAGAGTTGGTTTTATTTCATCCCGATGGAGAACGTTTTGTTGAGTTTGTTGAGGTTGTCGAGCAACGCGATCGCGCATTAGAAAGAGCCGATCGCCAAAAACAAAGAGCTATTTTTGCTGAAAATGAACGCGATCGCCAGCAACAACGGGCTACTTCGGCTGAAAATGAACGCGATCGCGAACGACTAGAAAAAGAGAGCAAACTCAAGCAGCTTTAGAGGAGGAAAAAAAGAAAAATAAACAATTACTCGATCGCCTCATACAATTAGGTGTCAATCCCGAAAATCTCCCTTAGTTTTGTCCTGCGATCGCATGACTTAAGAAATGCCATCGCCAAAAACAAAGAGCTATTTTTGCTGAAAATGAACGCGATCGCCAGCAACAACGAGCCGAAGATGCCGAAGCTACTATTCAAGAGTTACGCGATCGCCTGATAAAATTGGGGGTCGATCCTAAAACTCTACCTTGAACTCGCTTTTAATCTCATATACTATCTATCTCTCTTAGCGAATATTTGAACGTATTGGACGTGGTGGACGTGTTGGAATTGCTTTGTGACATAAATTTGTACGCAATCTTGCTTGATAACGTGGCTCTAGAGTTGGGTTGTTTACATCCCACAAGCGACAGACTGAGGTTTGAGTAATTGTTTCAATGCTTTTATCAAAAGGACAAAATTTTTCTGGAATATTAGGATTATTAGTCAAATCAACTAATTCTATATCTTCGTGGAGTTGAGAAATTTGGTTTTTATTTTCGAGTGAATTAGAAGACAAATTTAAGAAGTTTATATTGAGTGAAAATAATGGAGAAATATCTTCTACTTTATTATTCGATAAACTTAATACGATTATATTATTAAGTGAAGATAAAGGGTTTACATCTCTGATTTGATTTGAAGACAAGTTCAAATGTCTTAAGCTCGTAGGAAAAGAAATAGAGTCATCTAGATTTTTTATTTGGTTATCAGCTAAGTTTAAATAATTGAGATAGGAAACTGAGGACAAGTTTAAGTTATTTTTAATTAAATTAGAAGACAAGTCTAAAAGTCGCAAGATCATCAGAGGGTTTGATAAGTCAACATTTCTGATGTGATTGGAAGAAGCATCGACACATTGTAATCTATTTAGAGAAGATAAAAAATTAATATTTTTAATTTGGTTATCACTAAGATACAAACGCCCTAAATATTTGAGGGAAGATAATGGATTTATATCGTCAATTTGATTTGATTCAAGGTATAAGATATTGAGT
>JBCCVR010000135.1:0-21430 GCA_039194995.1 Cyanobacteria bacterium P01_E01_bin.42 | reverse complement strand
CCGTTAATGGGAGTCTTAACATCAAGAAAAATATAGGACTAAAAAATAGCCAAAATCTTTTAAGGGGGTAGTAATTTTTGACAAAATAATACCAAATTGATAGTAAGATAAAAGTAGGTAGTGTATTTAAAATGCCAACTTTTAAGGAGAAAAAAACCGTTAGCCAAATCCCCTGTATTAAAGTTAAACCTAGAGTTATTTTTAGATCGTTGCAAAATCCGATCGCCATCGCGGCGACGCAAATAAAGGTGATCAGACTGGCAAAAATACTCTTTATAACTCGCCCATTCGTCCAAAAAGGAAGCCGATATTCATTATTTTTATTGGCCGATAGAAGCGTATTATTAATCTTAACTTCCTCTATATTAATAGGTCGATCCCCATCAACCATAAATTTAAGTTTGTGCCACCAAGTCTCAGAAATCTCAAATTGATAATCGCGAAGTATACGATCGCCAGCTTCTCCAGCCAAAAATACAAGAGTTTCATAATTCAGACCATGAGTATGTAAATCGAGTTCGCGAACTCGATCGTTAACGGTAATGCGAACTTTACCGCTTCCGGTATGAGACAAGAGCAGAATTTTTAGATCCCCGCCCTCTATTGGCATTGAAAGTGATTGAATTTGACCGGGTTTTACACCATATTCAGGGTGATTGCTATGAGCGATCGCCACTTTGTTTTGCGGACCATTAGGATCGGAACGAAACTCCCATTTTCCTCCGCTAAATTCACCTTGAGACCAATCCACTTGACCTTGAGGGGTTCTAATGTCTAAAATAGCAACCTCAAACCCATCTGAATTTAAATTTTTTTCTCCAAGCGCTTCAATTTTTAAGTTCCACTTTTTAGATTCGATCGGCTTAACAACAATCGCTTCGTAAGCATCACGATGAGTTGCCGGATCGTCCCAATAAACTTTGACTGTTTCAACTCCGGGTGCAGACAGTCTTGCTGTAACGAGAGTCGCTTGTTCAAATGTCCAATACCACATTGGAAGAGCAAAGAGAGCAAAGAGCAACGCCCAAAACATCGGCCAAAAGAGTGAGGAGTTAGAACGTGACAAAACTTCAAGCAGGCGATCTCGTCCCTTCTTCAATCTATCCTCAATGTCTTGTAGTGTGCCGTTCATGGCGTTCCTCGATTTGTTACTTTGCCTTAAGATATTAATTAAAACATTTCTCCATAATCTTGCCAAGTCGGAAATATTTTAATCCTATTTTTTGGAGTTATTTTATCCAATTCCCGAACAAAAAATATTTTGGTTATCATTTTAGCGATCGTAAAAATTAATGATTTCTGTTTTTCTCGCAGCTCATAGGTTTTTTGACGTTCTTCTATGCTAGGATACTGATAATTCATTGACTATACTTGGGAGAATGTCACGCTACTTGGGAGAATGTCACGCTTGCAATTCTTTTGTACCGATCCGCATAGGGCGTACATCTTAGCTTTGCCCGATCGGGCAATGTTGTAGTGAATATTAAAGTGTAACTGATGAGCCTCCTTTAATCTACTTTCCAGTGTTGCGTTTCATTTTTGAATCGGCGATTAAATAAATTTGTTTACAAAAACTGTGTTGTTTTCGATTTTCTAGCGATCGCATCATGCAACCTCTTTCCCCTGCTGATATTCCTGTTGTCATCCTCTGCGGAGGACGAGGAACTCGTCTTAAAGAGGAGACCGAGTGGCGGCCTAAACCAATGGTTTCTGTAGGAGATCGTCCTATTTTATGGCATATTATGAAAATTTATGCCACTTATGGATTTAGGCGCTTTGTCCTTTGTCTCGGGTATAAAGGAGACATGATCCGAGATTATTTCCTCAACTACGATCTCAAAAACTCTGATATTTGTGTTGAACTGGGTAGTAAGCGCATTACTAAACTTTCTCGCGATCATGACGAATCCAATTGGTCGGTGTCTCTCATCGATACGGGTCAAGAAAGCATGACAGGAGGACGTTTAAAAATTGCAGGTCAGTATTTATTAAACGAATTAAACGATACATTTTGCCTGACTTATGGAGATGGCGTTGCCAATATTAATTTAAGTCAATTGTTAGATTTTCATATTCAAAAACAGAAGTTAGCAACAATTACAGCAGTTCGTCCCTCTTCTCGATATGGAGAATTATTTACTGAAAAAGGAATCGTGAAACTATTTACTGAAAAGCCACAGACCCAAGAAGGATGGATAAACGGTGGTTTTTTTATTCTAAATACCAAAGTTTTGGATTTGATTGAATCGACTGCAACAATTTGGGAAAGAGAACCCCTCCAGAAACTTGTCGATCTTGGCGAACTGGCTGTTTACGAACATACAGGTTTCTGGCAATGTATGGATACTTATCGAGAAATGGAATTACTGAATAAACTTTGGATAGATGGTTCTGCACCTTGGAGAGTTTGGCCGTGAGTAACTTTTGGGAAGATAGAGCCGTTTTCGTGACAGGGTGTAGCGGTCTGTTAGGGAGTTGGCTGGTTTCCGAACTTATCGAGCGTAAGGCGAAGGTTGTCGGTCTCGTGCGAGATTGGGTGCCTTTTTCCCAACTCTTTGCTCGGGGGAACTTACAACAAATTGACCTAGTTGCAGGCCGGATTGAAGATATTGAAATTCTAGAACGAATTCTCTCAGACTATGAAATCGATACTGTCTTCCATTTAGCCGCTCAAACCATCGTCGGAATTGCTAATAAAAATCCAATTAGTACATTTCAAACCAATATTCAAGGAACTTGGAATGTATTAGAAGCCTGTCGGCGAATAGGAGGAGTAAATCGGATTATTATCGCTTCCAGCGATAAAGCCTATGGCGACCAAGATATACTACCCTATAACGAGAATACACCTTTGCAAGGGAAACATCCTTATGATGTTTCCAAAAGTTGCGCCGATCTAATATCTACCACTTATTACGAGTCCTATAATCTTCCAATTTGCATCACAAGATGCGGTAATTTTTATGGGGGAGGAGACCTAAACTTTAACCGTATCGTTCCCGATACAATTCGTTCTACTCTTAGGGGGAAACCCATAACAATCAGGAGTGATGGCAGTTACATCAGAGATTATTTTTATGTCAAAGATGGGGTTTTAGCTTATCTACATTTAGCGGAACAAATGGAGAGAAAAGAAATTTTGGGAGAGGCCTTTAATTTTAGTAATGAGCTACAGTTAACAGTTCTGGATATTGTTAAAAAAATATTAAAATTGATGGAACGAGAAGATTTATCCCCAATTATTTTAGGAAATGCCCAAAATGAGATTCAACACCAGTATCTTTCCGCACAAAAGGCACGAACGCTACTCAATTGGAAATCCTGTTTTTCTCTCGATATAGGTCTAATGGAGACGATCGCTTGGTATCGAAACTTTTTGAAACCATAATAATCAACTTGGTGAATATTTTATGAGCGATATACATCCCGATCTAAATTCATTTTCTCCAGAAGAGCGCAATTTACGTCTAGACATCTTTAAAGCTGCCGAAAAATACTATCAATATAAATTTACCAAGAAAGAATTCATTCCGGGAGAAACCTATATTCCTCCATCAGGGAAAGTTTTTAATGAGAGAGAACTCTTGGCATTATTAGACTCCTCCTTGGATTTTTGGTTGACGACAGGCCGTTATGCCGATCGCTTTGAAAAGCAGTTTGCAGAATGGATAGGGATTAAGCATTGCTTGCTCGTGAATTCTGGTTCCTCAGCGAATTTATTGGCTTTATCAGCTTTAACATCTCCCAAATTAGGCGATCGCTGTCTTCTTCCGGGGGATGAAGTGATTACTGTAGCTGCGGGGTTTCCCACAACCATTAATCCCATCATCCAGAATCAATTGATTCCGGTGTTTGTCGATATTTCAATTCCGACGTACAATATCGATCCATCCTACTTAGAAAAGGCATTTTCCCCCAAAACTAAAGCCATTATGCTCGCTCATACCTTGGGGAATCCTTTCGATCTTCAAGCCGTAGCGGAGTTTGCGCGATCGCGCAATCTTTGGCTAATCGAAGATAATTGCGATGCAGTTGGAAGTTTATATGATGGCAAAAAAACTGGAACATTTGGAGATATTTCCACGGTTAGTTTTTATCCCGCTCACCATATGACAATGGGTGAAGGAGGTGCAGTTTTAACTAATGATAGTCGCCTCAAAAAGATCGTTGAATCTTTTCGAGATTGGGGAAGAGATTGTTGGTGTCCTCCAGGGAAAGATAACAGTTGTCAGAAGCGTTTTTCATGGCAACTCGGTGATTTGCCATACGGTTACGATCATAAATATACTTACTCTCATATTGGTTACAATTTAAAAATGACCGATATGCAAGCAGCCGTGGGTTGTTTGCAATTAGAGAAACTCGATGATTTTATCAAGAAGCGAATTCAAAATTTTGTTCTCTTGAAAGAAAAACTGGACTTTTTAAGCGATCGCTTTTATCTACCCGAAGCAACAAACAAGGCAAAACCAAGCTGGTTCGGATTTCCGATAACCATTAAAGAATCCTCTAATTTACAACGACAACAAATTATCGATTGCTTAGAACAAAATAAGATCGGGACTCGTTTGCTATTTGGCGGTAACGTTTTAAAACAACCCGCCTACCAAAATATTCAATATCGGATCGTTTCCGATTTGAGAGAAAGCGATCGGGTCATGAAGAACACTTTCTGGATTGGTGTTTATCCTGGTATAACAGAAACGATGATTGATTACATTCAAACAGTCTTTGAAAAAATTTCGTAAGTTGATAAAAATCATGAGAACATCTTCATCAGGAATGGTGCTGCAAGAAACATCAATTCAAGGATGTTACGCGATTCAACCCAAGGTTAGAAAAGACGAGCGGGGGTCTTTTGTTAAAACTTTTAATAAAGATGATTTTTTAGAATTGAATCTGGAAATTGATTTTGCAGAAGAATATTATTCTGTTTCTCAAAAAAACGTTCTCAGAGGCCTCCACTTTCAAATTCCTCCCCACGATCACGTTAAACTTGTTTATTGCTCCTTGGGAGAAATTCAAGATGTTATCGTTGATTTAAGAACGGCTTCTCCCAGTTATGGTCGGTATGAAGTCTTGACGTTGAATTCGGAACTCGCTAACATGATTTACCTTCCCAGAGGAACGGCACACGGTTTTTTAACGCTTAGCAAATCGGCGATTGTGATGTATAAGGTCACGACGACTTATGCTCCTGCTTTCGATCGCGGTATTTTGTGGGACTCATTAGATATTCCTTGGCAAGAAAAAGATCCCATTCTGTCAGAGCGAGATCGCTCATTCCCAAACTTTAAAGAATTTCAAAGTCCCTTCATTGATGAACTGTTTGTGAAAGCGAAAGAGCACTTAGATTGAGAAAAGAATGATGACTCAACCTTCTAAAGTATTGGTCACAGGTGCAACGGGTTTTATTGGCAAACATCTCGTAGCTGCCTTAATTCGAAAAGGGTATGAAGTCCATGCGATCGTCAGACCAAAATCTGACGTAACAGAATTAAAGTCATTTGACAAACAAATAACCTTTCACTGTCACGAAGGCTCAACCGAACAGTTACTAGCTATTTTAGCGCGATCGCAACCCGATCTAGTATTTCATCTTGCTTCTCTGTTTATTGCCGAACACAAGTCCTCGCAAGTTCAGGGACTCATTCAGAGTAACATTTTATTTGCAACACAACTGTTGGAAGCTATGGCAGAAAATGGTGTTTCCAAATTGATCAATACTGGAACATCATGGCAGCATTATAACGTCGATGTTAAAGAGTCGCTCTATAATCCAGTTTGCTTATATGCAGCTACCAAACAGGCATTTGAAGCGATACTCAAATATTATTCTGAAGCTAAAGGAATTTGTTCAATTAATCTAAAACTCTCAGATACTTATGGTCTTGGAGATAATCGCAAAAAACTTTTTTATCATCTTAAAAAAGCAGCGATTGAGAAAACACATCTACAAATGTCCCTTGGAGAACAATTTTTAGATTTGGTGTATATTGATGATGCGATCGATGCTTTCCTTCAGGCTGCTATTATGATGAAGTCCCCAATAGACACAAATAAGGGTTGTGACTTTTCTGTAACTTCAGGCAATCTTATCCAACTCAAAGATATTGTCGCTTTGTATAATCAGTTATCCCCCCAGAAAGTTCAGGTTGAATGGGGAGGCCGGCCATACCGAAAACGTGAGGTGATGAAACCTTGGATTGGTAATTCTCTTCCCTTTTGGGAAGCAAAAACTTCTTTAGAGGAAGGGATCGGGAAAATTTTGAGTGAATCTTGACAACCAGCTTCTTTTCGAAGGTAGTCTGCCAGATGTTAAGAATATAATATTCATCGAGACTGTTTCTTATGCCTTCCTCTCCTGCCAAAATCCGTGTCATGCGAATTATTGCTCGCCTCAATGTTGGTGGGCCAGCACGTCACGTTATCTTATTGAATGCGAATTTAGAGCGATCTCGCTATCAAAATCTGCTCGTGACAGGGATGGAAGGGACGCGAGAAGGGAGTATGAAAGATTTAGTCGCATTCCATCAATTAGAGATGGACGTTATTCCCGAACTCGGTCGGAAAATTGCTCTTACAAACGACTTATTCGTACTTTGGAAGCTCTATCGTCTCATGTGCCGATATCGTCCTCATATCGTTCACACTCACACGGCAAAAGCGGGATTGGTGGGACGAATTGCGGCAAAGTTGGCAGGCGTTCCCATCATTTTACACACCTTTCACGGCCATGTTTTTCACGGCTACTTCAGTCCCGCAAAAACCAAATTTTTTATTGCCTTGGAAAAATTCTGCGGGTTTTTCAGCGATCGCATTATTACCATCAGCAAGCTCCTCAAACAAGAAATTGCCGCTTACGGAGTCGCTCCTCTCGAAAAAATCGAAGTGATTCCCCTCGGTTTCGATTTATCTCCCTTTGCCGCTCAAACCCGCTACAATCAAAAGTTTCGTGCCTCTATTAATTTTCCTGCTAAGGGGAAACTGATTGCGGCTGTCGGCCGTCTCGTTCCGATTAAGAATATTTCCCTCCTCCTCGAAGCGATCGCCATTGCCCGTCAAAGCGATCCGCACATTCATCTGGCTCTGATTGGTGATGGAGAACTGAGATCGCATCTCGAAAGCCGCACCCGAGAGCTTGGTATCGCAGAAGCCGTGATTTTTACGGGTTGGCGACAAGATCTGCCCCAAATTTACGCGGATCTCGATGCGGTTGTTATTTCTTCCAATAATGAAGGTACGCCAGCCTCTCTGATCGAAGCAATGGCAACGGGATGCCCTGTTATTGCCACCCGCGTGGGAGGAGTGCCGGATCTCCTTACCCCCGATCGCGGTCGGATTGTTAAGCCCAACGATCCTCAGACCCTCGCCCGAGCCATTCTCGACCTGTGGCAAGATCCCGAACAGACGCAATATTTTGCCGAAAATGCTCGAGCCTACGCCCGCTTGACTTACAATTCTCAACGATTGGTTAGAGATATCGCCCAACTTTATGAAACACTGGTTAAGTCTCCCCATTAAACCCTAAAAGCGATCGGGAGAGTTTCTCTATCTAACTCTGCATTATCGACCTGCAAAAACATCGTGAAGGTAAACTTAACCCTAACCCTAACCGTTCTTCTTTCTTGTTCGATCTCTCTCATTGGCACGTATGCCATTAGGAGTGCTGCTTTGCACTTTGATTGGTTGGATCGACCCGGACAGGGGAAATCTCACGCGAACCCCGTTCCTTTACTGGGAGGAGTTGGCATCTATATCGGTTTTATCATTGCCTTTGCGATCGCTGGTTCGCAAACGATTTTGCAACAAAGTAGTGCCGTTCTGGCCGGGTCAACCCTCATCACCATTACCGGGCTTTACGACGATCTGCGGGGTATGAAACCTCTGTCCAAACTCATTGCCCAAATTTTAGCGGCGGCAGCATTGATTCACGGTGGCATTTACGCCCGAGTAACGGGCATTTATCTCTTGGATCTGGCACTTACGGTCTTTTGGGTAGTCGGAATCTGTAACGCTCAAAACTTATTGGATAATATGGACGGTCTTTCGGCTGGTGTTGCCGCGATCGCCTGTTTCTTTTTTACTCTCCTTGCCGTCTCTCAAGGCCAAGTCATTATCTCTGCCGTATCGGCAGCTTTGTTAGGGGCAACCCTTGGATTTTTGCGGTTCAATTGGCATCCTGCCACGATTTTTATGGGGGATACGGGCAGTTTGTTATTAGGTTTTCTCTTGGCTTCTTTGGGCATTCAACTACGATTTCCCAACGATCTCGTGGCGAAAACTTGGATGATTCCCATCATTGTCCTTGCCATTCCCATTTTCGATACGACTCTTGTTACTATTTCTCGCCTGCGTCGGGGTTTGCGTCTCACCGATGGCGGTCGGGATCATGTCTCCCATCGCTTGCGAAAAATGGGTTTGGGTGTGCGTCAAGCGGTCGGGGTACTTTACTGCGCCAGTGGTTTTTGCGGAACGATCGCTCTGGCGATCTCGCTGATTCAGGATACGAGATTGACTTATATTCTCACGACGATCGTCGGTGTCATCAGTCTCGTGCTCTTCTTCCTTTTTGAACGAGTCGATCTTTCCGATACGGGACAACCTCAGAGACAATGAGCAATTATTCATTATCAATTATCAATGATTAACCAAACAACAAACAACAAACAACACTTCGGCTTCGCTCAGTGCGAACAAACAACAAAAATTGCCGTACTTGGATTGGGATATGTTGGACTTCCCGTTGCTTTAGCTTTTGCCAAAAAGTTTGCTAATACTGTTGGGTTTGATATTAATAGTCGGCGTGTTGAGGACTTGAATTGTGGATTGGACAGTACGGGAGAAGTCGATCGCGAAATTTTAGAAGCAACATCTCTCAAAATAACTGACAATCTCAATGATATTGTCGAGAGTAATTTTTATATTGTTGCCGTTCCTACCCCCATCGATCAAAATCATCAACCGGATTTAACTCCTTTAATCAAAGCCTCGCAAACTCTTGCTAAAATTCTCAAAATCGGCGATACTATCGTCTACGAATCCACGGTTTATCCTGGGGTGACTGAGGAAATTTGTGGGGAGATTTTGGCGAGAGTATCGGGGTTACAGCAGGGTCGAGATTTTAAATTGGGATATTCCCCAGAGCGCATCAATCCGGGGGACAGAAATCATACTTTAGAGAAAATCGTTAAAGTCGTATCGGGAGAAGATCCCGAAACTGGCGATCGCATTGCAGAAATTTATGGGGCAATTATTGAGGCAGGAATTTATCGCGCGCCTTCAATTAAAGTTGCAGAAGCAGCAAAAGTTATTGAGAATATTCAACGAGATATTAATATTGCTTTAATGAATGAATTGGCAATCATTTTCGATCGCCTCGATATTCGCACGGATGATGTTCTCTCTGCGGCGAGAACCAAATGGAATTTTCTTCCCTTTACCCCCGGTCTTGTGGGGGGGCATTGTATCGGTGTCGATCCCTATTATCTCACGACCAAAGCAGAAGAATTGGGCTATCATCCCCAAGTTATCCTTGCCGGACGACGCATTAATGATGGGATGGGAATCTTTTTGGCCCAGCGATTGATTAAACTGTTAGTGACGATCGAGCGACCCATCCGCGATGCGAAAGTCGGTATTCTCGGCATTACTTTCAAAGAAAATGTTGCCGATCTTCGCAATAGTCGCGTTCCCGATATTGTAGCCGAATTGCAGCAGTTTGGGATTTCTCCTCTCATTCACGATCCTCATGCCGATCGCGAGGCGATACAAGGAGAATACAGTATTTCTTTGGTGGATTGGGAAGAGTTATCGGCATTAGACGCGATCGTGCTAGCGGTTCCCCATCAATTTTATTTATCTCTTCCCCTCGATAAACTACTCTCCCCATTACGTCCCGAGGGGGCATTGATGGATATTAAATCGGCGATCGCTCCCGAGAGTTTGCCCGACACAATTTCTTACTGGAGTTTATAAAAACCAACTAGAGGGAAAATGTCCCCCTAGTTTTTCCAATCTATTGTTTTCCAATCTATTGTTGTTGTGCAACTTGTTGTTGGGTCTCTTGTGCTTTCAAGTCTAAAAGTTCGGGTACGGTGACAAATTCGTAACCTTGTGCTTTCAACTGGTTAATAATATAAGGCAACGCCTGCACCGTATTAGCGCGATCGCCGCCGCCATCGTGAAACAAAACAATCCCGCCCGGGCTTGCTTCTCTTAAAACTCGTTTGGCAATGCTTTGAGGGGAAGCGAAATAATCTTTAGAGTCTGCCGACCACATGACCACCACTTGCCCTTTCTTGGCAGCATAGGCCGCCAAGCCATTATGAAGAAAGCCTCCGGGAGGTCGAAATAATTTGGGTCTTACCCCCGTTGCTTTCTGAATCCAAAAGTCGGTATTCTCGATTTGCGATGCTGCCCCTGCTGGGGATTGGGCGTGATAGGGATGACTCCAACTGTGATTGGCCAGAGCGTGCCCTTTTAAGTGAATGTGCTTTGCTCGCGCTGGATAGTGTCTGACATTGAGTCCGAGTAAAAAGAATGTCGCTTTAATGTTATGGCTGTCGAGAATATACAAAATATTATTGGTAAACTCTTCTGCCGGCCCGTCATCAAACGTTAAAGCAATCACCTTGCGATCGCCCTTCAACTTGACATCGCGAATAGTTTTACCCTGAAACTGTTTGGGTACGGAAAAATCGGTGAGTTTTGCCAAGCGGGCGGCCTCTCGATCCATTCTTTGAACGTTACCCGTTGCCAAAATGGGCAAATCAGCTAAACCCGGACTGAGGCTACCTAGCTGAGGAGGACTGCTGGCAACGTATTGATGGGCAGCGCGTCCTGCGGGTACGCTCAAACCCGCCAAAAAGCTCAGACTGGCAGCACCGAATGCAATTCCCAATTTGTGATTGAGAAATGAATTGGGAAATGAACGTTTTCGGGGCTGCCCTTCCTCTGGGAGCGTATTTTTCTGATTGTTTGTATTCCGTTTTTGCGTACTCACGCCCTCAATCCCTCAAGTATAAGTGATAGCAAAATAGAAAAATTTGTGAATGCTCTCTATTTTGATTGTTTGTGTTTTCGCCAAACTAGGGCAAGCTCGGGCTGTACAATTGTGAACTATTGGTAACTCTGATTCTGAGGTTTCCTCAAAATGTAAGCGGCCTGCACGGAATTGCAACTGATTTTCATTCCCTTGCTCTCTCGATCTTCTTGCACCACATTCAAATCATATCCGGAATATTCTTCAATGTTCTTAAAATTTATTAAAGCGATTGACAGAGCGTTTACGAACGATCGGCACAGAAGTGTAATATCTTGTCGATGACCTGCTCGATCGTCAAGCCATCGGTTTGAATTTCGATCGCATCGGCGGCTTTGCGTAAGGGAGCCATTTCCCGGGTGCTATCGAGGCGATCGCGTTCGCGAATTTGTTCCTCGAGTTCTTCTTGGAACACCAAACCGTATCCTTGAGCCTTCAAATCTCGCAAGCGTCGGCGGGCGCGTTCTTGCACGGAGGCCGTCAAAAAGATTTTCACTTCGGCATCGGGAAATACATAAGTTCCGATATCACGCCCTTCTGCCACCAAGCCGCCTTTTTGTCCCCAATGACGCTGTTGGGCGACTAATTGATGGCGCACGGCAGGATGTTTGGCAACGGCAGAAACGTTCGCCGTGACTTCTGGAGAGCGAATGATCTGCGTTACGTCTTTTTCGTTAATGCAGACGGACTGGATGCCTTCCCCTTCAGGTTGAATGAATTCAATAGACGATCGCGCCGACAGTTCTGCGATCGCGGCTTCGTCTTCCACGGAAATCCCTGCATCCAAAACCAACCAAGTCAGAGCGCGATACATGGCTCCGGTATCGAGATAAATATGTCCTAACTGACGAGCAATCCGTTTGGCCGCAGTGGATTTGCCGACTCCGGCGGGGCCGTCAATCGCAATAATGGGTTTGCGGTGGCGGACGATAATATTATCGATCAATCGAGTTGCGCCCACCCGTGCCGCGATCGCGAGCAATCCTGCTTCTCTAATCATCTTTAAAGGCTCTAAGGTCATGGGATGCACCAACTCTACATACTCTACCCAAATATTTTTTTCCCGCGCTAGTTCTCGAGCGACGATTTCGAGTAAAACTTTTCCTTGTCGTTCCCCGGTGGCAAAGGCTTTTTTGGCCCGTTGCAAGCTGTGAAATAAGGCTAAAGCCTGCTTTCGCTCTTTCTCGCTCAAATACTGATTGCGAGAACTGTAAGCCAGTCCGGAGGACTCCCGCACGATGGAACAGGCACGAATTTCCACGGGAAGTTGTAAATCTTTCACCACTCGGCGAATGACGGCTAATTGTTGGGCATCTTTCTCGCCAAAATAGGCGCGAGTCGGTTGCACGATATTCAATAGTTTAACGACAATTGTAGCGACTCCGAGAAAATGTCCGGATCTCGATGCGCCGCACAATCCCGATATGAGGGAGACTGGCGGAAAAACTCCCGTTACATTTTCACCGGGGTTTCCTTGCGTCCCCATTTCTGCAACCGAAGGAGCAAAGACAGCTTTAATGCCAAGGCGATCGCACAGTTGGCAATCTTCTTCTAAAGTTCGCGGATATTTATCTAAATCTTCGTGAGGGGAAAATTGGAGGGGATTAACAAAAATACTCGCGATCGCGACATCATTTTCCGCTCGAGCGGTTTCGAGCAAATGCTGATGCCCCTGATGTAGCGCTCCCATCGTGGGAACGAACCCAATGCTTCTTTTTTGCCAATACCGACCGAGATAAGCCCTCAATCCGGCAATGGTATGAAACAAACGCACAGAACAATTATCAATCATCAATGAATAATCAACAATGATAATTGATAATTGTCCGTTGATTCTCTCGTCCTGCTGTAGGGATGTTCTAGGCAACGCCTCTACAGGGTTACAGGCGATCGCTAGTCTGCGGTAATTAGCTCGGCTCTTAGCGTCCGAGGACTTCGACAGTAACAGGAGCAATTCCGCTTCCCAACATTCCGATAGAACTCGCAGCAGCACGGGACAGGTCGATAACGCGACCGCGAATGAAGGGTCCGCGATCGTTGATGCGAACGATCGTGCTGCGACCGTTATTCAAATTCGTGACCCGCACCCGAGTGCCGAAGGGTAGGGTTTTATGGGCAGCAGTCATGGCGTTTTGGTTGTAAATTTCGCCACTGGCACTGCGCCGTCCGTGAAAATAGCCGCCATACCAGGAAGCAATGCCGCGTTGTTCCGATTGAACGCTGTAGTTGCGAGTCGGCGCGACATAGGCAAGGGAACGGGGGCGGGTTTCAATATCGCTCAGGCTTAAGGGGGCTGCACCTCCCGTCAAGCGCCGCAATTTATTGGTAATGCGGAGGGTATCCCGTTCCCAGTTTTTGCTGCCATCGAGGAGGACAGCTTGGTCATCAAAGGCAAATAATTCTGTTTCGCCAGCATGGATAATGTAGGCTTTTCGTTCTGCATTCCACGTCGCCGTAATTTTTTCTGCATCTTCGGGACTCAGGCGATCGATGTTTTCGGCAGCAAGGGTGGCTCGCCAGATTGGGTCCTCATTGGACTCGACAACGCTAGAAATGAGTCCTTCACGAATTTGGGCGGGGGTGACGATGCCAAACTCGGCTCCGAGGGATTTTTGACCGGCTTGGGATTCGTCTGGAGATGCGCCGAGGAAGGTGATAATGGGAAGACGATGAACGTAGAGGGTTGCGGCGGGCTTGTCGTCTTCTACGATGTGGGCATAAAGACTGGTAATGGAGCGGTGGGGACGTTGGCTCTCGGAAGCAGCGATCGCTTCTCTCGGATTTTCTCCTTGGGTTGGGGTTTCCTCAAGGGAAGACAGTTCTCTAATTTCTGCGCTTTGGGTTTCAGTCGCTTCGAGCGTGTTAGCCATTGCCGTGCCAGAGGTGGCAATTAGGATGGTAGCCAGAGAGCTACCCAAAAATTTGTAATTCATACGCGATTTAATTGCTGGTCGTTAATACAACGTCGAACTTGATTTAGCCCCTGATGCAGTCACTCATCATGAAGAACTGCAACAGCGTAACACGAAGTTTTGCACTGCGGATCTGACGAAAGCGATCGCTTTTCGCTGAGATAGCAACGGTCAATTTCTCGAAATTCCCGCAAGTCGAGCGATCGCGCCCCCTTTATCAATGAACTTTTGTTAAGAATTTTGAATTTCTCTTGCGCCAAAGGATAAGTAAAGATGACCACCGACAAAATTTTAGATTTGTTGGGGACTTTTTCTGGTAAGTCGTGCTGATTTTGTGGCGATCGCGGTGATTGGAAGCAGAATACCTCATAATACGATTGCAAGAGTTTAAACAGTTGTTAACTCCAACTGCTTTAATATCCAAGAATCTGCTCGTTCCTCTGTAATAAGCTCGGCTCCTAACTCCTGATAGGTCTGACCGTGGCTTTCGTAGAGTTTATTTAGTTCTTGCCAATTAGAAGTATTGGCTCTAGGTGGTAAAACAATAATAGCGAGAGGTAGATCTGGCATTGCCTTTTTTGTATCAGAAATCATCCATGCTAAAGAATTCAAAACTATTTCTGTTGTTCTTACTTCAAAGGAAATTCCCTGCGCTGCTAAAATTGGTTTTCCATGCGCGACAGCAACATCAAAAGTATGATATTGGTTTAACTGACCCTTAAGCGAGTATTCTTTTTTCAATAAATCTTTTGCTAAATCTTCTTCAAATTTACTTTTCAGAACATTTCTAACATGAGAAACTGCAACTTTAGCAGCTGCCTGACGATCCCTCGGTTTATTTTTGGGTTTACGTTCAAATAAATAAGTTTGAACTGCCTCCTCCAATAAACAATCAACTTTTTGTAAAGATTTCCTCGGTAGAGTAAATTGAATACTATTTATCCAACTATGAGCAACATCTAGAAAACGTTCGTGCTTGGGCCGATTGTCGGGCTTGTCTCCTGGGAACAGTAAACCTTGCACGGCTGATTTTTGCATCCGATCGGCAAAGTCTTTTAAAGTCTTAATATCTTCTCGACGGCCAAAATATCGAACGCGATCCCAGTTTGACAAAAAATGAACCTTAACATTTTGGCGATCAAAAACCAACACGCCAATATTAATCCGTTCTTCAGCAATTGGATTGGGGACATATTGAATAATGCTGTATCGACTGGCCACGTGCCTAACTCCTAACTCGACAGGGATATAGCTATGCTTATTTGCTCTTGTCTGGTAATCAAATATTCGACTAAGGCAACCCGTTCTTCTATTGTAATCTCCCATTCTATCGGAGGACTGGCAACAGCTTCAATGATTTTTTCTTCTTCGAGCGCTTTTAGTGGTTCTAAGGCTTTGTTAATTTCCGATTCAGTCAGACAACACTGAGAGCGCAAATATTCATCAATTGAAGGTTCTAGTGCATTCTGTAAGGTTGCGATCGTCCAATTTGGACCGCTAGGAAAAAAATGCCCATGGTCTACAGAAAATACGAGATTGGGGGAAGACATTTTATAAATAAATTGGCGATCGTTTGCTCCAATCCAACCAAACAAGACTGCCAGTAATGCAAATCGCTTTCGATTCTCCTTTTGTCTGGCAAAGCGAATGCCTTCACGATCATCCGAACACTCGGGGATAAACACGACTCCGTGTGCTGTACCAGGAGTGAGATAAGCAAATGGAGATTCGGGCTCAGATAGAGAATCGGATTCGAGTAATTCGGAATCGATTTCTACAATCTGAGGCTCTCCAACGGGTGCGCCTATTGCCCAACCCAATCGAGCTATAATTTGGTCATTAATAATTTGTCGTCCTGCTTGCTGTCCTTTGACAATATATTCTCGCTTATCGATTCCATAAGCACGAACCGGACGTGCTGCTGTTCTGTAAGATACTTTTAAGTCTGTAATAATTTGTGGGTCTTCCGGACAATCTAAGGATTGTTCCAGAAGTTTTTTCCATTTTAAACGCTTTTCATTTTTAGAGGGAATGTCTTGACTCACTAGAAACTTTTGAATTTTGCTCTAGGGGAATATTATAATTTAGTTGTTGTAGGCAAACAACATGAGCATCGATACTTTTGCTTCTACAACATTAGGTACAATTCAAGAAAAGATTTATTCGCGGATTATCCTACGGCAAATTCAGTGTAATGTCTGAACTTGGGGGGATCGAAACCTAAAACAATTTCTTGGGGAGAAACCCCCAACTCTACTAATTGATTGGCAATTCCCACTTCAGTTCCATCCTGTTGCACCCAAATTTTGCCATCAATGATATCGACGTGAAGCACGACACCATAAAACCGCTTGCCATCGCGCCAACCGAGGTAAACTAACTGATAGCGATCGCTTTGGCGATCGAATATCGTTTCGGCTTGAATGCGCTTATCCCAGACTAATTCGGCTTGTTTAACGAGAAGGGTTTGGATATGCTTGCGATAGGTTTCTATTTTATCCATTCTTCAATCGTCTCCCTTTCGATATTGTAAGTTAGCAGATAAAGTTTATTTTCTCTAATGAGTTTTTGAATAAAAAGAGTTAGAAAAAATTTCTCATAGATATCGCTAGATACAGCCAGATAAAGCACTCTATCCGATTCTTGAAGATTCAATGCAGAACGATAGGCAATAAATTGTCCTAAAGCACCATAAAATTCAGGGATTTTCGAGGCACCTAAGAAACTTTTGATTTCAACCGCGATTTTTTGATTGGCTCTTTCGGCTGCAATGATTTTCTCCGCACCGAGATCGATCGCTAAATTAAAACTCTCGGCTTGCAGAGGATAAGGATCGTGAGTAATTTTCCATCCATCCTTATCGAGAGCGGTTCTAACAATTTGGTGAAAAGCATCTCTAGCTGACATTATTTTCCGATCTTCGTCCAATTCGCGATCGCTATCCTCATTTTAACATCGCGCGATCGCAAAAAAAAAGAGAAGAGCGATCGCTCTTCCCTTTCATCTTATCTGGCGTTAATCGTCTCTTCACTGTAATATTTCAAGTGTTTTCCCTGTTCTGCGCCTAATATCTTGGCTAACCAAGGGGGAGGAGAATTATTGAGTTTCTGTTGAAATTCTTCCATCAGTTCCGGTGAATCTCCACCTTCAAAAATCTTAATAGGATAAACGCCGCGTTGAATCACTTTTGCAGCCGGAGGCCCCCCAATCGAGACAAGATAAAGAATATCGCAATCTTCAATTAAATCGACGCGAAAATCGCTTTTATCCTCTGCTTCTTTATCTCCCGCAGTCGATCGCAGGTCGATCAGTTTAATAACCTCTGTCGAAACCTGATAAATTAAAAAGCGCTTGCAAGAACCAAAATGACCGTCTAATTTTGTGCCAGAATTAGAGGCAATAGCAATCCGCACGGAGTTGGGCATATCCCCATCTTGATAGGGTTCTGGGGTTGGCAAACTATTGGCCTCTGTTTTCTCACCCCATAAAATTTCGGCCACTTCTTTTAAAGTGGCAGTCGGAATCAAATCTCCAGTTTGTTTGTCATCAACAGACTCGGGTTGACCAAAGGCTTTTTTTAACTTTTTGACTGTAATTTTACTCAAAGCATCTTTATCGAGTTTCTCTCCCAAACATCCTTGTAAGGCTTCAATCACCTCAGTCATGGATTTTTCGGGTAATGCTTTGGCGGCCAAACCAATTCTTACGGCAACTTCTTCAGAAATAGGAGGTGCGTTCATAGGTGTACTCTCTACAAAAACTGAAACAGGAGGAATTCCCCAAACTTTGTTAAAAGTCGGGAACGGATACTCCTCCTAGCTTAGGAAGAAGCTCCGCTTAACTTTAGTGCGCTCCGCTACCAAATTCTTCTCTCGATCTAAATAAAATCTAAATTTTGCTTGCTGATGGAAAAACCGATCGGTTGCGTATTGATTGCCCTCGATCGCCGCGATCGCCTGCTCTTATTGACTTCTCCCCGCTTTAAAAAGACGGGGATTCTAAGTAGATGCTGTGAGCAGGTTGAAACCGCGCTCACAACGCTTACGATATTCTTTTGAAAGAGAGTCCAAAAAATACCGTTTTGGCAGAGTCAAAACTGCCCTACACGCCTTGGTTAAATCGAAATTTAACTGTGCGCTGACCTTTCTGATTATATTGGCTGAACCATTTCAATCAGCATTGATCAAGCTCCCATCAGAAGAACGATACAAACCTCTTCTAATCCGCTTTCCTGATGCTTTCCACCGCTCGGGTCTTTCACCATATTTTGGCAGGAAATCACCATCTAAAAAACTGGCTTTAGAAGTGTAACTCTCTTCTGTCTCAATAAAGTTAATTCCGTATTGTTGACAAAGTTGAGAGATTCTCTCCTTTAACTTTGCTGTAGGAATTTGTGCAAATTCCTGATTGTTCTTTTTACCAATGTTAATTCCATCTTTGTTGAATTGATTCCAGCCAAACTTGTTAGGAATCTTCCCGCTTTGAACAACATTTGACGGCAATAGTAAATTCCACAATTCGTTAGATTATTCGCTTCTAAACAAATATACTCAAGAAATGCTATGGCTTCAGAAGATTTATTGATTAAATGTTGTTGACATCCGTACATTTTGCATCACCTCCTTGGTCTTAGAGTAACACATAATTGACCTTTTTCTATTAAGAAATCTTGGCAGGTTAAAACCTGTCGCGTTCGATTTCCCCTGATTAAAATCAGGGGCTAACTCTCACTTTCTTCTTTTAGGTTTTACGAGACTATAAACTGCTAAGCAGTATACTCTAAATATCGGTTTACCGTTTCATTCGGCTCTCCTTCAAACATTAATTTGCCGCGATCCAACCAAATAACCCGCTCGCAATACTGTCGGATAAAGTCCAAATCGTGGGATACGACCAAAATGGTGGTATTTCCCTGCCAAAAACTATCAATCCGCTTTTTGCACTTCATTTTAAAATGCTCATCTCCTACGGATAGCACTTCATCGAGAATGAGAATATCTGGCTGTACGTCTGTCGCGATCGCAAATCCCAAGCGGGCTTTCATTCCCGAAGAGAGCCCTTTGACGGGTAGTAATTTAAACTCTTCCATCTCGGCAAATTCTAAAATTTCTCGCGCCCTTTTCTTCATTTCCGTGCGAGAAAAGCCCAATAAGACACCATACAAAATGATATTATCATAAACAGAAATATCTTTATCAAATCCGGCTTCGAGTTCTAATAAAGGCGCGATCGTTCCCTTGACTCTGACTTTTCCTTTTGTCGGATCTAGAATACCGCAAATGAGTTTTAGAAGCGTTGATTTTCCCGATCCATTCGAGCCAATGATTCCGACTTTTTCATGGGCATTTACTGTCAAATTAATACGATCTAAAATCAAGCGCTTGACAGGCTTGCGATATTTTCCTTCTAAAATAGAAAAGAAGGTCTTTTTCAGATCGTAAGAAAATTCCTCTTGCGTCCGTCGTAACAACGATATGTTATCTAAACGAATTAACTCCATCGATTACAGAAGATCCATAAATTGCGATCGCCACCGTTGAAAGCACAGCCAGCCTATACTCAACACTACCACCCCATTGAGCAAAGAGTGCGCGATCGGATAAAGTTCGGGGAGTGTCCCGGAAATGGCGATATCTCGCAGGCTTTCTAAAATGGGATAAAGTGGGTTAAAAACCAGAAATTGGCGCAAATTTGGGGGGACGATGGTAGCGGGATAAAAAATTGGCGTACTCAATCCCAAGACAAAGACAATCACTTCATAAAAGTTGGGTAAATCTCGGAAAAAAACATAGAGTGCGCTAACCAAGAGTGCAACTCCCACGCATAACAGAAGCATTGCCAAAACGGGAAAAATTAGCAGTAAGACATTGAGGGGATTTTTTGACGTGAGGAGGGTTACGATCGCCAATAAGGGGACGACTCCAGCAACGAATTGAAACATATTCGCCAAAACCATCGAGACAGGAAAGACGCTGGCAGGAAGGCGGATTTTATTGAGTAGCGGACTTCCCCAGACGACAATATTAACACTTTGAATGGTTGCCGAAGAATATAAATTAATTATCGTTAATCCCGTAAAGGCAGCCAGCATATAGTTTAATAACGAATTGTCGTAGTAAGAGGCAAAGACATTGCCAAAAATGCCAGCATATAATCCCGTCATCACCAGAGGATTCAAAACCGACCAATATATTCCCAAAAAAGAGCCGCGATATCGTACCTTTAGATGCCGCGCCGACAGGACATAAACTAAATCCCAGTAACGGCGAAAATCTTCCCAAGTTTGCTTGCGAGGAAGAGAAAGAGCCATGAACCCCCCATAAACAGTTAAGCCTCAACAATAAACACTTTGCCGAACAGAGTCAACCATTGATTCAGTCACCAGTTACCAGTCACCAGTCACCAGTTAGGGATAAAGAGAAGTAATTCATCCTTAGATTATGAGTTTAATTGACAAATTAGAAACGTTGAAATCTATCCAAGAAGAGCAGGGAACATTGAGAGCGATCGCTTTTTTGCGCGATCGCTTGGTGGCTAAGATACGAGGAAAAATGAGCTATCAGCAGTGGCGAAAACGGCATCGTTTGACTGCTGCCGATATTCAATCCGCAGGGGAGGAGATGGCAGGATGGTCTCATTTGCCAGTATTTTCCATTCTGCTGCCCGTTTACAATGTTGAGGGGATTTGGCTCGAAAAGGCAATTCAATCGGTTAGAGAGCAAATTTATCCCCATTGGGAGCTTTGTATTGCCGATGATGCCTCCTCCGCTTCTCATATTCGCCCGCTTTTGGAAGGATATCGGGAAAGCGATCGCAGAATTAAAGTGATTTTCCGAGAAAAAAATGGCAATATTTCTGCGGCGAGTAATTCTGCTCTAGAACTGGCAACGGGAGAATATATTGGATTATTGGATCACGATGACGAACTCGCGATCGCGGCTTTATTTTCAGTGGCAAAACTCCTACAATCTCATCCTGATGCCGATTTTATTTATACAGATGAAGACCACATCGATACACAAGGAAAACATTTCGATCCCGCTTTTAAACCCGATTGGTCGCCCGAGTATTTTCAAACCCAAATGTATACTTGCCATTTTGGGGTCTATCGCACCCAATTAGTCCTAGAAATTGGCGGTTTTAGGAGCGAGTTCGATGGGGCGCAAGATTACGATTTGGTTTTGCGTTTAACCGAGAAAACAACCAATATCTATCATATCCCGAAAATCCTCTACCACTGGCGAGCGATCGCGTCTTCTTCTGCATCGGGGGTACAGGGAAAACCCCAAGCCTTTCAACGGGGCAAAAAGGTCTTAGAATCCATGTTAGAACGCAGTCAATATGAGGGAGTTGTAGAAGAAACGGATATGGCGGGAGTATTTCGCGTGCGCCATCAGTTAAAAGAAGAATATAAAGTTAGTATTGTTATTCCCAGTGCGGGGAAACAGGTACAAGAAGGAAAAAAAACGATTTG
>JBCCVR010000134.1:0-21430 GCA_039194995.1 Cyanobacteria bacterium P01_E01_bin.42 | reverse complement strand
CAATGAATCTCAAAGTCAAGCCAAACATGAAGATAAAGTTTATGAGAAGTCTTTCCTGTATTGTTTTTGTTCCGATTCTAATTTTATTATCTTTTTCGATCTTTGGCAATCTTCCTGCATTTGCAACTTCGGGAACTTCTTTTTCTGAAGGCATCGAAGCCAGACAACCCGAAAACTATCACTCCTCTTGGCTTGCTCTAACCCAAGCCATTGAAAAAGGCGAGAATTTAGCTGCTGCCTATAGCGATCGTTGTTTGCTGCAAATTTATCAAAAGAAATACCAGAATGCGAAAGACGATTGCACCTTAGCATTGCGTTACGATCGCTCTAATTCAACAGCATACTTACACCGAGGTTTAGCCTATTACTACTTAGGCAATTATCAGGATGCGATCGCGAATTATACTCGCGTTGTCGAACTCGATCCCGATAAGTTTACGGCTTACTATAATCGGGCTTTGGCTTATTTTGAATTGCAAAATTACGAACGCGCGTTGCAGGATTACGATCGATCTCTGGCAACGAATACGCCCCTGACTCCAGAACAAATCGGAGCAGTTTATAACGATCGCGGCTTGGCTTATGCAAAAATGGGAAACTTAGAGCAAGCAATTTCCGATTTGTCTGTCGCCATTCACTGCGATCGCAACAATCCCGATTTTTACTTTAATCGCGGTTATTTAGGCTCGCAAGATAAGAACTATCTCGCCGCAATTCGCGATTTTTCTCGTGCATTAGAGCGAGATAGCGATCGAGCGGAATTTTATATTAATCGAGGCTTAGTCTGGCAAAAAATGGGCAAGATTCAAGCAGCTTTGCAGGATTTACATCAAGGTGCAAACTGCCTCTATGCTCGACAAGATCGAAAAAACTATCGCGTTATTTTGAACCTCATCAAAAGAATTGAATCGCAACTTGCCTCGCAAATTCCAGTTATTGCGTGAAAATCTTGGTACTCGTCCCCTCTCAATGTTATATTTTAAACTGCAAACACTTGCTGAGAGGGGCATTCAAACAGTGAAAGATACACTTGAAGAACAAGATTTAAAAGAATATTTATTTAAAAAGATTATCCCTTTTCTTTGTTTAGTTCCTGCGGAAAGCAAGCTACGACAAATTCTCGATCTAGCGCTGTCTGTTGAGGTTGAAAAGTATTCCCAAGAAGAAGCAGAGGAAAATCTCGATCTTAAAGGATTACTGCGCTGTGTTTTTGCCGATCGCAGGGTGAGCATTAGGGAGTTAAACTCTATTTCGGAATTATTTGGCTTGCGGGAAGTCGAACAGCGATACGTGAAAGCAGCATTGACACAGGAATTCAAGCAGGGGGAAGGCGAACTACTAAAAACTCTTGACAATCTGCTCTCCGTTGTGGATGAAGAGATTATCCACGATTTAGAACAAATTGCCAAGAAACTCAAAGAAGATTAAGGCACTGGCTCAAAATAAGCTCTCTCTCAATGATTGCTCTCCCTCAATTACTGACGAATCGAGAGGGTGTAATTGTACTGATTGTTTGAGCCGGAGTTATCGCCAACATGAATGGAGTAGGAACCTCCCGGCCAAAATCCACTAATATCAGCTTCTCCATTGATGGCACGGGTGCAAAAACGACCGTCGGGACCGTCAATTAAAAGCGTTGGCTCGCCCCCTTCTACTTGTACCTTAATTTCCATTGAATCGATATCTGTATCTAGGGTAATGACATGGTTGGGGCTATTGGCAACAAAACCGCAATCATTCGTCGCGACGGAGCCTCCCGATCGCCCGCTTAAGACTTTGTTATAGTTTGGTTGGGGTCGAATGGCGATAGTTTCGGCAAGCATTCCCCCGACATTGAGCACGCCAACGAAAATGGCGGCAGAAGACAGCATTTTGACCAGCGATCGTGTCCAGAGCATAGTTTTTTCGGTGAATTCTGACTTAAGTTTGCCTTCATCCTTATTATTCCGTCGAGCCACTCAGTTCCCCGGCAGGATGTTACTGTTTTTGAACTGTCTGAATTTGGGGAGAGCCACTCCAACTTTAGATTTTTATTCGATAATAGAGCTAGTATAATCGCTAAAAGTTTCTTTTGGCGATCGCTAAATTTGCCAATCCGAGATTCTTATGACTTCTCCCAGCAATCGAGATTTAGAACAAAAGCTACAGGAGCTAGAGACAGAGCTACATCAAGCCGCTAGCCCCACTCAAACCCAGAACCCTACCGACCCCAAAATTCAGCCAGATCGCTCAACCCCAGAGACCTTAAATTTCGATCGCGCTACCGATATGCTGAAAACGACCTTCGCCAGTTTGCCTCCGGCGGGGAGAGTCTTAGTTGTTTTGTTCGGTGCCTGTCTGGTGTTATCCGTTGTTAGTGGCGTTCTCCGCTTGATAACTTCTTTACTGGTTCTCGGCATTATCGGGACCCTTGGCTATCTTGCCTATCAATGGTTTTTTAGAGATTAACAAGAGGCATTCTGTGTCGTTTTCTCTCGCACTCCCTTTCTTTGGAGAGGGAGCGCTAGGATGAATTGCGATCGCTATTTGTTGTCTACCCATTGCTCGCATTGCTTAAAAATATAGTCGATCGCGCCGATTAAGCGATCGAGATCCCCAATCAGGTAGAATCGTTTGTGTTTGGTAAAAAGATTTTCTTTAAGTTTGCCAAACTGCCAAACTTGACCATTAGAAGCGATTCCAAAGACTTCTTGTTCGGGTCTCTCGTTCAGTTCTCGTGCGGCAATCATTTCTGCTAAACATTGCGCCCAACCATATTCAAAATTGTCTTGTTTTGCTTCAATTAAAATAAAGAAAGGTTTATCAAAAACCACATTTCCTAAAGGAGATTTTTGCGCGAGAATATATTCTGGAAAACCAGATAATTTCTCATCATAATTCAGGGATTTGTGACTCCAGAGAACAAATTTTTGTCGGTAGTTTTTCCAGACTTCTCTTAAAGCAGGGTAAATGAAATTTTCACAAATGGCATATTCAGAACATTCTGGAGCGCCATCCTGCATTACAATTTCTAAATCCTCTCGGAAAAAACTGGAAACTTCAACATCCGTCTCAACAATAAAATTTTCTTGAGTATAGGTGACTTGAAACTCTTTAAGAACAGAATCAATTGTTTTGTAAGAACTGAAAGGCATAATCTCCTCCACATACATTTTCAGCTAAAGAAACGATATAAACCGCCATAAAAAAGTGCATAGCCGACAACATAAACAACATTAATGCCAATCAAAATTATTTTTGCAATCCGCGTATCGAGCATTTTAAAAACGAATGGAGTCATTGCTAAAACTACGAGCAATTCTCCCAATGCAACAAAAGTACCGTGATGTTGGGGATCCCAATAAGAAATCGGACTGATAAAACGATAGTCACTGAAAGGAAAGAAATGCTGGTGCGCGTCATCATGATGAAAAGGCAGATCGAATAAGCAATGAAGCAGCATACTGCTAAAGAAAATCGTCGCGATCGTCCAGCGAAAATAAAGACAGATGAGAATTACGATCGCAGTAACGGCAATGGAATGTGATAAAGCGATAAAGTTATGCCAAGACGGATCGTAATAGGCTTCGTTCCAGATTTGATCCTCCGGTAATCTTTGAATAAATTTTGTAATCAGATAAAAGATAAAAATAGGGACATCTGGAAACATCGAGCCAACAGTAATCGCAATTTTCGCTTTTGCCATGTCTTTGGGATTGACAACCGCCCCTAACAAAGCAATATTAAAAACGTAATGGCTGGGAGTGTTCATATTTTGGTTATTGGTTATTGGTTATTAGGTATTGGCTTGCAGTGTACTTCGACAAGCTCAGCAGCCGCGCAGCCGAAGTGTTGTTAATGGATTACCAATCGTTGCTAACTATTCACTGAGTATTAACCCACGTTGCACCTTTGAAGATTGTATCGGTAAGATCGGCGCGGGTTAGATCGGCATTGAGAAGAATCGCCTCGCTCAGATCGGCCAGTTGTAAATTGGCATCCTTCAGATTTGCCCGCTCTAGATTTGCAGCAATTAACTTTGCTTCTCGTAAATTCGTATAACTCAAATCGGCATCTATCAATTCCGCTTGACTTAGATCGGCTTTTTCCAAGGTACTGCCAATCAAAATTGTTTGGGTTAGTTTTGCCGTTCTCAATGTCGCATGAGATAGATTTGCACCGCTCAGATTGCTATTCGCGAGATTACTTCCGTGCAGATAGGCAGAAGGCAAAATCGCTCCTGTCAAATTAACATAGGCTAAATTGGCGATCGCCAACTTAGCTCGCGTCAAATTGGCTTCTTCTAAATCAACTCGTTCTAAATTTGCCCAATTAAAACTCGCGTTTTGAAAACTACCCCGACTCAAGTTAGCCGAACTCAAATTCGCCTTAACAAAACCTGCCTCCTTAAAGTTTCCTTCTCGTAACTGCGCGCTAACTAAATTTGCTCCTGCCCAATCCGTCGCCCTTGCGATCGTGCGGTATAAGTTAGCACCTTGAAAGTTACTATTCCTCAGATCGCTTAATGTTAAGGTCGCGCGCTCTAAATTGGCACTCACAAAATTTGCACCTTGTGCATCTGTTCGTTTTAAACTGGCCCGTTCTAAATTGGCACTAGCAAAATTAGCCCCCCCCAAAAAAGCGCGATCGAAGTTAGCTTGTCTGAGATCGGTCGCAAATACTTGGGCAAACGCTAAATTAGCATTTTTTAAATTTGCGCGATTTAACAGGGCGAATTCTAAGCGAGTCGAGGATAAATCCGCTCCCTGTAAGTTGGCACTATCTAAATTAACAACCCGTCTTGCTTCTCCTTCGCCAATGGGAGTTAATCGCGCAAATCGTAAATTCGCCCCCAAAAAGTCTGCTAAAACTAATTGCGTGCCGTTTAAATTTGCCCGTTGCAAATTAGCGCCTTGTAAGTTTGCACCGCTTAAATTCGCCCCTTCTAAATTCGCATCCTGTAAATTTGCTCCCGCCAACTCGGCGCGAGTTAAATCGGCATTTCTAAGATCGCATCGGGGACAAGAGTTTGTATTGACTAAGCGATCGATATGGTTGGGATTGGCGGCATGAGCGGGAAAACTCAGAAGAATAGAAAAAATTGAGAATAATAAACCCGATCGCATCATAATTTTTCCCACAATTAATTAAACGGCTCAAAGACCCGATCGCGCGTTGTTTCTTCTTCATCTAATAAGGCTTGAACGGTCTGAATGCCCGCAAAATCACCTCGTTCGCGATATAAAGTTATCGCACGATTCCATGCCGCGATCGCATCTGCCGTACGATTTCTGGCCTTGAGAACCAAGCCGAGTTGATGAAAGGCTTCTGGACTATTGGGAGCGAGTTGGACGGCGCGACGATAGGCAATAGTCGCCGTTAAATAAGAGTCTTGCTCGAGAAAGAGATTGCCGATTTCCATTTGTACCCCAAAGGAATCATAACCCGTCACCGAGGCTTTATTAAACATATCTCGCGCCAGTTCTTCCTGTCCTTGTTGTTGGTAAATCCAACCAATTTGTAGTTGGGCGCGGGGATCGTTGGGGTTCAAGCGAGCCGCCTTTTGGAGGGCGATCGTCGCCCCTTCTTGATTGTCCGTCAGTCCCGCTAGAAACATACCGAGTTGTAACTGCAATTCCGCATTATTGGGATAGCGTTGTACGGCTCGCTGCAAGCGCTCGATCGCCTCTCTGCCGCGATCGAGTTCTAAAAGCGCCGTCGCCATCAATCCATAAACGCTACCATTCCCCGGATTAGTGCGAGCAATCCCTTCGAAAATGGGCAGAGCGCGAGCGTGTTCCCCTTCTCGCATGAGAACGACACCCCGACCGATATAACTTTTAATATGGCGGGGATTCAGTTGAATGGCGCGCTCATAGGCACGAGCGGCTTCGCGATTTTGCCGCAGTTGTGCCAAACAATAAGCATAGGCATAGTAAAAATCGGCATTGTTTTGCTCGAGTTCCAGTGCCTGTCGATAGGCGCGAGCGGCTTCGCGGTATTGCCTTTGCAAGGTGCGAAGATAGCCGATGCCAGAGTAAATTTTGGCATTGTAGCGATCGAAATAGGCGGCTCTTTCGTAGGTAGCGATGGCGCGATCGTAATCGCCTGCATCGATAAACTCTCTGGCTTGACGCAAGAGATCGTTGAGTTGTTGATTCTGCGGTGAAGACTGGGCTAGCACGGGAATTGGATTGATAAAAGCAAATCCGGTAGCGCACCCTGCTACAAACAACGCGAAAATCATTCGAAAAATGATTGCTTTGCCCATTTTTATAGTCAACTATTCAGCATTTTTTCGATACCATTCGATGGTATTTTTTAAGCCTTCTTCAAAGCTAACTTCCGCAACAAAGCCAAATTTTTCTTGGGCGCGTTGCGTATCCAAACACCGTCTGGGTTGACCGTTAGGCTTATCTATTTCCCAAATAATTTCGCCTTCAAATGCCATTAATTGGCAAATGAGTTCTACCAGATCTCGAATGGAAATTTCCCGATTTGTTCCCAAATTCACCGGTTGGGATTCATTATATTTTTGTGCTGCCATGACAATGCCTCGAGCCGCATCGGTCGAGTACAAAAATTCCCGCGTGGGAGAGCCATCCCCCCAAGCCGGGAGGGTTTTATCTCCTCGTTGTTGTGCCTCGTGGACTTTGCGAATTAAGGCGGGAATCACGTGAGAACTGCTGGGATTAAAATTATCTTCGGGTCCGTAGAGGTTGACGGGAAGTAGATACACCCCGTTGAAACCATATTGCTGTCGATAGGATTCGAGTTGAACCAAGAGGGCTTTTTTGGCGATACCGTAAGGGGCATTGGTTTCCTCGGGATAGCCATTCCAAAGATCGTCTTCTTTGAATGGGACAGGGGTAAATTTGGGATAGGCGCAAATCGTCCCCACGCAAACGAATTTTTCCACGCCCGCTTTATAGGCTTCGTGTATTAGCTGAGTCCCCATCATGAGATTGTCGTAAAACAATTCGGCGGGCTTTTCTCGATTGAGACCGATCCCGCCGACATGAGCCGCGAGGTGAATGATGACATCTTGGTTTTGGACGACGCGGTGGCAAGCCTCCAAAGTACAGAGGTCAAATTCTTGCGATCGCGGCACGAAAATTTTCTCTGGGTTGGCTCCGGCTTGGTGCAGTTGGGCAATGACTTGCTTGCCTAAAAAGCCCGCACCGCCCGTTACGACGATTCGCTTATCCCGTAGGTCTAACATTGTATTTTTTTGCCTCTTGTCAATGGTTTCGGTTAATCGACGGTGTTGCCCCTATTTTGCCGGATATAGGCATTATCTTCCACCAATTTCTGCCCGATTTTCTCGGTTTTATTGGGGGAGGAATGTCCCAAAGCGGCTAAGTCGGCCTCGACCATTAAATGCACCAATTCCTCAAACGAAACAGAAGGTTGCCAGCCCAATTTTTCTTTGGCCTTGCTACAATCGCCAATGAGTAAATCGACTTCCGCCGGACGCAAATAGCGGGGATCGAATTTGACGTAATCTTTCCAGTTCAAATTAACGTAGCTAAATGCAAGCTCGAGAAACTCGTGAATGGAGTGGGTCTCATTCATGGCAATCACGTAGTCGTCGGGTTTGTCTTGCTGTAGCATCAACCACATCGCTTCGACGTAATCTTTGGCATAACCCCAATCTCGTTTAGAGTCCAAATTGCCCAGATAGAGGTCTTTTTGCTGTCCGGCAAAGATGCGCGCGACGGCTCGGGTGATTTTGCGAGTTACGAAGGTTTCGCCGCGACGAGGACTTTCGTGATTAAACAAAATGCCGTTACAAGCAAAGAGATTATAGGATTCGCGGTAATTGATTGTTTGCCAGTGGGCGTAAACTTTGGCGCAAGAATAGGGACTGCGAGGATAAAAAGGGGTTGTTTCCTTTTGCGGGACTTCTTGGACTTTGCCGAACATTTCTGAGGAGCCCGCTTGGTAGTAGCGAACTTCATTACCCGTGCGCTGTTGATAGTCTCGCACGGCTTCGAGGAGTCGCAGGGTGCCCATGGCCACGGAATCCACGGTATATTCTGGGGAATCGAAGCTGACTCGAACGTGAGATTGAGCGCCTAAATTATAGACTTCATTGGGTTGAATTTCTTCGACGACTCGCCCCAAGGTCGTTCCATCGGTCAGATCCCCGTAATGAAGGAAAAATTTCGCGTCGTCGCTATGGGGATCGACGTAAATATGATCGATCCGATCCGTGTTAAATGTAGAGGTTCGCCGGATAATCCCGTGAACCTCATAACCTTTATCGAGTAAGAGTTCGCTCAAATAAGAACCATCTTGACCAGTAATTCCCGTAATCAGGGCTTTCTTTGCTTGCGTCATGCGTTTTCAGCCAATCGTTAACACTTAACCGTTATCAATTCTAACCGATGCCCGATCCGGCGATCGCAAATGTTAATGCTGAAAAAGCCTTTAAGAATCCGGGGTCGCCCAAGCTAGAATAGCGCGATCGCATCTGTTTATGCTCGATTCTCCTGCTAATCAATAGTAGGAGAATCCGTTCGCGAACTTAGTTTCCGACATTATTACCATAACAAGCCCGAAAACGTCGCACGGGTGGCGTTTCTTGCTCAATATAATCTGCAAAACAAAATCAAAACTTCCTTGCCACGATGCGGGTGAGGCAAACAAATCGACCGAGGTATACTTAACGGAAGAGTCAGGAAATCGCTTTTTACACCATGCAATTGCTGTTTCGGCAATATCGAAGGCGATTGTCTTAAATCCCAATTTAGCGATCGCCTCCGCATCATCCCCCAAACCGCAGCCAATAATTAACGCATTGCCATTATTTCCTACAATTTTTTCTTTTTGCAACCAACTCGCCAAATTAGGATTCACGGTCATATCTGCCCAAGGAATGAGTTTTTCATTGCCTTCTGCCAGTTCGTACAATGTTTCAAACCAGTTCAACGGTTCATTTCTATTAAGAAATTCTTTGGCTAACTGTCTGGCAGTTTGTCGCTTTTGTTCCATAAGTTAAGTCTGGTACTTAATTACCTTTTGTCTATCATTAAAATTCAATCCCCGGTTGTGCTTTAATATTTTGCTCTCGGAAAGGATGCTTAATGAGCGTCATTTCTGTGACAAGATCGGCTCTTTCAATGAGTTCTGACGGTGCGCCCCGTCCTGTCAAAATGACGTGAGAATCTTCCGGTTTTTCTGCCAATCCTGCAATAACCGTTTCAACTTCGAGATAGCCCAATTTCAGCGCAATATTCACTTCATCGAGCAGAACGAGACGATAATGGGGATCGCGAATGTATTCTAGAGCAGCCCGCCACGCTTCTTGCGCTTTTTCAATGTCGCGATCGCGATCTTGGGTGTCCCATGTAAATCCCTCTCCCATGGCCTTAAAAACCAATTGCTCGGAAAAACGCCCCAAAATCTCTTTTTCTGCCGGTTCCCACGCTCCCTTAATAAACTGCACGATCGCCACTTGATAACCATGACCGAGCGATCGTAAGACCATTCCTAATGCGGCGGTGGTTTTGCCCTTACCATTACCCGTGTGAACGAGAATTAGTCCCTTTTCTTGCGATCGTTCTGCAAGTCTTTGTTCTTGCACTTCCTTCCGTCGCTGCATTTTTTGCTTGTATTGGTCTTTATCCATTTTGTTATTGGTTAGTTTGGTTATTGGTTATTGGTTATTAGTTATTGGTTGTTGCGCTCTCCCTCTTGCTTTCCCCCTCTTGGGAGGGGGCTGGGGGGTGGGTCGAGGGCTGAACAACAATTTCACCTTTAATCGATAACTTCCTTTCGGATAAACTTAACGTTTCCAGATTGACATCCGAGCCTAAATCGAAAGAAAACTCAGTCGGCGTTGACGCAAAAAAGGCGTTTTCGATCGCCAAAGGAGATAAACGCAGTTGCGATCCTTCTACGATCTCCAAGCCCGATCGCAGGCTGAGGGAAGTTGTCGCGCGATCGGGTGCAGTCAGCGTGCCAGCCAGAGCAATTTCCCCGGCTAGAATCTCTAAATCGTGCCAGTTAATATCCCAATCTTCCCAACGATTTTGTTCCTCGTCGCGATCGCCATTTTCGGGAATGTCAGCCCAACCGACGAGAAAATCTTTTAATGCCGTTGCCAATAGCGGAGAATTTAAAGAAGTTTTAAGATCGGCTTCTTCGAGTAAGATTGCCCCAGTAACGGTAATGGGTTCGAGAATTTGTAGGGGTTTGCCCTGAATGACCTGCCCTAAATTAATCCGAATATTTTCCCCGATCGCCCAACCCTGCCGAAAATGTAAGGCTTGATAAACGGCTCCCTCAAATGCCAAAGAGACCTTGGGAACATAGCCTGTCAGGATTTGTCGATTTTTCCCGACAATATCGAGCTCCAAACGGTCGAGACGATCGGTCTGCGATCGCAGCCAGAACCCCAAGGCTGGGGAAAGTAGCTTACTAATTCGTCCGCGAGAAGTGTTCGAGATCGACATTGACATAATCGAGAAATGATTTTATCGTAGCGAGAGAAAGAGTGCTTCAAACCTACAGAAATTTCTCTCAATTTTTTCGGCGATTTGGGGAAAATTACCCGCAATATCAGCCAGAACCCTGTTAATATTTGGACATACTTTACCAAAATGCGTACCCAACTTAATGTTATTGGTCGCACTGAATCGCCATTTTTCCGAGTTGTGGTTGTTTTGGTCTTGTATGCTTACGTTTTGTATTCCTACTGAGTTGGAGTAGACTTTCATGCAGGAGAGGGTGCAAAAAATAATTTCCCAATATGGGATTGCATCCCGCAGGCAGGCTGAGACCGCCATCTTAGCCGGTCGCGTGCGAGTCAACGGCCAATTGGCCCATTTGGGTCAGAAAGCCGATCTCTTGGAAGGCGATCGCTTGGAAATTGACGGTCGGGAGATCGTTCCCAAGCCCCCCAAAAAAGTCTATATTTTGTTGAACAAACCGAAAGGAGTCGTTTGCACCTGCCGAGACCCCCAAGGACGAAAAACCGTCCTCGATTTGCTTCCTGGCAAGTACCGACAAGGCATGGGAATTCATCCCGTCGGACGTTTGGACATCAACTCGACTGGAGCAATAATCTTAACGAATGATGGGGATTTTACCCTAGCATTGACCCATCCGCGCTATCATTTGCCCAAAACCTATCGGGTTTGGGTGAAGGGACATCCCCCCCAATCCACCCTGCAACAGTGGCGACAAGGTATGATGCTTTCCGGTCGAACCACTTTGCCCGCTCGCGTCGATGTTTTAAGATGCAGTGAAGATAAAACTTGGTTGGAGATTGTGTTAAGAGAAGGAAAAAATCGTCAAATTCGTCGAATTGCCGAACAATTGGGCTATCCTGTCATGCAATTGCATCGCAGTGCCATTGGCTCTCTCTCCCTCAATCGCCGCGATCGCGCTTCCCTTAAGTCGGGATGTCATCGTTTTCTCTCCGAAGGCGAAATCCACGCGCTTTCTTCTTCCCCTTCTGCTCAATTCTTATCCGCGCTCAAAAAGCCTGTAGACTCACGGAGCCCCTCGTAATGCATAAGCAAATCGATCTAACTCAAAACCAAGAGGAAAAACTCAGAGAATTAGGCGCTTATCTCCGCGAAATCCGCCTAAAGCAATCTCTATCTCTCGAGGAGTTAGAGACGCGAACGCGAATTAAGGTTCGCGTGCTTACAGCAATTGAAGGGGCAAACGCTCGGGACTTACCCGAACCCGTCTACGTTCGTGCTTTAATTCAACAATTTGCCGACGCTCTCGGTTTAGAAGGGAAAGACTTTGCGTCTGCTTTTCCCGTCGATCCCAAAATTAAAGGCATCCAAACATCTTGGAAACCCCTACGACGCTATAAAGTTCGTCTTTTTCCTTGGTATCTCGCCTATACCCTCGTCCTCGTTTGTGCGATGAGCGGGTTTTCTCTCCTTGCTTCGCGATCGGGAGAAAATTTCCTGCAAAATCCTTCTCTCGCCACTCGCGACGATAATGATGATGATAATAATTCCGAACCTTCCGCGATCGCGACGAATACTGCGGCCGATTCCTCAAGCAGCAATACCGAAGCTAACACGGGAAATAATACTACCGTCACTCAATCTCCTTCGAGTTCTCCACCACAGACGGCTTCTAATTCTGGGACACCGTCTCCAGTGCAAGCTCCCGCTTCAGTTCCCACCCCTTCTTCTCTTTCTCCCAATCCGGAAACTCGCACGGTTAGCGATCGCCCCGCTAACAATCCCGCTCCACCGAGTCCCGCACCAAATGCCCCTGTTGTAGTTTCTATGACCTTACAGGATGACTGCTGGTTAAAAGTGGTTGCGGATGGAGAAATCGTCTATCAGGGGACTCTGGCGAAGGGAGAGCAGAAAACTTGGCACGCCCAAGAGCAAATTACGGTTGTTGCCGGAAATGCTGGGGGCGTTGTCGTTGCCATCAATAATCAAGAAGCCAAACCTCTTGGAACCCTAGGAGCAGTCGAAACGGCAACTTTTGTCCCATCTGAATCCAGATCTTAGATTGGTAAGAGGGAAATGAGAAAGAGAAAATAGGCAAGAAAATAATCTTACCTATTACAAGCTAATAACTATTCCCCATCATCATCTCTTTTTTCTGGAGCGCGGCCGTAAACTCCGGTCAGTTGTGCAAGGCGTTCCCGGATTTCAGGTGTGAGTTGCTCGGGGGTATAGCGCCAGTCCCAATTCCCTTCAGCACGACCGGGTAAATTCATGCGTCCCTCTTCGCCCGCACCAAAGAGATCTTGTAGCGTTAAAACAGCCAGTTTGCCCACAGAAGCTAAAACCAAGCGAATCATTGCCCAATGGATGCCCTCGGCGGGTTCGCCGCCTAAGTAGTCCCAAACGCGCTCTTTTTCCTCTAGCGATCGCGCTTCAAACCAGCCCACCGTTGTATTGTTATCGTGAGTTCCCGCATAAACGACGCAATTTTGGGGATAGTTGTAAGGCAGAAAGCCATTCCCCGGGCCTGAATCAAAGGCAAAATGCAAAAGTTTCATCCCCGGAAATTCAAAGCGATCGCGCAGTTCTTCGACTTCAGGGGTAATGACCCCCAAATCTTCGGCAACAATGGGCAATTCTCCTAAATCGTCCTTGAGAATCGTAAAAAATTCCGCACCCGGGGCAGTCAACCATTCCCCATTCGTCGCCACCTTTTCGCCTTGAGGTACCGCCCAATAGGCCTCAAATCCGCGAAAATGGTCGATGCGCATGAGATCGACATAATTGAGCATGCTTTCAATGCGCTGAACCCACCATTTAAAATTGGTTTTTTCCAGAACCTTCCAGTTATAGACGGGGTTGCCCCAAAGCTGTCCGGTTTCGCTGAAATAATCCGGCGGAACTCCTGCCATTAATTCCGCTTCTCCCGTTTCTTCATCGAGGCGAAAGATTTCTGGGTTCGCCCAAACATCGGCACTATCGTGAGCGACATAAATAGGAATATCCCCAAAAATTTTCACGCCGTTCTCATTCGCGTATTTTTTCAGGGTAGACCATTGCCGGAAAAATTCAGCCTGCAAATATTTGTGAAAAAAGATTTCCTTCTCTAACTTCTCCTGGCAGGCAGCAAGGGCATTCGCATCTCGCTTTGCCAATTCCTCATCCCACTGATACCAGCTTTTTCCGTCATTATCTGCCTTGATCGCCATAAAGAGGGCATAATCATCCAACCAATAAGCCTGTTTTTGGCAGAACGTTTCGAAGGCTTCTTTTCGTTCTGGGGTAGCGAGGGCGGCGAAATTTTGACTGGCTTTTTTTAAGAGGGGAAACTTATGGGTAATCACGCGATCGTAATCGACGCGATCGCGCTCGAATTCCGGTAAATCGGCCAAATCTTCCGCACTCAGCAGTTCTTCGGATACAAGCCATTCTAGGTTGATCAGCAGGGGATTTCCTGCCAGTGCCGAATAGGACAGATAAGGGGAATTTCCAAATCCTGTCGGTCCAATGGGTAAAATTTGCCACACCTGCTGGCCGCTGGCAACTAAAAAATCGATAAAACCATAGGCTTCTTTGCCCAAGTCACCAATGCCAAAGGCACCGGGGAGTGAGGTGGGATGCAGCAAAATTCCGCTCGCGCGTCTCGGTAAAGGCATATATTCAATGAACAACGATCGACAGGTTGATCGGATATGGCGAATTCGAGTCGTACTCCTCGAGCCTTGTCGAAATGCCATCCCTCGACCTCAATTATCAATGGGGAGCAGGAAATAGGCAATAGGCAGTCGTAAGCGTCTCTTTTAACCTCCCCCAATCCAACTGATAAAATTTGCGATGCTGCTTGCCTCTCAAGTTAACACGGTATCCAATAACGGCTCGGGGTGTTTGACCTCGCTGTCAAGGGGGGCGGCCCAAGCCGCAACAACCATCGAGACCAAAACGGTGAGCAAAACGCGAACTGGCGCGATAATCGGATCGATAATAATCAATAGCGTGACCATCGTTTCGGTGGGAATTTGCAACACCTCCAAGGTAATCCCCAGCATTGTTAAGGTCGCAATTCCGACCGCCCCAGCCGTGGCAATTCCCGAAAAAATATTCAGCAGAATGGCAACGAGAACCAGAGATAAACCCAAGGTTTTGTTATAGATAAATACGGCCAAAATCGTGGCGATCGCAAAGTAAGCAACATTACCAAATCGCCCCAACGTCATAATTAAAGGCAGGGAAATATTGACCTCATTGTTGCTGGCTTTTACATCTTCCGAGAGGGAGTTCAACGCTTGGGGTAACGTTGCCATCACACTTTGAGTCGCGAGGGCAACCACCGAGACTTGCAATAAACTACTTAGAGTTAGAGAGAATTTTTCCTTGGATCTGAGAATAATTAAGCCGATGCTCAAAGCACTAATGAGGAAAAATCCCGCGATCGTGGCGATGATAAAGGTTAATAAACCCAGAAAAATTTCTCCATCTACTGTTGCTACCGTATAGCTGACAATACTGAACAGTGCAAAAGGCAAAATATAGGTTAATAGCAACAAAATTTTGTTGAAAGTCAAGCGCAAGGAGATGAGAAGCGATCGCAAATTTTCGGCTTTATCTCGGGGAATAAATGCCATACCCACCCCTAAGATCCCGGAAACGACGATGAGTTTTAGCGTTTCATTGGCCACCAAAGGCGCGATCGCATTATCGGGAATTAATTGGTGCAGAAGCGTTTGAAAAATCGGTTCTGGTGGGGGAATTGTATTGACTCCGTTGAGGTTTAAACTAAAGTCGACAATATTGGCATTGAGAATTACCCCCAAACTTCTTAAAGTATCTTCAGACATGGATTTTCCGGGGGCTGCAATCAGACCGATCGCAGTTGCAATAGCCGCACAAGCCGCAATGCCAACAACGAGAAAACCAATCAGGCGAATAATAAACCACCAACTGGATCGCTGGCTCAATAAATCGAAAATACCGAGAGCAACGCAGGACAAAACAATCGGACCGATACAAAATTTAAGAAGATTGAGATAAATCGATCCCAATAAATTCAAGTTGATGGCTAGATCGGGTTGTAAAAAACCGATAGCTGCACCCCCAATCGTAATAGCGAAGATAAAGAGGGGGTGTTTGAAAACTTTAGGAATATGTCGCAGCATATTCAGACCCCGACTAGAAAGTTGTGGCGATTTCATATCAATTGAACCTTTGCTGAAAAATATAAGGATTTACTTTGAGGCAAATTCTGGATTGGTAAAAACTTCGTGGAATTCCTCAATGAGTCTTTCCGTCGTCCAAGGCTCGTAAACATCTGTTAAAACGTGGTCGATAATATGAGCCAATTGGGGATTATTCACATTGACAAAAATAGCCTTGTTATCTTCTAAGTCATTAAAGAGAACTGACTTGAGTTTTAATGCCAATTGCGGCTGACCGAGCATGATTTTTTTGATTTCGGCTTCGTCGCGATAAATGGCAAAAACGTCTCCTTTTTCGACCGCTTCTGTTGCTTCTGTCCAACTTTTAAAGCCGACAATTTTCGCATTGGGAAAGTTTTGTTCGGCATAGCGCTGATAGGAAGATCGGCCAATAACGCCGATCTCGATAGGTTCTTCTCGGAGAATTTGTTGGATAGATTGGCTATCTTTTCCGCCGAGAGTGGCGAGTTGAGTGCGATTGATTAGAAGGGCTTGTTTGAATTTGATATAGCTGGGAGAAGCATGGAGTTGTTTGAGGCGAGGCATGGTTACGCTGAGTTTGCCGATCGCCATATCTACTTCTCCGCGAGCGGTTTTTTCGATCAGATCGCTGAAAGTGGGAGAATTGCGATCGAAACGTACTTCGAGGTCTAATAATTTGCCGATGTTGCGGGCAAGTTCCATATCAGATCCTTGCAGTTTTCCATTTTGTTCAAAATAGAAAGGAGGCGTGTCAAAACCGAGGGTGCCGACAGTCATATATCCCTGCTGGATTAACCGTTGCACATCGGAGGGGTAGGGAGCAATTTCAGTTTTGGCTACGAGTGCGGGAGTTTCTGAAGCATCGGTATTAGCTTTGACGTTAGATACCGATGTTGCTATTGGTGCAGGTGCTTCTACCGCATTTGCCTCGGTTTGTGCGTTCGATGCGGGCGTTGCCTCCGTCGGACAGTCCGAAGCGATAAGAACAGGGGTATCAAAGCCATTCGATCGGGCAGGAATATGCCAATTTCCCCCGATAACGAAGAGCAACGCGATCGCGCTAACCAGTACCAGCCATTGCGGCGATCTATTCTTGGCTAACTTTTGAGAGAAAAACGATCTCAAAAGGGAGGGTAGAATCCGAGTCAAAAAATTATTCTTCATAAGAGTTTGAGTGTATTTCTAGTGCTAGATAATGGTTTGGCTAGATACTAATTCTGCTGTGAAGTTCGACGATCCGAACGATTTTGAGAATAAATAAAAAAAGCGATTGTCTCGCGCGAAAATTTCAACTCAAACTCGAATATTCCTGCAAATCCGACCTTTTCGGGTGAAGAAAATGTTAATGTAAGGTGAAGAGAGTGTTAATACAAGAGTCGTTTTTGTGATGGGTAATATTGATTTTTTTATATCTTAAATTTAAAAAATAATTTTCTTTACCCAACCTTAATCGAAAAAAAAATAAAGTCTTAAACCTCTTTCTAAAGGAGGATAACAAAGAAATGTTTAAATGCTGAGTCTACTACGCGATCGCTCGAGTCGATCCGGGTTCGTTGAAATGACCCGCTACAATATAGAAATAATTCCGAATTTAACGCCGAACGATGACCATCTCAACGCCCGTAGACTTCCAAGACGAATTCGACATCATTATTATTGGTGCCGGACATTCTGGCTGCGAAGCCGCCCTTGCTGGGGCGCGTTTGGGGTGTCGGACGCTGATGTTAACGTTAAATCTCGATCGCATTGCTTGGCAACCTTGCAATCCGGCTGTTGGGGGCCCTGCGAAATCCCAACTCACCCACGAAGTAGACGCATTAGGGGGCGAAATTGGCAAGATGGCCGATCGCACCTATCTGCAAAAGCGGGTTCTCAATATCTCCCGAGGTCCGGCGGTGTGGGCGTTGCGGGCGCAAACGGACAAGCGGGAATATGCCAAGGTAATGAAAGAAATCGTCGAAAATCAGGAAAATTTGGTCATTCGGGAAGGGATGGCGACGGATTTGGTATTGGGGAAAAATGATGAAGTTTTGGGGGTGCAAACTTATTTCGGGTCTTGTTTTGCGGCGAAAGCGGTGGTTCTCACGACAGGGACGTTTCTGGGGGGTCGCATTTGGATCGGCGATAAATCCATGGCTGCGGGACGGGCGGGAGAATTTGCCGCCGTGGGGCTGACGGATACCCTCAATCAGTTGGGTTTTGAGACGGGACGCTTAAAAACCGGGACACCCGCCCGCGTGGACAAGCGATCGGTAGATTACGGGAAAATGGAGCCTCAGCCCCCCGATGAGGAGGTGCGCTGGTTTAGCTTCGATCCCGATGTTTGGGTGAAACGGGAGCAAATGAATTGCTATCTCACCCGCACGACAGCGGAAACCCATCGCCTGATTCAGGAAAATTTGCACCTGTCTCCGGTTTATGGCGGGTTTATCGATGCGAAAGGGCCTCGTTATTGTCCCAGTATTGAAGATAAAATCGTGCGTTTTGCTCACAAAGATTCCCATCAAATTTTTATCGAACCGGAAGGGCGAGAAATTCCCGAGTTGTACATTCAAGGCTTTTCCACGGGATTGCCGGAAACGTTGCAATTGCGGATGCTGCAAACTTTGCCGGGGCTGGAGGACTGCGTTATGTTGCGCCCTGCCTATGCGGTGGAATACGACTATTTGCCCGCAACGCAATGTTATCCGACGATGATGACCAAGAAAATTGAAGGGCTGTTTTCGGCGGGACAAATTAACGGGACGACGGGCTATGAAGAAGCCGCCGCACAGGGAATTGTGGCGGGGATTAATGCAGTGGGTTTTGTGAAAGGGGAAGAGATGCTCATTTTTCCTCGCGAGCAAAGCTACATCGGCACGCTGATCGACGATCTCTGTACGAAGGATTTACGAGAACCTTATCGAATGCTCACTTCTCGCTCTGAATATCGCTTGCTGTTGCGTTCTGATAATGCCGATCGCCGCCTCACGCCTTTGGGTCGAGAAATCGGTTTGATTGGCGATCGCCGTTGGGAGTTATTCCAGCGCAAGTATGCCAATATCGAGGCGGAAAAAGTGCGTTTGGATGTTACGCGGGTGAAGGAACTCGAGGCGATCGGGCAGCAAATTACGGCGGACACCCAACAGAAAATTAAGGGATCGATTACTTTGTCGGATTTGTTACGGCGATCGGGGTTTCATTACACCGATTTGGATCGGTATGGGTTGGGAAATGCCGAGTTAAACAAAGTTGAAAAGGAGAATGCGGAAATTGAGATCAAATATTCGGGATACATCCAACGCCAACAAAATCAAATCGAACAAATTACGCGCAATACCAATCGGAAGTTACCGCAAGATTTGGACTATATGCAGGTGGAAACTTTGTCAATGGAATCGCGAGAAAAGTTAAATAAAGTTCGCCCCCTGACCATCGGTCAAGCCTCGCGAATTGGTGGGGTTAATCCGGCGGATATTAATGCCCTTTTGGTTTATTTGGAAGTGAAGAATCGCCAAAAGGTTGTTGCTGTGGGTGGGTAAAGTTTGACAGGCGATCGCGCGTGCGATCGTCTGTCTTGGTATGGTAGAAAGCAGGGGACAAAGTTAATTTTTGAGATTTTCCAATTTTTGATAAAGCAAAGGATTATCGGTTTTTGCTTGTTGCTGAAGCTGCCTAAATAATTGTTCGCCTTCTTTTAAATAAGTATCAATCTGTTCGCGATTTGCTAGATAGAAGGTAATTGCCCCATAAATTTCTTCAAGGGTCAAAGTGGGAAAAGATTGGGCAATACTTTCCGGGGAATTTCCATTCAGAAAAGTATACACAATAGAATCTAGAGAGACTCGCTTTCCGAGGATGCGATAACAGCCTTCTTTTTGCTCGATATAAGATTTGGTTGGAGTTACGGCAGTCATTGGTAAAATTAGTGGCGCTATCGCTCATTGTACTCCGGTTTGAGAGTGCCTTTCCCCTCAGTAGTCTTTTCATTTTGGGGAAGATGGGACAAAATTGAGGCAGATATGGGAATCTTGCCATGAACCAATCTTCGCAAGGCGACAATAGCCCGAATATCGATAATGTGGGGAGAGATGTCAATCACTTATCCCAAGAAGGTGAATTTGTTGGCATTGAAAACAATGAAATACAAGGCGCGGGTTATGTCGAAAAGGTCAAGGGTTCGATCCATAACGCGAGAGATACAATTGTTAACGAAACTCACATTCACCAATATTACTCGCAGCCACTAGAATCCAAGCCGATCGCAGCGTGTCCGAATAATCTTCCTCTCAGTGGCGTTCGGAACTTTATCGGACGCGATCGCGAATTGAAAAAGCTACATTCGACGTTGAAACAATCTCAAAGTATGGCGATCGCCGTGGTGAGTGGGATGGGAGGGATCGGCAAAACGGAACTCGCTTGGCAATATGCGTCTAACTACGGGGAAGAGGTCAAAAAAATAACGTGGGGCGATCGCTTGTGGAATTTTCTCCGCAGGTTGGCAGGGTTGGTGGGTTGGAAGTGGCGGAAAGTGTCTAAAGCCTTTTATCGGGGCGGGATTTGCTGGGTTTCGGTGCGAGATTCGGATGTAGATGTGGGGTTGGGGATTGTGAATTTTGCGCGGGTGCATTTGGGATTGCATCCTCCAGAGGATTTGCCTTTGCGCGATCGTGTTGGCTATTGCTGGCAACACTGGCCAATTCCGGGGGAAGTTTTGGTTATTTTTGATGATCTTGCGGAGGTTCAACAGATTGAATCCTTTCTACCCAATCATCACCGTTTTAAGGTCATTATTACCACGCGAACGACGTTACGGGGCGGAATTTTCAATCCTCTGGTTTTAGAGGGTCTCAAGACAGATAAAACGCTGGATTTGCTGTCATCTCTGGCAGGTTCGGCGAGAATTGAGGCAGATCGGGACACTGCGCGATCGATTTGTCGGATGTTGGGGGATTTGCCTCTGGCGATCGAATTGGTGGGGCAATATATCAAAGAGGAACCAGATGTAACTTTAACAGAATTACGGGGAGAGCTAGCACACAATGCTTTGAATCAAGAAGCACTTAAAAAAAATGAGAATATCAAAATAACTGCTAAACGAGGAGTAAAGGCAGCACTCGAGTTAAGTTGGAAGGTTTTGAGCAAGGAAGCACAAGAATTAGCGATGCAATTGAGTATTTTTGCCCTTGCACCAATACCTTGGGAATGGGTACAACAATGTTATGCTGATACTGCCTCAGTAACATTAAGAAGCTGGCGAGGAAAGTTAATCGGGCAAAGCCTACTGAAATTTGAGGGGGATGGGTACGAGTTGCATCCTTTAGTGCGAGAGTTTTTTGCAGAGAAGCGGGAAACATGGGAGGAAAATGAAGAACAAATCGAGCAGTTTTGTAGGGTTGCTGCGGCAAAAATCAAGAGCTTATCTGATTTGCCAACTCAATCGCAGGTGCAGAGCTTTGAGAAAATATTTCCTCACATGGAGATAGCAGCAGAACAATATCAGGATGCGTTTGCCGATGACGATCTGATTCCATCGTTTGCTGGAATTGCACGTTATTGTAAAGTACAAAGATTATATGATGAAGCTGAATCTTGGTTCGAGCGATGTTTATTGGTGGCGAGAAATCACTTTGGAGAAAAACATCGCCATGTTACGACTTGTCTCCATAATTTAGCTGATTTCTATAACAATCGAGGAAGATATAAAGAAGCAGAAATCCTCTTTTTACAAGTCTTGGAATGGAGAGAAAAAAATCTTGGAGAAGAACATCCTGATGTTATTTTATCTCGCAACGGATTAGCTATACTCTATTACAATCAAGGAAGATATAAAGAAGCAGAAATCCTCTTTTTACAAGTCTT
>JBCCVR010000133.1:0-21433 GCA_039194995.1 Cyanobacteria bacterium P01_E01_bin.42 | reverse complement strand
TTGGCAATGGCGAATAAACTCCCCGTCAAATCTTTAACGGGAATTCACATTTACCCCACCCTTTCCGAAGTCAATAGCAAAGCTGGATTGCTATTGAATAAGCAAAAATTTGCTAAAAATGAAGGCTTGCAAAACTTCTTGAAAGGATTCTTTAATTTCCTGCGATCGCTTTAATAGGCTCCCGAATCGCGATATTTTAGGCTTGTCCCCGCTTGGTTTGTAGCGGGGATCGTTCGGGTTGTGGGCATAATGCGCCTCTCGTGTTAGCAATAGTGTCCGATATCTTCACCGCAGCGATCGGCGAGGTAAGACAGGGCGCGAAATCTCAGATACACGACTTCTTCATAAACGGGATTTAACTTACATAATGGTGGAATTTGGACGCTCCATCCCAACAGTTGAATTTTACGAGCAAACGGACATTGCGCGGGGATGAGACGGCAGATTAAATGGGCGATCGCGGCATCATTCATTTCAAATTCGTTCAACCATTGGCGCAGGGGTTGATAGGGATCGAAGGTGATAGAATCTGAAGAGAGAGAAGTCTGATTCGAGGAAAACAAAACTCCGATTGTTTGGGCAACGATGTGTAACATAATTCTAGATGGGTCTTGCTGACTTGCTATATTCCTAGCGTAACGATAATTTTCAAAAATGTTAAGCCCTGAAAAATATAAATAATATTTATGACTGATAACTTCCGCTTAAGTTTTCTACCAAGCAGGAGAGGAGCTCTCAAATTTCAGATTGCCGTGCTAACGGAAAAAATGCTGCCGCCGCCAGACCAACCCGGCGACAACCGGAGCGCCCAAAAGTGCGGTGATAGCATTGAGGGGTAAAATCGTATCGCTACCGGGAAATTGGGCGATCGCATCGGCAAATAATGCCAATAAAGCGCCCGTTAAAATCGTGGCTGGAATCAAGATGTGATGTTCGGCACTTTTGAACCCACTGCGACATAAATGAGGAACGGCAACGCCTAAAAAAGCCACGGGACCGCAAAATGCCGTCACCGTCCCGGCTAAAAGTGCGGCACTAAGAACGATCCCCGTTCGGACGGCTTGCACGGATAAACCCAAACTGCGCGCTTGCTCGTCGCCAAGTAAAAGCAGATTGAGAGAACCGCACAGCAATCCAGAAATGAATAAGCCGATCGCCACCATTGGCAATAAAATGCGAATTTGCGGCCAAGTTACCCCTGCAAAACTGCCAAACGTCCAAATGAGATAAGTTTGGGTGCGCTCGATGGTGCTAAAGTGAAGTAAAATTGTTACAAAAGCCGTGGTCAGATAGCCGAACATTAACCCGAAAACCAATAGAGCCAGTTGACCTTGCAACCGTTGGGAAATCAGGAGCAGCAAACCCGCCGCCAAACCCGCCCCCACCCCGGCAGCCAGCGCGATACCGAGGTTGGGAACGATTGTTCCACCCATCGCTAAAACCACCACGGCGACGGCTAAACTCGCCCCCGCATTAATGCCCAAAATGGAGGGCCCGGCGAGGGGGTTGCGAAAGAGGGTTTGGACTTGCAACCCACTGACGGATAAGGCCGCCCCCGAAGCGATCGCCGCGAGGGCGCGGGGTAAGCGAAACTGAAGGACGATCTCGCGCCATGCCGATCGCGTCGGTTCTTGCCCCCATAAAATCCCCAGAACTTCGGTAAAAGGAATCTCGACGGATCCCATACCCAAGCGCCCCACGAAGGCGATCGCGAGGACGAGAGTTAAGAGGAGGAAGCCTCCAAATCGCTTGCGATTCCTCATCAGGTTAAGACGCAAACGCGCCGAACTTCGGTTTTGTGAGTTCCATCGGCATGAAGGTGCAACAGGCGAAAACCGGGCTGGCGATCGCTGATGCTGTCGTCTTCCCGATGCAGTTGCACGCAGGTGGAGGGGGTGCCATAAAAATCAATTTCTCCCCGTTGTCGATGAAAGGGACTGTGGATATGGCCGAAAAGCACTAATTTAACGTGAGGGAAGCGATCGACGAGAGCGAGGAATTCATCGGCATTTTGCAAGGCGATCGAGTCCAACCAGTCCAGTCCAATGGGTAAGGGATGGTGGTGGAGGGCAATGAGAGCGGGAAGGGAACAGCGTTGCAATCGTTTTTCTAACTTTTGTAAGGATTCCTGCGTTAACTTTCCTTCGCCCCACTGCGCTCCCGCTTGAGTTGAATCTAAAGAGAGAAATTGCCAATCTTCCCAAATTGTCCCTTGAGGCGGCTGGAAGAAGGGATGGGTAAAACAGTTGAATAAAGGCGCGATCGCATCGTGGTTTCCGGGCAGCCAATAGGTTGGAATTTGCAGGGGTGCAATCAGGGCGATCGCTTGCTCGTAAGCTGTCGATTTCCCCGCGTCAGCAATATCTCCGGTGAGTAAGAGATAATCCGGCTGCACGGCGGCAATGTCCTGCAAAACGGCTTTGAGAGACTGCCAAGGATTGCATCCTCGCAGGAGATCGCGGGGATGGGATAAAAGATGGGTATCGGTGATATGAGCAATGATCGTCATTTCAGTTATCGGTTATCAGTTATCAGTTACGGTTTTTAATCCAGTTGGCGATAATATTTCAGTTGGCGATCGGGCAAAAGTTCGGGATGTAAAATAGCGATTAAATCTGCAAGGATGAGATGGGGTTCGAGCATTCCCGTCTCCCAATAATCATTCCCTCCCTCGGGTGAGAGTCGAGCGGTGGGATTAAAGACGCGATCGCTTTGCAGGGCGGCAAATTTCCCATAACGGATATCGGCGGCGATCGCGTCGTCGCGATGTTTCCAGTCTTGACTCGCATTCAACCAATAATCGGCATCTTTCGCGCGATCGAAAACCGCCTCAAAATCTTTGGGAGAACTGCCAGCGATGGTCAAATCCGACCAAATATAATCGGCTCCGGCATCTTCGAGAAATTGCCCCACATAACTATTCGCCCCGGCAACATACCACGTTCCCTCATAACTAAATCCGGCAAAAACTGTCGGCAGATCTTCAACTTGGCGGGTTAACTCGAGTAGGCTCTCGTATTCCCGGGCGATCTCGCTAAAAATCTCGTTCGCCTCTGCTTCTCGATTAAAAAACAAAGCGGTGAATTTGATCCATTCCGCCCGACCTAAAGGAGAAGATTCCATATATTCCGCCACCATCGCCACGGGAATTCCGGCGGCGATTAATTGTTCGTGGCGATCGAATTCGGGATTTCCCGTTCCGTAAGTCAGGAGCACATCTGGCGATCGCTCCAATAAAGCCTCGATGTTGAGGGTACGACCGGAACTCGTTTCGAGGAGTTCTCCTTGCTCGATTTTAGCTCTCACACTGGCAGTATTGACGGTGTTAAAGCGACTCACGCCGATTAAGCGATCGATAATGCCCAAGCGATCCAAGTGAGGTAAATGGGTTGTCGATAGGGTAACGACGCTTTGCACGGGGATTTCGAACGCCTGCATTTCTGCCGAGCCTTCGGGTTTGGGCGTTCCGCATTGAACGAGCAAGTATTGAAAGGTCGTATCGGTTTCTTGCCAAGGATTGCGAACGGTGACAATTTTGTAGTTTTTGTGATATTCCACAGAAAACCCCGTCGCGTATTGCGGTTGAGTGCGTTCGCGAAAATAATCCAGATCGGGATCGTAATTTTCTACGCATTCAGAATGCTCTCGCTGGGGGCGATCTGGCTCGAGCGTCGATCGCATCTGACAGCCCGAGGCGATCGCCGCGATCGCCACGAGAATCCATTGACTGTTCTGAAGGAATCGTTGCATATTTCAAGAACGGGGATAAAGGTTCGTTGCAACTTTGCGATCGGCGACCAAATGTTCCTCAATAATGCGTTGGGCGATGTCGGGTTTGGCTTGCACGTACCAAGTGCGATCGCCAGAATAGAACACCACCGGGCCCAGTTTGCAGACTTCCAAGCATCCTGCGGTTTGTACGGGGATATCCAAACCCGCCTCATCGATCGCGGTTTTTAAGGCATCAAACGTCGGCTGCCAATTGCGAGAGGGATTGCAACGACTGGAACGACAGACGGCTAAATAGGGACGTTTCAGAGGGTTTTCGGTGAAAGGTATCGGTTGTTTGCCTAAAACGTAAATTTCCCGCAAGGCTTCATAGAGTCCGAGTTTTTCGAGTTGCGGCTTTCCTTCCGGTAATAAGTCTTCATCCTCTCCTAAATAAGGATTCGGAAGAAAAAGACTCATCATTTTTTCCCCATCCCCATTCCAAAATTGAATCCCCCAACTGGTGGGCTTTCCTTTCTCATTGAGACGGCGATAGAGCGCCCCACGATTGACTAAACGCTGCTCTCTCAACTCTGGCGGTGTTTTGCAATGAGGACCCCCCAAATGCGCTTCAACGCAGAGATGTAAATGCCATGCTTCCGTTGCTACCGTGAGATAGCCATCGTATAAAATGCAGATTTTGGGAGGTTTAACAAAGGAGAGTTCTAAAACGCTCCCTTGTACGACATGACCGATCTCGACTTCTTGCCAGCGTTCTTGGAAGAGAGTATAGAGAAGGGGACCCAACACGGCGATCGCACAAGGAAAATCCTCGTATTCGATCGTTCCACCTGTTGGCGTTGCTTCCACAATGCGACGATTTAAAGGGGAGACCCAAGGATTAAATTCAGCCATAATTTTGCCTCAACTCGTGGCGATAATTGTTAGAAATTGTACTCGACTCCAACATTAACAGTCCGTCCGCCATCAGGGAAACCCGAAAAGAGTTGATAGCGGCGATCGAATATATTTTCAACACCTGCACTCACGGTTAGTTCGGGTAAAATTGGCGCTCGCAAACGCAGATCGAAGGTGGTATAACCGGGTAAAAATTCAGTATTGGTATTATTGGTGGGATAACTCCCCAAAGAATTCATTAAAAGTCCGGCATACCAACCCGAAGGATTTTCATACCACAACCCTAAGTTTAACTTATTTGCGCCAGCAAAACGTAATTCTTGACCTTCTTCTGCCGGATTAGTACTATCAAGAATTTTCGGATCGGTTAGGGTATAACCAAGAGAGAAAAAGAAATTCGGAGCGGGTTGAACATTCACAGCAGCTTCAAATCCTCGCGTGCGAACTCGTCCGAGATTTTGAAACGTTCCCGAAACTCCATTTTCAGGAGGGCTAATCCGTTGAAAGGCAATGAGATCGGAGATCGTATTATCAAAATAAGTAAATCGTAACAGGGCAAAATCGGAAATAGATTGATCTATACCCACATCAAAACTATCCCCGCGTTCGGGTTTTAAATCAGGGTTGCCGATATTCGTTGGGTTGGCATTAAATAAATTTGCGATCGTGGGGGTGCGGAAGTTGCGAATATAATTGGCGCGGAGAACTGTCGTATCGGAGGCTTGGATTTTTGTGCCGACACTGGGAGAACTAACAGACCCATTAATTAAACTACTAAACTCCTGCCGCAGCCCGAAAACCATTGTCCACTCTGGTAAAAAGTCAATCGCATACTGTGCAAATACCGCCCCCTGACTAATCTCATCATTAAAGTTTGTCGTCACCAATCCCGTTGTAAAGTTTTCGCTGAAATTATTAACATTGGTGTTGCGATAATCAAAACCGTAAACTAAGTTTTGATTGGGGGCAAGTTGCCAGCGATGTTGAACTTGAAAGCCAAACGATCGCTGTTCGCTATCGAAACTCTGTTGGGTTTGTGCTGTCGTCTGTAAAACAAAAGGTGCGGTAAAACTTAGCGTTTCGGCGGACTCAGTACGATTCTCAAAGCGCGTATCGAGATAATCGAGAAAAACCCGCGCCGTGATAACTGAATCGTCGCCTTCTCCGAGTTTGAGTTGCAAGGAAAGATCGTTTAGAAACTGGTTTGTATATTTTCGATTGTTATCGGTCAAGGAATTAAAAAATCCTTGCCCAAAAACTGGATCGGCAATGGGTACACCGCCGGGTACGCCTTGGTCTTTGGGAAGGTAAAAAGAAGTGAGGCGTAAAAGGGCGCGATCGCCGATTTCTTGTTCCAGTCTGACCGCAAGATTGTTATATTCGGTGTCATTATTAATCCGCCTTCGGGTTACGCCGTCGATGGTGTAGTTATAGTTATTTTCTGCGGCAACGCGATTATAGTTAATAAAATAACCAAAATCGCCCAATGAGTCGCTGAGTTCTAAGTTCTGCTCGTTGTAACCGTAACTTCCCACTTGTACGCCAATTTCGCCGCTAAAATCTTCCGACGGACGACGGGTAATAATATTAATAATTCCCCCGATCGCATCGGAACCGTAGAGCGTCGAGCCACCTCCGGGTAAAACTTCCACCCGTTCGATAATATCACTGGTAATTTCGGATAGGTCAAAGCCCCCAAAACCCAAGGCATTAATCGGGCGACCATCCAGTAAAATCAAGACTTGAGACGTATTAGAACCGCGAATAAATTGCCCACTCAATCCATTCACTTCTGTTCCTACCGTTCCATCACCTAGAATTCCGGGGAGAAAACGGAGTGCTTCTCGTACCGTTCTCGCCCCTTGTTGTTCGATTTGTTCGCGATCGATAACATAAGTTGGGCGGGTGGAGTCCCTTAAGGGTGCATCTCCTCGAAATGGCGTAGATGTGGGAGTATCTAAGATTGAATCTGTAACGTTAATGCGAAGAGAGGGGGTTTCCTCTTCATTTTCTTGCGCGATCGCGACTCCTGATGAGAGAGGAGACAGCAAAACTAACGTTGAAAGCAAAGAAAGGGTTAGAAAAGAATATGACATCAAAAAATTCTGAATTTGGGTAGATGAACGAAAGGCAATTGGTAAAATTGCCTTAAAATAAAGATCTGGCAGTGCGTTACTGCAAGCATGGCGAAAAATTGCACGTGTTTATATCGGGTATCGCCGTTACCAAAGCAATACCCCAACCGCGTCTCTGCAATGGCAATGCAAACATCACCGTTAGTACCCAGACAACGGTAAATAAACAAAGATTGATTCGTCTCAAATCAATCTAAAAGATGAGAAACTCTAACACCTTAACGATCGCGGTCGATCGCACTTCAATCGTGAAATTTGCCCAAAACAAAACCAAAAACTTTGCATCAAAATTTGCATCATCCGTACCTCGCAGATGTGGATTGAACTGATAGTTAAGCGATCGGCGGGCATTCTGACTAAGAGATTATCAAAACCTCATCACAGTTGCGGGACAGCGACGGATTTACACCGAACTTTCCCCGTTTCCTCTAGCGGCTGCTCTCCACTAGAACCGACAGTTTAGGTATCATACTATCTTTTGCGACCCTTGCAAGCATTTTTCTCAACATCCTTCTCGGGAAGGATATGCCGCGATCGCCACACCGAGGGGATATTTCATGGCAAAGCAGCGATCGTATTCTCCCCGATCTGGAACTGATTTTTATGAGCGATCGGGTCTCTAGCGAGTTGAGATTGTCAGTTCAGCACTATTATAAAAATATAGAAGATAGCCAAAAAAGTTCTAATCGAAATGCCAGTCCGCGATACTTATCACCATGTTGCCAAAACAGCGATTGAAAAAGATGGCTGGTCGATTACCCACGATCCCTATCGTCTCAAACTCGCTAGAGGTAAAAACCTATTTGTAGACTTGGGTGCAGAACGTCTTATAGCTGCCGAACGCGAATGCGAAAAAATTGCTTTAGAAATCAAAAGTTTTCGTCGTATTTCAGAAATACGAGACCTCGAGGAAGCACTCGGACAATATATTCTCTATCAAACATTGCTCGATCGCTACGATCCCGAACGTCAACTCTACCTTGCTATTCCAGAAGAAATCAGAGAATCTATATTTGAAGAAGAAGCCGGAGCTATCTTACTCGAAAAACGCCTAATCCAACTCGTAACCTTTGATATTATTGAGGAGGAAATTGTTTCATGGATACGTTAACTTTAACCCTGCACGAAGCGATTGTGAGAGTATTGCAGGAATTCCGAGAATTTTTGGGAGACGATCCAGATGCGATCGTGCAACTTGTCCTAGACTCTGAAAGTCAGCATTATCTTTTGGTAGAAACGGGTTGGCAAAGGAGACGGCGAATTTATGGCGTACTCATCCACATTGATATTATCGATGGCAAAATCTGGATTCAACACGATGGGACGGAAACGGGGATCGCGAATGAATTAGTCGATCTCGGCATCTCTAAAGATAAAATCGTATTAGCTTATAAATCTCTAGAACGTCGCAAGATTACAGAATTTGCCGTTTCTTAATTAGTTAGCAATGGATAGCCCAAGAAAATCCGTTCTTTTCGATCCGGAACTGATTTTCATGAGCGATCGCACTTTTTACGAGTTGAAATGGTTTAATAGAGATTGTAAGGGCTGTTTTGATTAGAATGAAATTTAATACTGTAGAAGAGGTAACGAACTGGAGAAGTTTTACACTAGATGATACAGTCTACGATTTATCACATCTTGATGCTAAGTGGGTTGAATATCTAGATGAGAAAGATCGAAAAAATCCAAAATCGTATAGATTTATTGTGACTTATGGTTTACATTGCTTCACTAAAGAGGCAAAGGAGCTTTCTCAAGAACAATCGCAATTATTGATGTACTCTGGTCCCAAAGAGTCTAGACACTTTAACCTTGAAAGATATGAACTCTCAAAGCAACTGCCGAGTATCATCGAATCATTAGGAAAGAAGGAAACTCTCATTTGTCATGCAGGCAACAACAACTATGCTATTATTAAAATCTTGGACTCAAATGACAAAGAGGTCAATTATTTTGTCCCTTTTGTGGTATTCCGGGAAAAGAAGAAACTGAGACTACACGTACAGAGTGCTTATCCCCTAGATGAAGCTAGAGGTAGGGTGAAGAAAGTTCGTTTTTTTACGATCGCTAACAGCTTGTTGTACAATAAAAAGTTGCCAACACCGCCAAAATAATACAATAAATCAAATTAAAATAACAAAGACTCCTTAAGGAGCCTTCGCCAAAATATTCATTTTGGTATTCAGAACGTCTTTACCGGATTTCCTCGACCCTTTCAGGTAACGGGATGTCATACTCGAGGTATGTCTGCTGCATCCATGTCTATAGTAACTCATGAGTTTTTAAGCGTCAAGTAGTGTTAGAGCGATCGCGTTCTTGCTGCTGTCCTCATAAGCCCAATCACACCTAACCAACTCAATGACCCCGAAAAAGTTGCGAGGTTGCTATCTATCCTTAATCTCTCCCTCAACCCCAAACCCGACGCATATTCAAGACAAAACCCGGCAAAATTTCCTCACCTGATAACTCCGTTGGATTGGATAATACCTCTACTTCCGACCCCAACCGATAAACCTCCACTTTTCGATTTTTCGGATCGATTAACCAGCCTAAAACTGCCCCATTCTCCAAATACTCCTGCATTTTTTCTCGTAAAGATTTCAAAGTATCGGAATCCGATCTCAATTCCACCACAAAATCGGGACAAATATTCGCAAATGTTCTCTTTTGTTCCGAGGTTAGCGCATCCCAACGTTCTTGACTCACCCAAGACGCATCGGGAGAACGATTTGCACCATTGGGTAATGTAAATCCGGTGGATGATTCAAATGTTTTCCCGGGTTCGCCTGCATTCCGCCACCCGATATACAACTCTCCAGAAATTTTACTGTTTCGTTCTCCGGTTTCCCAGCCTGTTGGTGGATTCACGATTAACTCTCCTGCTGCGGTTCTTTCCAGTCGTAAGTCTCGATTGCGGGCAGCTAAAGCCGCAAACTGTTCTGGCGTTACATAGAGTTTAAGGGTTTTGGGAAACTCGAGTAACAGGGTTTCCGTTTCCGGTTGAGTCGGCGTTTGTACCATCTTGACCTCTGCGATCGCGCTTTCTTGACTGGGATACCCTAACTATTCTACACTCGCGATCGGGCAACTCTTACGGGCGATCGCTCATTCCCAAACCCCCTCAAGCGAACACCGCGATCTCCTTAACCTTACATATCCTTGCAACAAGTTTCTAGAAATGTTACTAAAAGCCGAAGAAATTACCGGAGGATACCGCGATCGCCGCATTATCGAAGCCGTTAATTTAGCCGTCGATCGCGGTGAATGGGTGAGTATCCTCGGAGCTAATGGATCCGGGAAATCTACCCTCCTGCGCTTACTTGCCCGTCTCCTCAAGCCCCAAACCGGAACGATTCTTTTAAGTGCGAGAGATATGCAGACTTTATCTTCGACGGCGATCGCCCAAAAGTTAGGTTTTTTGCCCCAACAGCAAATTTTACCCTCCGGACTGACCGTCTATCAGTTGGTCTGTTTGGGGCGAGGACCCTATCAACAGTGGTGGCAGTGGGAACTTGACGAAGCAGGAGAAAAATTGGTCGATTTAGCCTTACAGTGGACATCGTTAGAAGCGTATCGCGATCGCCCCGTGACAGAACTATCAGGAGGAGAACGCCAACGAGCTTTTTTAGCCTTGGCTTTGGCTCGAGATCCGCAAATTCTTCTCCTTGACGAACCGACGACATTTCTTGATATTCATTACCAATTGCAGTTTTTAGAGCTTCTCGCTCGCTTAAACCGAGAAAGAAAACTCGCAATTGTGACAGTCCTTCACGATCTGAACTTGGCGGCACGATATAGCGATCGCCTTGCCTTGTTGCGTCAAGGTCAACTCCAAGCCATCGGCTCGGTTTCCGATGTCCTGACCCCAGACAATCTCAAAGCAGTTTTCGATGTGGAAGTGGCGATCGTCGATACTCCCATCGGCCAGCAAATTTATCCCCTTTATCCAAACCAGAAAAATTTTTGCATATAAGTGATTTGGATTGGATGCCAAACCTGACAATCGACGATCCGATCGCTAGTCTCGATAATTTAGCCGTAATCGTCTCAGGGTAAAGATAACCACCGCCATACACCATAAAGTATAGCGGTGGAAGAGAAGACAGATAGTTCTAACTTGGGTTTAACACAGTAAAAAAATACTACATCAAGTCTTTAGAATTTGGTCTAAAGACCTAGCGTGATATTAAATTTGTTAACGCAAGAAGGAATAACACCATTAAGCCGAGGAGTAATCTTCAAAAGTTTGGGGAGTCCGCCACTCTTGTCACTACAATATTCAACCAGAGGACCAGCAATAGGGGCACCAGAAATATTTGAGAAATTCGGACCGGCAGTCCACCAGTTGTTTGTTGTTGAAATATTCCCTTGAGCCGTAATAAAATTCGGACAGCTATAGGTTTTACCGTCTAGATCGATTTCAAGGGTTCCCTCAACCCAAAAATTCAGCAATCCGGGAAGATTGTCATTGGTATAGCAGGCAAGAGTTCCACCACCTGCAACAGCTTCGCGGAATGATGCGGCTACTTCTGGTGTCTTCTTGCGACCTGCTCGAATGTTGATTTCTAGGGTTGCACCATCATATTTATAAGTTACTCCCTCGAAAGGCTGACCTGCAGTAATATCATGTCGTTCGTAAATAAACCGCACATCACTCGGCCCACCTGTAGTGGTGTATTCTACAATGTTGTTTTTCGCCAAAATATCAACATCATCAGCCAGAGCAGAAGTGTTACCCCAGAAAAGAGCTAGGCAAATAACAAAAGCTAGAGTCAAAACAGTCCCGATTTTAGATTTCACGTTCATCTCCTTAATACTATGAATTGAAACAGTCGATTGTCGCTTGCCTGAATAGCAACAATTTCAAACTAACGAGATCGGTAATTGCAAACAAGCTAATTATGAAACTCGATAGTATGTTTGTTTTTAGCGAGATTCAAGCAATTCACCAAAAATATCTTTTTTGCAAAAATCTCAATCATTACTTTTGGTATTGATTCAATAAAGCAATACGGAATCGAATTTAGATTATCACGAAAAGTCACTTACCTAACAAAAAAAACATTTAAAAAACTTATCTTAGTAAGATCTAATACTCTTATTTTGAGAGTAAGATCGAGCAAAAGTCTTATGTAATGGTTCTGTAAAGAAATTCGAGTAAACGATTTGCATTGCGCCGAAGAGAAGAAAATCGCGGGAACGAGGACGAGATCCGACCTTGATGAACTATAATGTTTCCTCCGACGACTATTAACGTTTTGGAGTGCAGCCGGAATGAAGGTTTTGGTAGTGGGCAACGGCGGTCGGGAACACGCCATCGCTTGGAAACTCGCTCAGTCTGACAAAATTACCCGCGTCATCTGCGTTCCGGGCAATGGGGGCACAGCATCCCTTGACAAATGCCAGAATATGCCCATGCAAATGGATGATTTTGAAGGCATTGCGCGTTTTGCGGGCGTACAGGGTGCTTCCCTCGTGGTTATCGGACCCGAAGCCCCCCTCGCAGAAGGTTTGGCCGATTATCTCCTCGCCCAAAACCTGCCCGTTTTTGGACCCACCAAGGCGGGAGCGCAAATCGAGTCCAGCAAATCTTGGGCAAAAGCGTTAATGGAGGAGGCAGGGGTTCCCACTGCCAAAGGAGAAACCTTTACGGATGCGGATAAAGCCAAAACCTATATTGACAAACAAGGCGCTCCCATTGTCGTCAAAGCCGACGGATTGGCAGCCGGAAAAGGCGTTATCGTGGCTCAAACTCCCCAAGAAGCCAAAACCGCCGTCGATACCCTTTGGGAAAAAGGATTCCGCAAGATCGTGGTTGAAGAATTTTTGAGTGGGGAAGAAGTTTCCGTATTTGCGATCGCCGATGGGATTACCTTTCGCACTTTACTCCCCGCTCAAGACCACAAACGCATTGGCGAAGGCGATACGGGTTTGAATACGGGAGGAATGGGTGCTTATGCCCCTGCCCCCATCGTTACGCCGGAGCTAATGGAACAGATCGAAGACCAGGTTTTTCGCCCGATCGTCAGTGCGTTAAAGCGCAATGATATTGATTATCGCGGGGTTCTATATGCGGGTTTGATCGTCTCTCCCAACGAAGACCCCAAGGTACTCGAGTTTAACTGCCGTTTTGGGGATCCCGAAACCCAAGCCATTCTCCCCCTACTCGAAAGTCCCCTCGATAAACTTTTAATCGCCTGCGCCCAGCAAAAATTAGCCGATTTGCCCCCCTTGGAATGGAAGGACGAAAAAGCCGTTTGCGTGGTGGCAGCATCGGCAGGCTATCCCGATGACTATCAAAAAGGGAAAGCGATCGCGGGAATTCCCGACGCAGAGGAACTCGATGCTCTCGTGTTCCATGCGGGAACGAGAAAGAAAAGCGATGGACTGGCCAGCAATGGCGGGCGTGTTTTAGGGGTGACGGCTTTGGGCGAAAACTTCGAAGATGCGATCGCGGCAACCTATCGGGCGATCGAGCGCATCGAGTTTGAAGGCATCTACTATCGCCGGGATATTGCCCATCGCGTTCGCTCTCAACCCGTCTCCGTTGCTGAAACTCCCTCTCCCGCGACCAATGCCGAAACAAGTGACGAAACCAACAGTGACAAAACCAATGATGAAACTGACGACGTTTGGGCAGAAAAAGAAGAGCAATAATTCCAATAACTGGTGACTGGTGACTGGTGACTGGTGACTGATGAGTTGGAATTGCCTATAATACCCTAACGATGGTTTCACGGGAATTACCTTGCTGGCACTCCTCAATCAACTTCGAGAAATTATCCGCCGTTGGTGGTCGGAATTCACCCTGCAAACGCGATTAATGGCAGGGGCAACCCTCGCCGTCTCTTTATTAATGAGCGGTCTAACGTTTTGGGCGGTGAATACGATTCAACAAGATGCCAGCATGAGCGACACCCGCTTCGGACGAGATTTAGGGCTTTTACTTGCCAATAATGTTGCGCCCTTGATTGCCGAAGACGAACTCACCGAAGTCGCGCGTTTTTCTGGTCGTTTTTATGGCGGGACATCGAGCGTCCGCTATCTCCTCTATGCCGATGCCAGTGGCGAAATATTTTTCGGGATTCCTTACAGCGTGGCAGAAGTCCAGAATTCTTTAACGATTAAGCGCCGGATCGAACTCCCCGATGACTACGCCCGAGATGCGCAACTGCCCATGGTTCGCCAACATAAAACCCCACGGGGGGAAGTGACGGATGTTTTTGTTCCGCTCAACTACGACGGGCGCTATCTTGGGGTTCTAGCAGTAGGAATCAATCCCAATCCCACAGTTGTTGCCTCCTCCCATTTAACGCGAGACGTGACGATCGCGGTCTTTATTTCAATTTGGGCTATGGTTCTCTTGGGGGTGGTGTTTAATGCCCTCACCATTACCAAACCCATTAAAGAATTGCTGATGGGGGTCAAAAACATTGCCGCCGGAAATTTCCGACAACGCATCGATCTGCCTCTAGAAGGAGAACTGGGAGAATTAATTTTTAGTTTCAATGAAATGGCAGAACGTTTGGAGCGCTACGAAGAACAAAATATTGAAGAGTTAACCGCAGAAAAAGCCAAATTAGAAACTCTGGTTTCCACCATTGCCGATGGTGCCGTTCTCCTCAATAACGAGGCAGAAATTATTTTGGTCAATCCCACGGCAAGGCGCATCTTTGGCTGGGAAGGCAAAGATACGATTGGCAAAAATATCTTACAAGAACTACCCCTCTCGGTGAGCGCTCAATTGACGCGACCGTTGCAGCATAATTCTAGCGATCGCGAGGATCTTGGCGATCTTGCTGAAAATCAACCCGAACATAGCGATCGCCCTTGGGATTCATTGCAACGGGAAAAAGCAAAAGACGAATTTCGCGTCACCCTTTCCGAACCCGCCGAACGCACGATTCGCATTCTCTTAACCCAAGTCTTCGATCGCGATCGCGAAAATGTCAAAGGCATTGCCATGACAGTACAAGATATCACCCGCGAAGCAGAACTTAATGAAGCCAAAAGTCAATTTATCAGCAATATTTCCCACGAACTGAGAACGCCGCTTTTTAATATCAAGTCTTTCATTGAAACCCTTTACGAATACGGAGAAGAGCTTTCCGAAGAGGAACGGCAAGAATTTCTCCATACCGCCAATCATGAAACCGATCGCCTCACCCGTCTGGTCAATGACGTTCTCGATCTCTCGCGCTTGGAATCCTCAAAAGCCTATCACCTAGATGCGGTGGAAATCGAGCGCCCCATCGAACAAACCCTCCGCAGCCACCAACTCAATGCGAAAGATAAAAACATCGAGATCGGCTGTGAGATTGAAGCCAATTTACCGCCCGTTTTAGGACATTACGATTTACTCTTGCAAGTCTTTGCCAATCTCGTCGGCAATGCCTTGAAATTTACCAAATCTGGCGGACGCATTATCGTTCGCACCTATCAGATCGACTTCGATCCCCTCACAGAAGAGGGCGATCGCCTTCGCAAAGTTCGTATTGAAGTGTCCGATACGGGAACGGGAATCGATTTCGAAGATCTCGATGCCATTTTCGATCGCTTCTTTCGCGTGGAAAATCGAGTTCACACCCTCGAAGGAACGGGGTTGGGACTGTCGATTGTCCGCAATATTGTCGAGCGGCATCGTTCTCGCATTCGCGTCGCCAGCGAAGTGGGAACGGGTAGTACATTTTGGTTCGATCTGGAAATTTTCAGCTCTCGCGAATCTTCGAGCCAGCCTTCCCCCTCATCCCCTGAAACCGTTCAATCCAATATAACTGCATGAAACGAACAATTGCGCTGTTCTTCTTTATTGGCGTGTTGAGTGCCTGCGATGGGAACGTTCCTGAGAATCTTTCTAAAAGCGATCGCTTAACTTGTCCGACTCCTCCTGCGTCTCCTCCCGCTTTGCCCCCAACTTCCCAACGAGATGTGTTAAATATTTTTGATTTCCAAATCAGAAATATTGAAGCCAACGAAAGTTTTCTGCGCTTTCAGAGTTTAAACTACGATTTTATTTTCTGTCGGGAAAATGAAACTTGGACGACGGACGCAGGCACGTTCGATCCGGGGGATCTGCTGTTCGAAGGAGAAGTTTCCTATCAAACCGTCACCTTACAGGGTCAAACTTATCAGTATCGAGCCGTATTAGACCCGGATTTTACCTCCGGACGGCGATCGCAAAGAGCCGTACTCGAGTTAGTTCCCCCCGGCGCAACCGAACCCACGGTCATCGAATTGTATACCCTCCAAGACATTCGCCAAGCTCAGTTAGGGAACGATCTGGCCTATCCGGAGTTCGTTCGCGCCCTGCCTTATGGCGATCGCTTGTTCGTAGCAGTGTCTGCGCCCAGTGGAGAAGGATTTACAGGAATTGCCACCCTCGCGATTTACGATCCCCAAACCCAAGGAGTCCAACTCGAGCAACCCGAGGAAATTCGAGGACAGATCGTTACAGATATTGCGATCGCGGAGGGATCGGCAAACGCCAAAATTTGGCTGACAACGCAGACATCGGGGGAAGGGAATCCCTATCTCCCCGGCATGGGTTTGGTGTCTTACGATCTCGATACCAAGGCGATCGCCACTTATCACGTCCGCAATAGTCCTCTCATTGGCGTAATTCCGACACAATTGCAGGTTGACGGGACGGATTTATGGGTGGGAACCGGAAATGGGATTTGCCGCATCGCAGGAGGGGAAGCCGCGCGATCGGAACAATGGCAATGTTGGCGTGTTACCGCGATCGCCGATTTAGCCAGTGGCGGCGTAACCCTCTACGATCGCTTGGCGGCCCAAAAACCCGCCCTAACCCTCGAAGCCGAACGAGTTGAGGTACTATGGCGATCGCCCCTCGCCTATGAAGATAATGCACCCGGACGCTATGAGATTGTCTATCCCGAAGGATTCAGCACGGCGATCGCCAGAGGAAAAACCACTTGGTCTCAATGGGGAATCAAACAACAAGCCTATTTTGCGCCTTTGAACTGGCCGGGAGCGGAATGGTATTGGCGAGGAAAGCGCTTCCAACGTGGGTTTGATGGCGTTTCGCTCAATCTCGTGGGCGGCGGTCCCACCGGTATTGGACAAAAAGCGTTTAATCCCAACACAACCCCTGATGTTGTCACCATGCGCGGCGATCTGGATTTGTTAGCATTAACAACCGGAAAAACTGAGGTACGCTATTATTCCGGTTGGGTTGATGAAGCATTACTCTCTCCTTATATCGCGATCGTCCCCGTCCAACCCCTCTCCAGTCCCGCAAAAAACCCACTTCAATGAACAACCCACCTCCCAGCCTCCCTTAATAAGCTACCCATTAGGCAAAAGTCCGTGGAAAGGAAGCTAGGACTGGGATAGAGAAACCAGTTGCGCTCCCTCGAAAAGATGAGCAAAAACCGTCAAGCCTCGCCAGAGAACCTCAACCCCAGACTCACCATCACCCTGACGAGCCAAAAAGCCTCCCAAGGGAGCAATCCAAAGTAGCATTTGCTAGAGAGTGGGGGGCTTTCGAGAGCAACTCTTGGGTGAAAAACGATGGCAGAGTAAACGCCACTCACGGGGAAGAAAAAAGAGTTCGCAAGAGGCATCGGGTGTCAAACGAGCGAGGTAATACCAAATCCAGTTACCACAGACTATAATTACGGATCGCCTATAACCTTGTAGCGGCATTGCATGCAACGCCGCTACAGAAAAACAGGAATACCTCCTCAACAATGCGGATTTGGTATAAGTCATTCGGTTTTTCTTTACTCTATACTGACTATCATACTCTCTATCTCCCTTTTACCTACTTTTGCCTAATGGGTAGCCCAAGAAGGGGAGAGTAAGAGGGAAGAAACCAAAAACTAACAACAAATAACAAATAACAAACAACAAACAACAATGGACGGCTTAGCAATTTCGATTCTGATTTTTGTAGTTAGTTTGGCTGTTTTGATTAAGGCTTCGGATTTTTTTACCGATGCTGCGGAAAAAGTCGGATTAATTGCGGGTTTGCCTCCTTTTATTATTGGGGTGACGATTGTGGCGATCGGGACTTCGATTCCGGAGTTAGTTTCTTCTCTGGTGGCGGTGAGTCAAAATTCTTCGGAGATTGTTATCGGGAATGTCATCGGTTCCAATGTTGCGAACATTTTTTTGATTGTTGGCGTAGCGTCGATTATCAGTACCCAAAGTTTGTTAATTAATTACGATCTGGTCAGTGTCGATCTGCCTTTATTTATCGGCTCGTCATTTCTGCTTAGTCTGATTGTTTGGGATTTGAAGTTCTCTCTCTATGAGGGAATTTTACTGATTGTCGGCTATATTTTCTACATTTTTTACGCGATCGATAATGGTAAGGAAGCCAATGTGGAAGAGGAAGAGATCGAAGAGATTGAGAAAGATTCTCTGGTTCAGGATATTGCGATCTTAGTCGTGAGTTCTGTTTTTATCTTTTTTGGGGCAACGTATACGATTCAATCGATTAGCAGTATTTCTAGCATTGTGGGGATTGGGAAGGATGTGATTGCGATTAGTGCCGTTGCGATCGGGACTTCGCTACCGGAATTATTAGTGACGATTAGTGCGGCGAGGAAAGGAAAACCGGAAATGGCGGTGGGGAATGTTTTGGGATCGAATATTTTTAATTCTTTTTTGGTGATGGGAATTCCGAGATTATTCGGTCAGTTTACGATGCCGACGGAGGTGATTCAGTTGGGAATTCCGGTGATGGTTTGCGCGTCTTTATTATTGTTTTTTGTCACTCAGGATAAGAAGGTGACGCAATGGGAGGGCTGGTTATTTATTATTTTCTATGCTTGGTTTGTTTCTCAGTTTCTTGAGTTTTTATAAGAGAATATGAACCACACCAGACGCAGAGAGCGCGGAGAGGAAGAAGAGTTTGCGATTCTATTCGTTTTCGAGGTCTTCTGGGTCTCTGGCTTGTTCTAAGAGGGGCATGGGGGCGTATTCCATGGCTCGTTCTGTGGGCATTCTTTGCAATAGATCGTATTCTACGAGTTTATCCAAAATAGGTAGGATTTCGCTGAAGGTTTCGGCTTTGACTCGTTCTAATTCTTCGAGGGTAACGCTGGCATCGGAGAGAATGCCTTTTTCTAAGACCATATCTAATACGTAATAATCTTGAGGCGTGAGTCCGGGTTGTCCTCGCAATTGTTCGCGGGCGTATTCGAGTCCGATTTGGAAGACTTCATCGTTAATTTTGGGTTCTCCCAGTTCGGCGGCTTTAAGTAAGATATAGTTGCCCATGCGGTTGAGCCAGCGCGGGACTCCGTGGGCGATCTGGCACAATTCCCGGGCGGTTTTGAGGGTAAAGGGGTGGACGACGTTGAGATCGTCAGGGTTTTCGGGATCGACGGGGCGACGGCGAGCGGTGTTTAAATATTTGACGAGCATTTTGTAACTGGTCTCTTCGTCGAGGGGTTCAAGTTTGAGGGGCAGATCGAAGAGACCGCGATCGCTAATCAAATAATCCCGAGTGATACCAGAAGGATGCCCGGTAAGCAAAAACCACGCCCGTCCCTTGAGTAATCCTTGGGCATCGAGAAGGAGTTTTCTCGCTTGTGCGGGTTCTTGTTTGTCGAGGTCATCGATCGCAATGACAACGCGATCGCGGGTCTTCAGGGCGCGATCGAGCAAGTCTTCAAAACTGAGGCTGGGAAATTGCGGGGCTTCTGGGGCGATCGCGGTTTCTTCGACTTTGCCTTCAAAGACGAGTTTGCCTCCTGCTGTTTTTTTGCGATCGTAGAGGTTGCGATCGGGGCGCAAACCCATGCGATTGAGTTGAAATTGCGCCCAGTCGTCCTCGGGCATTTCTCGGGCGAGGGCAATGAGGGCAGCGGTTGCGAGGTCGGTATTCGGTTCGAGTTTAATGGAGGCGGTGAGAATATTTTTCATATTGCGCCGCAATCCTGACAGGATCTCTTGAATAAAGGCGGTTTTGCCGATACCGATCCAGCCATAAACAAGGATTGATTTAGCGTCGCGGCTGCGGAGAAGGTTGATGGTTTGCCCGAGTTCTTGTCGCCGTCCCGTGAAAACTTCCCCGAGTCGCGTCATTTTTTCGGCACTTTCCGAGAAAGGGATTTCGGTGAGATTCCATTTTTCGTAAATCTCTTCGCTGTCTCGGAAGAGTTCGTCAAAGTCGCTCATAAGGGTTGTTTCTCCTTGACTTTTCGGGCGAGTTGGTAAACGTTTTGAATTTCTTTGAGGCGAGTTTCGTCTTCGAGTTGGTGATAAAGTTCGCAGGCTTGCTCTAATTCTTGTAGGGCATCCTCAACATAGTTCAGTCGCAGGAACAATCGTCCCAAACCCGCCCGACAGTGCGCCTCGCCAATAGTGTTTTTTTCGGCAAGGTAGAGCCGCAGAGCGTCGCGGAAGTACATCTTCGCTTGATCGAAGTTGCTCATGAGGTAGTGAGTCCGTGCCATCTGCTGAAGGGCATCTCCTCGAGCCAGTCGGTTGTCAACTTGGCGATAGGTTTTTAAGCTGGCTTCTAGGGTAGCTAAACCTTTATACCATTGACCGGATTGGGTGAGTGCTACGCCTAATTCATATTGGCTATCTCCTGCTTTTTCGAGATAGTCGGCTCGAGCGGATTCCCAAGGGGTATTTTCAGCAGCAAGGTGATAGGAAAGAATCGCTTGCTCGAGGTCTTCGGGTTGTCGATCGAGGTTGTAACGATGGTCTAAAGCACGACCCAAAATGTAATTGATATAGATATAACTATCAGTTTTCGGAATAGCCACATCTAGAGATGCTTGCAAGGCTGAGATCGCTTCATCGAAATATTTGAGTTCTTGGGTGAGTTCAAATTGCTCTAATTGTACTGAGGCGAGATTCCCTTGGGTCATTGCCCAATCTTGAGGGAATGCAGAGCGAGTATAGACCTGCAAAGCTAACTCATAGCCGGCGATCGCCGTTTCCAAGTTCTCTGCTCTTTCTCCTCTGATGCGGTATAAGTAGGCATTGGCGAGGTTGTTTTGGGTCATTGCCCAATCTTGAGGGAATGCAGAGGGAGTATAAACCTGCAAAGCTAACTCATAGCCGGCGATCGCTTTTTCCAAGTTCTCGGCTCTTTCTCCTCTGATGCGGTATAAGTAGGCATTGGCAAGGTTATTTTGGATACTTGCCCAATCTTGAGGGAATACCTCACGAATGAAAACTTTTAGAGCAAGCTGGAAAACTGTAATACTTATCTCTAGATTGAGTTGGCAATCTCCCCGAGGAAATTGTGCGAGCAAACTACCAAGAAAATTAAACAGTCCTGCAATACTTTTCCGTTCTTGGGATGTTTGATTAGCTATCAATTGATTAAACACTAAAGGGAAAGCCTCTAATGATGATTCATCTAACTTAGCCTCAACCAATTCATAAACCTTTTCTGAATCTTGCCCATGCTCAACAGTTCGCGCCTTAAACGCAATTATAAACTCGCGTGTCTCTCTTGTTGGTATTTTCTTTTTTTTGCCGAATCCTTTTGGCTTCTTTGCCATAACCTTTATCAATTCAAAATTCAAAATTATTAATTCAAAAAAGAGGCAATTTGGGTCGGGTTTTGCGATCGCCCGGGATATTCAAAGTATAATTGTATGATTTGAACATTTTTGCATTGCCGAGTCCTCTTCAGAGGACTTCTCGTATGAGACGGGGAATTTGATTCCCCGGCG
>JBCCVR010000132.1:0-21591 GCA_039194995.1 Cyanobacteria bacterium P01_E01_bin.42 | reverse complement strand
GTTAGAGGAAGTCATGGCTCATCGATGTCGGGTGTTGATAGAAAGACCCGAACAGGTGCGGGGGGTTACTGCATTTGATTGGTGGTGTGAAGCCGTTGGCTTTTAATTTCTATTGATTAACCGGATTTGATATAAGTTTCGCTTGGGTGCAATTTTCAATATAATGATTGTTGGGTCACGATCTATCATAATACTATCAACTGAGCTAATTGATACATAAATAGTACCTTACCGCAAATTCTTTTTTATCCGACTTAATAATCCCCATCCCGATCGCCCGACTTATGGTTTAGTCACCAACGGTCTCGAATTTATTTTCCTACAACTTCCTGCCAATTCCTCCCAATGCGATCGCTCTTATACCCTTTCCCTCGAAAAAGAAACAGAAATCGGGCAGGTTTTGCGCGTCCTTAAGTATTTGCGATCGCAATTGCAAATCGCAGTATAATCGGGTTCGTAGATGATGATTGAGAATTGATAATGCTGACTCTCGGGGTAAATATCGACCACGTTGCCACCATCCGCCAAGCCAGACGCACGGTAGAACCGGATCCCGTGGCGGCGGCTGTTTTGGCAGAGTTAGGGGGAGCCGATGGCATTACGGTTCACCTGCGCGAAGATCGGCGACACATTCAAGATCGAGACGTGCGCTTATTGCGAGAAACCGTGCGGACTCACCTCAACCTCGAAATGGCACCGACTGAAGAAATGGTGGGTATTGCCTTAGAGATTAAACCCGATTACGTTACCCTTGTCCCTGAAAAACGGGAAGAAATTACTACAGAAGGGGGCTTAAATATTCTCGCCGATCGCGATCGCTATTCTCAAATTGTCGATCGCCTGCAAAGTGCCGATATTCCCGTAAGTTGGTTCATTGACAGCGATCGCGCCCAAATTGAAGCCGCAGCCCAAACAAAGGCAAAATTTATCGAATTGCACACGGGACAATACGCCGAAGCAAAAAGGGACAGCGATCGGGAAAAAGAACTTAAAATCTTAGCGGAAGGGTGCGAATTTGCCCTCTCCCTCGGTTTGCGGGTCAATGCCGGGCATGGGTTGACCTATTGGAATGTTTATCCTGTCGGCTGCATTCCGGGGATGGAAGAGCTAAATATCGGTCATACCATCGTCAGTCATGGGGTTCTCGTGGGGATGGAACGGGCGGTACGAGAAATGAAACTGGCTATGCAGGGAAAATTTTAATTTAACTTAACGTGTTGACTTCTAGGTAACGTTGTCCCTGATAATGAAAAACTGTCCCCCGCGCAATCGCCCATCGTTCAACTATGCAAACTTACTATTACATCTTAGCCAGCCAGCGTTTTTTACTTGAAGAAGAACCCTTTATGGAAGTCCTAGAAGAACGGACGCGACACTATCAAGAACGCAATAAAGAAACCGATTTCTGGCTGGTCAAGCAACCTGCTTTTTTAGAAGCACCGGAAATGGCTGAAAATAAAGCCAAATGCCCACAACCCTCCGTTGCTGTAATTTCGACGGATCCTCAATTCGCAACTTGGCTCAAGCTGCGCTTGGAATACGTTCTCAAAGGTGAATTTCAGGCTCCTTCGGACACCATTCCCGAGCCGCTTGCGTCCCTAGAAACAGCAGCTTAAACGGGAGATGGTGAAAGATAACTCGGTACGATTCGCCCGCAAACGCAACGCCTTTGCGATCGCCTGCTTCGTCTCGCTGCTATGGGGAGGATGGGGCAGTCGCGATCGCGCGATCGCCCAAGCCTCTCTCCCCGACTGTCAGCCTCCTTCCGTCGGCGAACTGCTCATTTTAGTCACAACTCCCACCCCCGATACGAGAGAATTACTGCGTCGGGGTTTGCCAGAAGAAATCGCGATCGAAATCTGCGGATATCGCAACAACGTCACCAGTCGCATCGGCGGTTTCCGAAATGTTGAAATTGCCAACAATTGGGGACGCTACATCAACGATATTTTAAGATTGCAACTCTCAATTGCTCGTTTGTCCGATTCTCCTCCCACTGCTTCAACACCTCCAACTCCCCCACCTCTGCCCACACCCACGCCCTCTCCATCGCCCTCTCCCTCTCCCTCGCCCTCTCCCTCTCCATCGCTCACCCCTTCTCCATTGCCCCCGCCAACTACCCCACCTCGTCCCTCTCCTCCTCCTCTCCCCACATCCCCATTACCTCCCATTACCTCCCCGGTTGCTTCCTACAACCCTCGCACTTTGGGAGCGGGATATGCCGTCATTGTCGATTACTTTAATAATCCAGAAATTGCCGCTCAATTGCAGCAATTGCTCGGGCGCGATATTGGTTTAGCGTCCTATTTTTCTCGCCCTTATCTCTTTATCCAACAAACTGCCGACCAACAGCAAGCCCTATTGTTATTGAAGCAGTTGAGCGATCGCGGTTTTTCTGCCCTTGTGGTCAACAGTCGTCAAACTATTCTTCTCTCCTCCAAAGTTGCCAATCCTTAGAATGGGAAAGGTAGCAGAGAGGGAGAAGGAAAATGAGCTTGATTTGGGAATCTTATGGCGATCGCGGCGATCGCTTGCCGAAGACAGGACGACAGATTACGGCACAGTACGATGAAGAGTCGATCGTTGTGTATCAGGCATATCGTCCGGCGATCGGGCGTTTTGAAATTGTCAACCCGCCTTAATTGGACTAAGGCAGTAATCTCTTAATATCTTCTCGTATTTGCCTTGCTTCAGAATTGTCAGAACCACTCACCACAAGCAATATAGCGTTTAGATCTGTATTACACGCTATAAAAATATTGTAATTTCTTCTGGTCGCATAAATGCCTCCTCGAACAGGATTAATATTTCTTAGTCCGTAATTTCCCAGACTTTTTTCGAGTGATTCTATACATTGATTCTCGGATACTGACATTGCTTTTATAAAAGTCTGTATTTTAGGGGGATCTGCCAAAGTTATCGATTCTTGTTTCCTAACAAAATAGGTTGTGCCAAAAGTAAGGAGACCACTAAGAATCGCTCCTATTGCTGTTATAATTTTCCATTTCGTTTCTATGGATGCTTTCTTCTGCTCTAAATTTAATTTTTCTTGCTCTAGACGAAGTCTTTCTTGTTCTAGTTGAGACGAATCCTCAGTCAGAGATAGAATCACTAATATATCTTTAGGTTTTGAATCCCCTAACCAACGAATAATATGATTTTCAACCCTGAAATTCGTATCGTCTTTATTCCCATCATAATAAAGTGCTTCAAACTTTACATTAGGAATAAGTAAAGCCTCACAACGCCATCCTCGCATTGCGGGCATCCAATCTTCATCTTTGAGATAAGTGTTGAATTTAATACTCACTTTAATATATTGTCCTTCTGGAAAGGAGATATTGATAGCTTGTATCGAAACTAGATGAATTTATGGGAAATGTGGTAGTTGTGACTAATTTAACATTATCACAACTATTTTAGATCATACAAATAGCACAAATAGATGTCAACTCCGAGGCGATCGCTCCGGAGTCGGAAAAATTCTACGCAGCCAAAGCCGGATAATCGGTATACCCTTCAGGGGTATGGGTGTAAAATGTCGCCAGATTTGGCTCATTTAAAGGCGCACTCTGGCGATATCGTTCCACCAAATCGGGATTGGCAATAAAAGGCATTCCGTAAGCGATCGCGTCAGCTTCATCCTTCTGGATCGCCAAAGCCCCCAAAGAAGCATCATAACCCCCATTTAACATCAAAACCCCGTCAAAAGCCTGCCGTAAATAGGGATGAGCGGGTTCGACTCCTTCCAAGCTGAAGAAATGACCCGGTAAGGGTTCCATCACGTGTAAATAAGCTAGATTAAGCGCGCTCAACACTTTAGCCGCATGGGTAAAAGTCGCGATGGGATTGCTATCTTTCATGTCATTAAAGGGATTGTAAGGCGATAAACGCGCCCCCACGCGATCGCTACTCCATTCCCCGACAACAGCTTCCGTGACCTCCTGCAAAAACCGCACCCGATTTTCGATGCTACCCCCATAGGCATCCGTGCGTTGATTCACCCCATCCCGTAAGAATTGATCGATGAGATAGCCATTCGCGCCGTGGACTTCGACACCATCAAAACCTGCTTCGCGAGCGTTGCGAGTTGCCTTCACATAATCTTCGATAACTTTTGGGATTTCTTGTAAAGTTAGAGCGTGAGGAGTCACGTAAGGCTTTTTCCCTTCAGGCGTATGAATTTCGCCTTGGGGACGCACCGCAGATGAAGACACCGGAATGCCCCCCTCGGGCTGGAAGTCGGGATGGGAAGCACGTCCGACGTGCCACAGTTGCAGGATGATTTTTCCACCCTTTTGATGAACGGCTTCCGTAACTTTACGCCATCCCGCCACCTGTTCGGCGCTATAAATACCAGGGGTTTGAGTCCAACCCGCCCCTTGTTCGGAAATTTGCGTGGCTTCGCTGATAATCAGCCCCGCACTGGCGCGTTGAGCATAGTATTCGACCATTAAATCATTGGGAATGCGCTCGACCCCAGAACGCGCCCGGGTTAGCGGTGCCATGATGATGCGATTGGAAATGGCGATCGCGCCGAGGGTCAAAGGTTGAAACAGCACTTCTAGAGATGTGTCAGAAACTGTCGCAGTCATAAAAAACCTTCCTTGTTTCGTTTGTTCAAGATTCTCGAACAATAAAACTATAACCCAAAGATATGGCATAATGCAAGACATGAAACCGTTTTATCATCCCAACATCGACCAAATGACACTTGCGGGGGTACTGTACGCCCTAGGAGACCCCGCACGTCTCGAAATCGTCCAGTTATTAGCTCGGCAAGGAGAACAGCCTTGTGGTGCTTTTAATTTCAATCTCGCTAAATCAACAATTTCCCATCACTTCAAAATCTTACGAGAATCGGGAATTGTTTATTCTCACAAATCAGGAACGCAACATCTCAACTCTTTGCGACGAGAGGATTTAGAACAACGCTTTCCCGGATTGCTAGATGCCGTGTTGAAGAATTGCCCTGACTCATCCTCCACCCACCCCTGACCCACTCAGCCCTAGACCCACCCCCCAGCCCCCACCCAAGAGGGGGAGCCGGAATGCAACCAATAATCAATAACTAATAACTAATAACCAATAAATGAAAATTTTTTCACACTCTAATTCCGGCCTTATTTATGCCTTATTAGCATATGGATTTTGGGGAGTGCTGCCGATTTACTTAAAATTGTTAGATAGCGTTCCAGCAGTTGAAGTCTTGTGTCATCGAGCGATTTGGTCGGCCGTCCTGCTGATGCTCATTCTTGCCGTACAAAAGCGACTGAGAGAATTGCAAAAACTGTGGCGATCGCCTCGATTGTTAGCCATCCTGCTATTGACGGCACTTTTGCTTTCCTGCAATTGGGGAATTTTTATCTATGGAGTCCAGAGCGATCGCGTCGTGGAATGCAGCCTCGGCTATTACATCAATCCCTTATTGAGCGTTCTGTTGGGGTTTGTTTTTCTCCAAGAAAGATTAAATCCGTGGCAAATTCTCGCCATTTTCTTAGCAACATTGGGGGTAGGAAACTTTATTTGGGATTTTGGGCAAGTCCCTTGGTTGGCTTTTGCTCTGGCAGGGAGTTTCGGATCCTACGGCTTGTTGCGCAAAATTACCGCCGTGCAACCCATGACGGGATTGACCGTTGAAACCCTGCTAATGGCGCCCATTGCCCTCGCATTGGTCGGACATTGGGCGATCGCTCGCTCCGGGTCTTTTGGGAGTAGTTGGCTGTTGAGCCTACTGTTCATCGGCTGTGGAGTCGTGACCTCCCTGCCCCTGCTCTGGTTTGTCAATGCCGCCCAACGCTTGCAACTTTCAACCCTCGGACTTATGCAATACATCGCCCCGAGCTTGCAATTAATTGGCGGGATTTTTCTCTACCAAGAACCTTTTACACGCACTCATCTTATCTCTTTTAGTTTCATTTGGTTGGCACTGGCGATTTATTCGGGTAACTCTCTGAGTGCTAATAACTAATAACTAATAATCAATAACCAACAATAAGTCGGTAAAATGTAAAAGACATAAAAACGATCGTTAAAGATACCCGACTAATGCCATTCAGATTGCCGCTTGCTCGATGGTTTAAAACAGCCCCAAAACTCTCCCTCTATTGGGTTCTGAGCGTTCCTTGCGCGCTACAGATGGCGATCGCGGTCGGGTTAGTCAGTTTTTTATTCCTCCAGCAAGGCGAGAAAGCCATCGATCGCCTCGCAACAAATCTTCTTGAAGAAGCTAGCGATCGCGTTCGCGAAAATCTTCATTCTCATCTTCATCCCCCCCAAATTCTCCAACAAATTTACCGTTCGAACCTGCGAAGCGGACTCTTAAATCCCCAAAATTTCACCGACCTCGAACAATATTTTTGGTATCAACTACAAGAAAGCCGCGACATTGAAAGTTTGGCATTTGCGAACGAAAAAGGAGAATATCTCGGCATCAGACGCGAAAATAATAGCGTTCGCGCCAACCCTCGTGCCTTTACGACCACCCTTCGCAGCGAGGAAACGGCTTTTCAACTCCGCAGCTATCTTGCCCTTCAACCCGGCGATCGCACGGAACTCCTCAACCTGCCAGACTTCGATCCCCTCGCCCTCTCTTGGTACGAAGCGACAAAACAAGCAAAAACCAGCACTTGGTCTCCTATCATCCCGGACGAAGCATCTCGCCTGACCTTGCAAACCACCCTACCCATCTATAACGAAACCGGATTTTCCGGCGCGATCGCCGTCGAAATTCCCTTATCTCCCCTGAATGTTATCCTGCGCAAACTCAATTTGGGTAAAACGGGCAAGGCCTATATTGTCGATCGCAATGGCAGCATTATCGCCACTTCAACCCCCGAATTACCTGTTATCTCAACCCCTCAAGGGAACGAGCGCCTCGCGATTGAGAATAGCCGCGATCGCGCTTTACAAAGCATCGGTCAAGAACTCCTGTCTCGTTGGCAAAATAGCAATGAGTCTCAAACTGCAATCTTGACCATCAACGGGGAAACACAATACTCGCGCATCGTCCCTTTCCGAGCAGAAGGCGGACTGGAATGGCTCATCGTCGCGATCGTCCCCCGTAGCGAGTTTATCGGAGATCTTCAGCAAAGTTGGCACAATACCCTCTTCATCGGCGCGATCGCCTTCAGCACGGCTGCTCTTGCGGGAGTCGCAACCGCCCTTTGGATTCGGCGTTCCCTCTCTTCCCTACAATCCAAGCTGACCCGAGATTTACCAGAGAATTTGCATGACGCGATCGCGCCCCCAACCATCATCGGCATTCGCGAACTAGACGCGCTGCAACATTCCTTTACAATTCAATGGGAATGGGTGCAATCTTCCTTGAGCCAACTCGATAAAATCAACACCAGTCTCAAAGCTCGAATTGAATCCGAACGCGATAAACTGCGATTGCTCAAACGTGCGGTAGAAGCCTCCAGTAATGGCATTGTTATCTGCGACGTGCGAGGAGGAGATAGCGATTTCCCCATTATCTATACCAATCCGGCTTTTGAAACCATTACCGGCTACCGCGAGACCGATGCGTTGGGGCAGCATTTCCTCTCTTTCCAAGGGCAAGCCTCAGAACAACTCGAACTCGATCGACTTAAAGTTGCTCTCACACAACAGCAAACCTATCGAACGATCCTGCGCAACCTGCGTCAAGATGGCACGCTTTACTGGAATGAGATCGCCGTTGCACCAGTGCGCGATCGCGACAATCGCGTGACTCATTTTATTAGCATCCAATCCGACGTAAGCGAACGTCAAGAAACCCTCGAGAATCTGCAACGCCAACTCGATCGCATTTTACTGTTCAAGCATATTACTGAAGACATTCGCGCCAGTTTGGAGCTTGAAGAAATTTTCACCACCGCCGCCGAACAAATCGGCCGATTTCTGCGAGTGACGCGCTGTCACATCATGACCTATAAACAGTCACCAGTCACCAGTCACCAGTCACCAGTCACCAGTCACCAGTTACAAACAAACAACAAACCAACATTATCCATCGTTGCCGAATATGTTATGCCGGGTTACGAGGGTTGCGCGCCTTTGGAAATTCCCGTGGCGGGGAATATCCACGCGCAAACCGTCCTCAATCAAGATGCGGCGGTGGTTTCTGCCAACGTGTATCGAGATTCCTTGCTTGAGGGGATGCAACCCTTGTGCCATCAGATGGGACTCAAATCGATGATTGTCGTGCGAACCTCCCATCACGGAGAAGCGAATGGGGCGATCGGCTTGCATCAATGCGATCGCTTTCGCCAATGGTCGGAAGATGAAATCGAACTCATTGAATCTTTAGCGGCAACTGTTGGTCTTGCAACTGCCCAAGCCACATTCCTCGAACAGGAAAAACAGCAGCGTTTGGTACTCGATCGGCAAAATCGCCAACTGCAACGGGAAATTCAAGAACGCCAGCAGGTTGAAGCAGATCTGCGCACCTCTCGAGAGCGACTGGCCTTTTTAGTGGAACAAACCCCCATCGGCATCCTAGAATGGAAGCCCGATGGTGAGATCGTCGCTTGGAATTCCGCCGCCGAGATGATTTTTGGCTATAGCAAGGAAGAAATGTTAGGGCAATGGGGTTTTGAAGTTCTCGTTCCCACCGAGATTCGCGATCGCGCCAGCCAAGTTGTTCGGGAAATGTTGCAACAGCAAGGAGGAACCTGCCACATTAACGAAAACCTGACTAAAGACGGGCGAATCATTATTTGCGAATGGCATAATACCAAGTTAGTCGATGGGGATGGCAATGTTGTCGGTTTGGCTTCGATGGTGGTGGATATTACCGCCCGCAAGCAAGCAGAAGCCGCCCTGAAGGAGCGAGAGGAGCGCTTCAGGGCTATTTTTGAAAATTCTGGGCTAGGGATTGGTTTGACGCGCTTGGACGGCGTTATTCTTAATAGCAATCCTGCCTTAGAAAAACTGCTGGGCTATTCCGGGGAAGAATTGCAACAATTACTCCCCCAAGATTACATTCACCCAGACGATCGCGATATCGATAAGGCCGAGTGGGAAGACCTGATTGCAGGCAAGCGAGAGAATTATCAAGTCGAAAAACGCTATATTCGCGCTGATGGCAAAGCGATCTGGGTACGCCTGACTCCCTGCACCATCGGCAAAACAGGACGAGTTGAATATACATTCTGTACCGTTGAAAATATTAACGAACGCAAACAGGCCCAACTGGCGCTGCAAGAAGCCAAAGAAGCCGCCGAGGCAGCCAATCAAGCCAAGAGTCAATTTCTCGCCAACATGAGCCACGAACTGCGCACGCCCCTCAATGCTATTATCGGCTTTACCCAAGTGATGGAACGCGATCGCGCCCTCTCTGGGGAACAACAAGAATATTTGGGCATTATCAATCGCAGCGGGGAACATCTGCTGGAACTGATCGATGAAATTCTCGACCTCGCTAAAATCGAAGCCGGTCATATTAGTCTCAATGAGGAGCGTTTCGATCTCTACGCCCTCCTCGATACGATTGAGGAAATGCTGCATCTCAAAGTTGAGGCCAAACATTTACAGTTCGTTTGCGATCGCGCTGAAAACCTGCCACAATATCTCGTTGGCGACCAAGGCAAACTCCGCCAAGTGCTCATCAATCTCCTCAATAATGCGATTAAATTTACCCATCAAGGCAGCATAATTTTATCAGTCACCAGTCACCAGTCACCAGTCACCAGTCACCAGTCGATCTCCCCGTCCTCTGGACACCACCCTTATCAAGGGAGGCAGGGGGGATCGAACAACAAACAACAAACAACCCAGATCGTCTTTGTGGTGGAAGATACGGGGGAAGGGATCGACGAGGCGGAATTCGAGCGCTTATTTGCCGCTTTCGAGCAGACTCAGACGGGCAAACAGGCACGAACCGGGACGGGGTTGGGATTGCCCATCAGCCGCAAGTTCGTGCAAGTCATGGGAGGTGATATTAGCGTGAGGAGTATGGTAGGTCGGGGTTCGAATTTTTCTTTTACGCTACCGTTCCAAATTGTCAATACGGTCGAACCGATTTTACGCCCGCAACGGACTCGGGTGGTGGGGCTGGCTTCTTCGAACGCTTATCGCATTCTCGTGGTGGACGATATCCCCGAAAATCGGCGCTTGATGTTGGAGATTTTGCAGGCGGTCGGTTTTGAGGTGCAGGAGGCGGCAGATGGTGCAGAGGCGATCGCCGTTTGGGAGTCTTGGAGTCCTCATCTAATTTGGATGGATATGCGAATGCCTGTTATGGATGGTTACGAAGCGGCCAGGCGCATTAAAGCAACGGTAAAGGGACAGGCAACAGCCATTCTGGCGCTGACGGCAAGTGCGTTTGAGGAACAGCGAACGATTGTTTTAGCAGCAGGATGCGATGATTTCGTTCGCAAACCCTTTCACGAGTCCGTTATTTTTGAAAAAATGGAACAGTATTTGGGGGTGCAGTATGTTTATGAGGAACAATACGAAGAAGAAGGGAAGAGAGAGATTCAAGAGTTGGGTTGGGCTTCTCTGGCTTTGGCGGAGGAGATGCCTCGGGTATGGTTAAAAGACTTGGAACAAGCAGCAATTCAGGCGAATAGCACGACGATCGCTCGACTTTGCGAGAAAATCCCCGAATCTCGCTGCGATCTGCGCCACGCTTTGATGAATTGGGTCGAAAATTTCCGTTTTGATAAGATTACAGAGTTAACTGAAGCAGTTTTCCGCGAACAATAGGAACGTCGCCTGCGTCTGTGCAATTATCGATTATCAACCTAAGATGAATTATTCTCGCCCACTCATCACTCGTGTATTTTTGAGCGTTCTGGCGATCGCGGGAGTGGGATTTTCCTTCACTTTCGCTGCTAAAACGGGTATTGCTCAATCAATCTTACCTGCCGACGATGGCACGCAAACTCGGGTTATCACTGAGGGAAATCAATACAAGATTGAGGGGGGAACGCGATCGCGAGATAACGTCAATTTATTTCACAGTTTTGCCCGTTTTGGCTTGGATGCGGGGGAAATTGCCAACTTTATCTCTTCACCGGAAATTCAAAATATTCTGGCTCGCGTTGGCGGTACGAATCCTTCGATTATTAATGGTTTAATTCAAGTCACGGGCGGCAATCCCAATCTTTATTTAATGAATCCGGCGGGTATTATTTTCGGGTCGGGTGCAAGTTTAAATGTGCCCGCAGACTTTGTGGCGACGACGGCGACAAGAATCGGATTTGCAGAGGGAGCTTGGTTGAATGCGGTGGGAAATAACGATTATCATGCTCTGGTGGGAATGCCTTCTGAATTTGCTTTCGATCTGACTCAACCCGCTCCCATTCTGAATACGGGGACTTTAACAACGGCAACGGATCGCAATCTGGCTTTGATTGGCGGAAGCGTTATGAATGCAGGGATTTTAGAAGCTGAGGGCGGTAGAATTACGCTGGTGGCGGTGCCGGGGAGCGATCGCGTTAAAATCTCTCAAGCAGGTCATTTATTAAGTTTAGAAGTTGCTGCCAGTGCCTTGGAAACAGGGATTACGCCCCTACAATTGCCGGAACTTTTAACAATGCCGGAAATTCAACAAGTGACGGGTTTACATCCCCAAGAGATTGTCTTTCAAACGGGAAGTATTGCCATAACGGGGCGAGTTGCTGCTGGGGAAATTCATCTCGCCGCCGCCAATGCGATCGCGCCTGTAACTGCTGACTATCTTTGGCATCTCGAACCTGGAAAGAACACCACACTACTCGATCCAATTATTACTATTTTCCCGCAAAATCCACAAGATCCGATCGCTTATGTTGCTATTGATGGAACAGTTGCGGACTATCAAGATTTTTTATACAGTGGCCAACCCGGTACGACCAATTTTGTTATTGCACCCGAACAAAATGGTATCAGCGTCATTGACGAACAATTATCGAGGCTGAATGAAAGCGATCGTAAAGTCGATGAACTGCATATTATTACAGAAGGAAACGAGGGTGATTTTTGGCTGGGTAATGCTTTTGTGAGTGCGGAGAATATCGATCGCTATCGAGAACAATTGCGATCGTGGGGACATTCTCTCAGTGCCGATGCCGATATATTACTCTACAGTTGTTTGACCGCTTTGGGTGAAGCCGGTCGCGGCTTATTAACCGCGATCGCCGTAGAAACCGGGGCAGATGTCGCGGGATCCACCACTTTAACGGGAAATGCCGCCTTGGGGGGAGATTGGCGCTTAGAAGAAAGAATCGGTCAGATCGAAGCCTCTCTGCCTTTTAATCCCGCAGTCTTGGCAAATTATGGCGATACATTGTTAACTTATACCGTCACGAATGGCAGCGATACGGGAACGGGATCTTTGCGAGAGCAGATTGCAATAGCGAATTTAACGCCCCTCGCCGATGAAATCCGTTTTTCTGGCGTTTCTGCCATTGCACTCACTTCGGCTCAATTGGATATCGATACCTTAACAGGAGGAGATTTAACCATTACGGGAGAGAATAATACCATCACCATTCAACGAAATGCCAGTGCCAGCAATTTTCGCATTTTTAATATTACTGGAAGCGGTCGCGTTACCCTCGATCGCCTCGCGATTCGCAATGGCGCAGAAACGGGCGGGACAGGCGGGGGCATTTACAATAGCCAAAGCACTTTAACCCTCACCGAAAGTACGATCGCGAGTAATTCAGCAGTGAGTTCGGGCGGAGGAATTTACAATTTCGGAGGAACGGTCAACCTATTTCGCAGTACGGTATCGGGAAACTCAGCTTTTTCAGGAGGCGGTATCGCCAATGGGGGCGGCACGATAAACTTGCAAAATTCAACCCTATCCGGTAATACCGCAACATTGGGCGGTGGCGGCATTGAAACGACTGGTTTTAGCGGCATTGCGACGGTCAATATTGATACGAGTACCATCGCTCGCAACTCAGCGAGTTCGGGGGGGGGAATTTATGCCAGCAACGCTACTTTTGCCGGAATTGCCAATCTCACTAATACCATTGTTGCAGAAAATACCGCCACGTCTAATCCCAATATCGATTCCGGGGGAGGAATTTTCAATAATAATGGGGGAAATCTCATCGGTGGCGATTCCCACCTTGCCGATCTCGGAGACTATGGGGGCAATACCCAAACCCATGCCCTCCTCCCTGGTAGTGCCGCGATCGATGCGGGTATTCAATTGGGTGCCCCGGCGATCGATCAACGGGGTTTCTCTCGCGGAACTGTAGATATTGGGGCGTTTGAGGTTAATGCAGATTTATCCGTTTCTCCCACTGAAAGTATTTCAGTAGGGATAGGACAACAAACAGAAGTCACGTTCGCGATCGCGAATCAGGGTTCGGATGCGGTGGGGAATATTTCTTTTTCTCTCACTATTCCTGCTGGACTCACCGTCGGGGAAGTCAGAACTTCGACGGGGAGTTACGATGCTGCAACGGGGGTGTGGCAGATCGGGTCTCTCGATAGCAATAACAACACGATCTCCGCAGGGACTGAGGCAACAATAACCCTGTCTTTGACCGTGGATGATACGATTCTCTCTCCCATCAATATCGTCGCCGATCGACTCTCATTTGCTGGAGAGAATGAGAATGCTAGTGGCGATCGCGCTGTCATTACCGTCATCCCGACAATTACAGAAGGAAGTTGCGCACTGTGCGAGATTCTGGCTGTGGATATGAGTGTTTTGGTAACGGCGAACGCATCTATTTCTAACATTGCCAATGTTGCCAATATTTCCAATTATGGGAATCCCATTCTGTCCAATGTTCCCCGTAATGCGATCGTGCAAAATCTCCAAGTCGCCGCACTTGAAGGGCAACTTTCCCAGAGCTTTAACTCCTACTTTGGCCTAGAGGAGAAAAAGGAAGTCTCTTTTGAGGAGGCTCGCGATATTTTAAAAGAGATTGAGTTAGAGGCGGGAATGCGCTCTTCTCTTTTTTATATAACATTTGTTCCTGCTCCAATTAGCGATCGCCCCGAGGACACTTCCATTGCTGCCAGTGGGGAAAATGAATCCAAAAATGACAGCAAACTGCCGCGAGATTCGGCGGATGCAGATATTTTACAAATTGTACTGGTTACACCAGAGGGACAAACTCAAGTTAAATCATTTCCAGAACTGACGCGATCGCGGGTTCTGAAAACCACGCAACTGTTGCAAAGCAGCGTGACAAATATTCGCCGTCCGAGGGCTTTTCTCGCACCCTCCCAACAACTCTATCAATGGATCGTTGCCCCTTTTGCCGAAGAACTGAAACGCCAAAATATTGATAATCTGGCGTTTATCATGGATGCGGGGTTGCGATCGCTTCCCGTCGCCGCTCTCCACGATGGCGATCGCTTCTTGATCGAGGATTATAGTTTGGGGATGATGCCCAGTTTATCCCTGACGGATACCGCCTATCGCAACCCCCGCGACCTTCAAGTTTTGGGGATGGGGGCTTCCGAGTTTGCCGAACAAAACCCGTTACCGGCCGTCCCCTTGGAGTTGGAGATTATCACCCAACAATTGTGGAAAGGCGATCGCTTCCTCAATCAAGAATTTACCCGCGATCGCCTTTTCGCCGCGCGATCGCAGACTCCTTACGGCATCGTGCATTTAGGCACTCACGGTATTTTCAAAGCCGGACGACCCAGCGAATCCTATATTTCCCTTGGAGAAGGGCGACTCGGCCTCGACGAAATTCGTCAATTGGGGTTACACGATCCCCCTGTAGAGTTGTTAGTCTTGAGTGCCTGTCAAACGGCATTAGGAGATGTAGAAGCAGAATTGGGATTTGCAGGTTTAGCCGTGGCGGCGGGCGTTAAGACCGCTTTAGGGAGCTTGTGGTATGTGAGTGATGAAGCAACCCTAGCTTTAATGACCGGATTTTATAGCGCCTTGCGGGACGTTCCCATTAAAGCCGAAGCCCTGCGGCGATCGCAACTGGCCTTGTTGCGGGGAGAAACGCGACTGGAAAACGGCCATTTGCTGGCTTTTGGGGAAGATTATCCCCTCACGCCAGAGTTATCCCTCGGCGATCGCACCTTTACCCATCCTTATTTTTGGAGTGCATTTACCCTCATTGGCAGTCCTTGGTAATCTATCATTCTTCTATTGACAAATCGGAATTTCGATTGTATGCTCTATTCTCGCTCCTAATTTTGACCGATAGACGCTTCCTTATCGCAAAATCTTTAAGCTCTCTCTATTATCCAATCGCCGAGTTGGGGGTAGGTTTGCAGGAGATGCTGAGTTTTCGCTTTTGCACCCCAGCGATCGTAGCAATGATAGGCCTGTTGGAGGTAGGAGCGAGCGATCGCCTCCTGCTGACGGGCAAGATAGAATTTTCCAGCGAGTTCGTTGGCGAGGGCTTCTTCTTGGATGTATTCGTTTTCTTTTGCCCCTTGGATGGCCAGATCGTAAAGTTCGGTGGCACATTTTGGTTTGCCGAGTAGACGATACTGTTCTGCTTCAATAAGATGGTATTTGTGCAAATAATTCATGGGGGCATGATGCGCCCATTTTCTCATTTTTTTCTGGTAAGCATCGATTTTATTCAGTAGTTTTTTTTGTTTATTTTTAGGACTATTGGCATAATTTGATAACCAAATTAAAGCAGCATAGAAGTGAAAAATAGCAAATATTGGCGTACCAATTGCCGACTCCAAATAATCAATCGCTTCTTCTAAGCAGTCCATTGCTTGCATATTCGCATCGAATAAATGAAGTAAAACAAGTTTATGGAAAGAACTAAAAAAAAGTACATTTTCATTTTTATTTCTTTTTTTTAATCTTGAGATAGAGTCTGCAAAAAAAGTATATTCTTGTAGAACTTCAGAATTTATTTTGGGAATTGATAAATAAGAAATTATCTGTGGATATAATTGATAATTTTCGATCAGGAAATCTTGTTTGAATTCAAGAATTATTTGTCCATAGCTTTCAAAATACTTTCCTATTTCCTTTAAGTTTTTTCCTACTAAATAGGACACTCTGATATATTCAAATGCAGACAAGCTCGCAAACTCTAAATCCCCAGTATCTAGAGCCGATTGATAGCTTTCTACTAGAGGATTCAAGGCTTCTTGCAGATGACGCTGCCAATGGATTGTATAGGCAGCAATGGGTACTAAGGTTTTTGCTTTGTGAGATTTGATGTTAAAATACGACCAAACCTGTAAAGCGAGTTGACCAAATTCATAACCTTGTTTGATATTTCCTGAAATCCCGCAGAGAATGAGAGCGTAACAAGCGTAGATAAAAGCAGATAAAGGTGTATTTCCTTCTTTCAACGATAGATTAATCATTTTGAAGGTGATGAGAGGAAAAAGTTGGGGATCCCAGCGATAAGTTAGAGGAATAATACTACTGAGGATCCTCATTGCAGCTTGCTTGAAGGGATCTTGCATGATAGGCAGTTTTGCTAAATCAGGAACACTTTTGCCAGCCAGTGCAAAATTGGTTTGTGCCAAATTTTTTAGGATATGTAATTTTGTTGCCTTTTGAGGAAATTTAACGCCAAGTAATTCGCTAATTTCAAGAGCGCTAGAGATTGCTTCATCTCCACGATCGCGAGCAACGAGAGCATTAATTTTAGCTTCATAAACCCGGATTTGACTCAATATCGAGGGTGTATTTTTCAGAGTAATTTTGACGAGTTCATCCAGTAAGTCAAACTCAGTACAAAGATAAGCCGCTTCTATTGTTTCAACGTGCAATTCCCAAGTTAACTCATACCAAGTCTGCCAACTCGATCGCGGTAATAATGTTAAACTCATTTGCAAATAATTCAAAGCCGCTCCTCGTGCTGCCGAAGCCTTTGCTTTTTTCCCGGCCAGCAAATTCAAACGCACTAACTCATTTCGTTCGGATTCTTCGCGGATATGCTGGCGTACCAAGTTCAAATGATTAACAATTTCAAAAATCCGTTCTTCTTGTTTTTCCGGGGGAATTTGTTGCAATAACAAGCGTCCGAGCCGCAGGTGAATTTGGATTTTATCATTCTCAATAATCAGTTTGTAAGCTGCTTGTTGGATGCGATCGTGGACAAATTTGAAGTGGGGGGAGCGATCGCTGACAATGTTCGCCTCTACCAACTTATAACGGTCATCTAAAGGCACGATAAAGCCTTCAGCGATCGCACTCTGCAAAATCCTGCCACAATCCACCCAAGACACTCCCGCAATCGCGCCGAGTAGGGATAAATCGAATTCATTACCGATACAAGCCGCAAAGCGGATTAACTTCTGCGTGTCAATATGAAGTTTGTTGAGTTGTTCTGTTAGCAACTCCACCACATTTGCCGTCATATCTCGCTCGCGAATGCGTTCGATATCCCAAAGCCATTCTTGTTTCTGCCAATCAAAATTTAACAGTTCTTCGAGATAGAGTTCCTTGAGAAATTCTTTGAGGAAGAAAGGATTGCCATTGGTTTTTTCTTGGAGCAATTTTGCCAGCAGTCCCACGCGAGAAGGAGAACAATAGAGTGTATCGGCAACAAATTGCTCGATTTCTTCTAAAAGTAGAGGGGAAAGGGCGATCTCGGAAATGGGAGTGCCGTTATCGCGCATTTTCTCGACTTTTAATAGCAGAGGATGAGCGTTGCTCGTTTCATTGTCGCGATACGCACCGATGATGAACAGGTTACCCATATCCGGTGAGGTCATTAATAGATGCAATAATCCCAAAGAAGCCGAATCCGCCCATTGTAAGTCATCGAGAAAGAGAACGAGGGGGCGATCGCTCTTGGTAAAAACGCGAAGAAAATTTTGTAGGGTAAAATTAAAGCGGTTTTGGCTCTCCTTGGCCCCCAATTGTAGGACTTCCGGTTGTTTGCCGAGTAATATTTCCATGTTGGGGACAATCTCGCTGAGAACTCGTCCGTTATTGCCAACAGCTTCTTGCAGTTTTTCCCGCCATTGTTGTAATGCTTCAGAGGCTTCTGTGAAGAGATATTTCATTAATTTACCCAGAGCTTGGGCGATCGCCAAATAGGGCGTATCTCTCTGAAGTTGGTCGAATTTCCCCGAGACAAAAAAACCATTTCTCGCGGTGATGGGTTTATGAATCTCTGCGACCAATGCTGATTTACCAATCCCGGAATAACCTTTGACCAAACATAAGGCAGGTTGCTCATTGCGTGCGACCTCCTCAAACGCAGCCAATAAAGTGGCAATCTCGTTCTCTCTCCCGTAGAGTTGTTGGGGAATTTGCAGGCGATCGCTGCGATCTTGGCTGCCGAGGGGAAAGGGTTCGATCGCTTGTTTTTCCTGCCATTGTTGCCAGCAACGTTCGAGATCTGTTTTTAACCCATAAGCCGACTGATAGCGTGCTTCGGCCGCTTTCGCCATCAATTTCATGACAATATCGGCAATTGTTTTCGGGATTGACAACTGGTGATTGAATGGAGGTGGTGTTTGAGCGATATGTGCGTGAATTAATTCGGCGAAATCGATCTGTTGAAAGGGCAAGCGTCCCGATAGTAGCAGGTAAAATGTTACTCCTAAGGAATAGAGATCGCTGCGACAGTCAATTTCCCGATTCATGCGCCCGGTTTGTTCTGGGGCAATGTATGCGAGAGTTCCTTCGAGCGTATTGACATTACAAAATGCTGCCTTCTCCCGCGATCGTTTGGTGGAAATGCCAAAGTCAATAATCTTAACTTGTTGAGTTTGAGGATTAAAAAGAATATTGTTGGGATTGATATCTTTGTGGATGACATTGGCGTGATGAATTTGACAGAGACAGTCGGCAATCGCGATCGCCAGTTTGAGAAATTCGCCGATGCTTAATTTCCCCGCGATCTCCAATTGCGTCAGGGATTGACCGCCAAAATCCTCGAGGACGATGGTGGGACTGTAGCGATCGTCCCAAAATGCGTAAGCCGCGATCGTTCCGGCAAGATTGAGGTTGCAGATCATTTCGTATTCTCGCCGAAACCAAGCCAAATCCTCATTATTGCTCTCGCTATAGTTGGGTTTGAGGGTTTTCAAGATAACAGAACGTCCGTCGCTAACGCGATCGCCTCGATAGATGAGAACGCGCCCATTTTCATGCAGGAGTTGGCGATTGGCAATCTCGCTTTGTTGTACTGACATTGTCGATTCGATCTTGATTTTGAAAAATACTTCCCTATTGCTACTGAAATTTTAGCAATTGATGATGAATTTTATATTAACTTTCAGGTCTCCGAGTCAAGCAATTAAGAGTAGGGTTGCAAAAGAGGTTAAGTTTTCGCTTTTGCACCCGAGCGATCGTCATTCTTACGATCGCTGCGCTCTCTATTTTGGTGAAACTCTTGACTTTTGACTTTTTACCCCATATTCTTCATCACTCGTTGAATGGGAATTTCAAGGATCAATTCGGTTCCCTCTCCGAGTTGCGATTGACAGGAGATCGCGCCTTTGTGGTGTTCTACCACAATTTCATAACTGGTAGAGAGTCCCAGTCCCGTGCCGCTTCCGATGAGTTTGGTGGTAAAAAATGGCTCGAAGACTTTTTGCCGGGTTGCTTCATCCATACCGCAGCCATTATCGGCGATCGCGATGCGAATGGCCTTTCCTTCTCTAGCTTCGGTATGAATGTGAATGGCGGGGGGTTCTGAGGAGGTGCGATCGCCGCTCCTCAAGGCATCGATCGCATTGCTGAGAAGATTGAAAAAGACTTGATTGAGTTGGCTGGCATAACAAGTGATGGGAGGAAGTTCCCCGTATTCTTTGATAATGACAATCTCTGGATATTCTGAGGTTTGTCGCAAGTGATGTTGCAACAGCATGAGGGTGCTTTCGATATTGGCGTGGAGGTTGTCAATAATTTTATATTCGGCTTCGTCAAGACGAGAGAAAATCCGCAATCCCTCTACAATTGTTTTGATCCGTTGAGACCCGGTTTGCATGGAGTCGAGAATTTTGGGCAAATCTGCTTTCACGAATTCTAGCTCGATGTCCTCCTCAGCATCTTGAATTTTCTCCGGGGATTGGGGATAATTTTGGCGATAGAGGTCGAGTAAATCGAATAAGTCTTGAATATAGGTGCGAGCGGGTTTGAGATCGGCGAGGTTATTTTCGAGAGCGAGATTTTTCTCGTGCAGTTGTTCGGTGCGTCGCTGCACTTTTTGCTCGAGGGTCATATTATATTGAGCAAGTTCTTGGTTGGCGATCGCCAGATTGGAATAGAGCAGAGAATTTTCGAGAGCGATCGCGGCTTGGGCGGTTAAAATTTGCAGCACTTCAAGGCGATCGGGACTAAACACTCCCGTACTGGTGTCGTGTTCGAGATAGAGCAAGCCCATAAGTTTCCCCTGTTGTACCAGAGGCATGCAGAGAAGGGATTGGGGCTGGACGATGGCAAATATTCATCTCCCTCGAAATTGCTTCCTTTGGCGGCGTTTTCGAGGACGAGGGGTTCGCAAGTGCGGAGCGTGTAGTCGATCGCGGATTTGGGCAAGCTAAACGGGGGAATTGTTTCGAGAGGTTGGGATTGCAAGACTTGCACGCGATTGGGTTCGAGGGTGATTTTCGCTTCCATCTGCCAAGTTCCCTCGCGATCGAGCAGGAGGATTCCTCGTTGGGTGGCGGCATTTTCGAGGATAATTTGCATCATGCGAGCGAGGAGTTTATCGAGGAGGATTTCCTCGCCAATGGCTTGAGAGGCTTTGAGTACGCTCGAAAAATCGATGCTATCAGTGGTGGTACTATTGGGGGGTGCGGACGATAATAGTGACGGTGATGGGGGATTTCTCCGAAGAGGAAGATCGGAAAAATTGCGGGTAGGTTTGGGCGAGATGCTGGGTTTTGGCGATCGCGCCCCAACGCTTGTAACAGCAATATGCTTGATGGATGTAGCCTCGGGCGATCGCTTCTTTGTTACGGGCGAGGTAGAATTTTCCTGCCAGTTCGTTGGCGAGGGCTTCTTCTTGAATATATTCGTTTTCTTTTGCTCCGGCAATGGCGCGATCGTAGAGTTCGGCAGCATTCTCATTGTCACCGAGAATGCGGTAACATTTGGCTTCGATAAGGTGATATTTATGCAAGCAATTCATCGGAGTGAGATCGTCCCATTTTTTCATTTTCTTCTGGTAGGCGCTTACTTTTTTCAGCAAGGATTTTTGCTCGGATTGAGACACGTTGAGGTAGATTACCAGCCAAATTAAGGAAGCATAAAAATGAAAACTCGTAAATATTGGTGCGCTAATTACCGTAGCCAAACAAGGAATTCAGAAATGTTGAAATGTACACTTGAACTATGATAAAAAAGATACACCAATCCTATCAAAAGCCAATGTCAGCATTGTAGGAGCAACTCTTTAAACCAGTGAACATAACTTATTTTTTCAGACATGAAAGCCTGCAAATACCAAAGTTTATCTAATATTTTTTCTCCAAATTCTTTTGGTATTTTTACCAATTTCAGGATAACATAAGCGATTAAACAAGTATATATCTGAATGGTAATTCCATTTGGATTTTTTGTAATTAGCTTGTCCAGTTTTAAGTGCATTTTTAGAAACTTCCATAGGATTTCTATCTGCCAACGTAAACGATAATATTCACCAATTTCTTCGTTACTAATCTCTAGCTTTCCCGTGACTGGTAAATTTGTAACTAAACGAAATTCTGAATGACTTTCTAAATCGCAAAAATTCACCATTCTTT
>JBCCVR010000131.1:0-21614 GCA_039194995.1 Cyanobacteria bacterium P01_E01_bin.42 | reverse complement strand
TGTCAGTGCGGCTAATGCGGGCAGTACCGTCATAACTGGCGGTGGCGACATATTTCCCGTCCGGACTGAATGACAAAGCATTGACCGAGTCTTTATGGAAGATGCGGGTGATAGTTTCTCCGTTGTCAGTACGGCTAATACGGGCGGTTTCATCCCAACTGGCGGTGGTGACATATTTCCAGTCTGGACTGAATGATACGGCTCTGACCCAGCTTGCATGGTCGATGCGGGTGATAGTTTCTCCGTTGTCAGTATGGCTAATGCGGACGGTTTTGCCGCTGGTGGTAGCGACATATTTCCCGTCCGGACTGAATGACACATCCCCAACCACGGATTCATGGTCGATGCTGGCGATCTGCTCGAGCAGCAATTCCAAGCTATTTCGTAGAGCGGTATCCACCTCCACCATTTCGTGCTTTTCTTGCTGCATTCGGTTGTAGGCTTCTGCTGCCAAGAGAACCCCTGTATTATGGGAGGAAGCATAACGATCGCGCAGCCATTCCGATTGAGCCGCTAACTGTTTAATCTTGGCAATCCGTTCGCGTAATTGCGCCTGTTGAGTTCGTTCCCAAGCCATCCATCCCAAACCGCCGCTAATAACCACCGCCACCAGCGAACCGATCGCAATGCCCCAAGCCGTCCGCAAATCCCGCCGCCTCCGTGCTTCCCTTTCCTTCTCCACCTTCTCCCGATCGCCAATACTCAAACGAATAAACTCAGCCTCAGCCATCAACTCATCGGGACGCTCCTGCAATCTCTCCTCTGCTTCTGCCAAAGCCGCACCCCGTAACAGCAAACCCGAATCGCGATCGCTCTCCTCCCAGTATCGTTGCAGCGATCGCAGTCGTTCTTGCCATGCCCGAAACACCCGATCGGTATTCATCCAGTCCCGCAACTCCCCCCAATTGCGAATCAGTGCTTCGTGAACCACTTCTACGGTCTCTTGACGGGCAGCATTGCGACTCGTCACCACCAACCGCGCATCTGCCAATTGTTTCACTAAAAGCCAATTCTGTTCCCCTAATTCCGTTTTCACCGCAATGCGTCGAGTATCTTCGGTTCCTTCCCCCGGACGCACCAATTGAATGAAAATGCGGCGCACGTTTTCCTTTTCTGCCTCGGTCAAACTGCCATATTTTTCATCCGCATGACGTGCCAAAGCCCCCTCAACGCCCTCAATTTCCTCATAAATCTGGTGGGTCAATTCTCCCCCAGTGCGCTTGCTCCACAACTCCGTCAGGGCAAACTCGAGCAAGGGTAAATTTCCCGGTTGTTCTTCCACATCGTTGAGAATGCGTTCCACCAAACCCGCCTCAAACGTGACTTTCGAGGAAGCGGGCTTGACGATCGCCTCGGTGAGTTCTTCCCGGTTCATCGATCGCAACATCACGGGATTTTGCAAAACATCGGCAAAAGCGGGATAGAACAGGGCATTTCCTAAAAAATCGGCTCGCATGGCGATCGCCCAAACGATGGGGGAAGAAGACAGGGAATTTTCGATTCCCAAACCGCCCAACAAACAATCGAGAAACTGACGGCGCACTTTCTCATCGTTGCAAAGGGTATAAACTTCCTCAAATTGGTCGCCGACGATTAACACCCGATGTTGGGGATGATTGTTTTGAATGGTACTCAAGACGCGAGATAGGGGCATCCCGTCTTGTAAGGATTCGGCTAACTTGTCGGCTTGGGTAATGCGATCGGTGGAGTCGGCATCCAAGCGATACAGGGGAACGAGTGCCTCGGCTAAGGCATAAAACGGGTCGAAACCGGGACGGAAGTGGGTAAACTGCCAATGTCCCTCTTGTTGCAATTTGGGAACGAGTCCCGCCAAGATAACGGAAGATTTTCCGCTTCCCGATGCCCCTAATACGGGGATAAAATTGCGGTGTTTCGTCGCGCGATCGAGTTCTTCGATAAAGATGTCCCGCCCAAAAAACAAGTCGGCATCATGGGGTCCGAAGTGAAATAAACCGCGATAGGGACAGGGCAAAACGCGATCGCTTTCTGCCAATTCACTCGGCGCTATTTTCGTCTCTTCTTGATAATAGTAATTTTGGATCGTGATATTGGTTGCATTATAAATTTTTCCCTGATTTTCCCCTTGTTGGTAGCCTTGTCCCCCATGCACGTTCATCGTGGGCGAGTCGATGTTGACATCTCTTCCCACATTGCTAGTATTCGGGCTGCGATCGCCTTGCGATGATTGGGACTGACTCATCTCAAATTCCCCCACGACTGCTTTATTATCGGTCTTCTCTTAGTGGTTGTCAGCACTTGAAGGATAAACCAATCAAGGCGATCGCAAAAGTTCACATTACGCCTAATTTTGTTTATCTTATCGATAATGTAGGATAAACGATCTATCAAACCACCATCATGTCAGAACCCCTCTCCTTAGCCTTCGGCGGTGCGATCGTCGGCGTTCTCTTTCCCAAATTGCTCGATAAGATTGCCGACAAAGCCACAGATGCCACCCTCGCCAAACTCGGAAAACTGAAAAAGGCGATCGTCGAGAAGCTCAAAGGTAAGCCCAAAGCCAAAGCCGAACTTGATAAAATCGAACAAGGTCAAGAACCGAACTTAGACATTTTGGCAGCGTATCTCAAAACAGAAATGCTCGAAAATGATGAGTTTGCCAATGAAATCGAGACAATGGTACAAGAAATCAATAAAGAGCTAGAGCCAGAGTTAGGAACGCCGAATATTATGTATGTTTATGGTGGTAAAGCCTACCAACAAAACCAGAATCAAGGGGAAATCAATAACGCCGATACGATTACGATCAATAAAGGAATCAAGTAGACGATAACCCACATCAAGCGATCGACACTGATAACTGAAATGGGCGATAAGTTTTACGAACAAAATTACAACGAGGGCACTTTTTATAATGCCGATCGCATTGACATTACCGAAGTCAAAAATATTTACATTCAATCTGCCGATTATCAGAACTTAGTGGAGAGAATTGAAGAGAAGAAAGAGCTATTAGAACTTCTCCCTCAGACGAAACAGCAAAGACGCTTGCAACTCTCTGGCGAAATCGGAGAGCTAGAGCAACAATTGGAGGAATTTAAAGAAAATGTCATTCGCTTGGCTCAGATATTTAGCAAAATCGAGATAAATACAGAACGGTTCAAACAAGCAAAAGCGCATTTTGAGAAAGGTGAATTTCGAGAAGCCGATGCCATTCTCAAAGCTGAAGAAATGAGCCAAGACTTAAATAAGCTAATCGCCAGGGAAGAAGAACTCGATCGCAAAAAAGTAGAAGTCAAAGAAGGCAGAGAACAAATTGCCAACGAGTTTTTAATCAAAGCAAGGCTCTGGTCTACTTTCTACGATCGCGGCGATCGCTGGGAAAAAACCTGCGAATATTTTGAGGAATCTTTACGAGGGTCAAGAACGGCTGAAAACCTCTTTGAATATGCCGTCTTTTTACAAAAGCACAACCAGTTTAAGCAATCCCAGACCTTGTATGAAGAAGCTTTGCAAATTTATAGAGAATTAGCATTTGAGAACCCCAGAATCTATTTGCCCTGTGTTGCTGATACCTTGAACAATTTGGCACTATTGCATTGGAAAACCAATGAAATAGTAGCAGCGTTGGAGGAATATAAAGAAGCCTTGCAGATTTTTAGAAGATTAGTCAAAGAGAATGTCAGAGCCTATCTGCCCGATGTCGCCATGACACTGAATAATTTGGCACTTTTGCACTGGAAAACCAATGAAATAGTAACAGCGTTGGAGGAATACAAAGAAGCCTTACAGATTTTTAGAGGATTAGCTAAAGAGAATGTTAGAGTTTACTTACCTTATGTTGCTAATATCTTGAACAATTTGGTAAGTTTACATTGGAAAACCAATGAAATGATAGCAGCTTTGAAAGAATGCGAAGAAGCCTTACAGATAAGGAGAAAATTGGCCTCAGAGAACCCAAAAATCTATTTGCCCGATGTCGCCGATACTCTGAATACTTTGGCAAATCTGTACAAGGATACGAATGAACAAAAAGAAGCGTTAAGAAAATACCAAGAAGCCTTACAGATAAGTAGAGAATTAGCATCGGAGAACTCTAGAGCTTATTTACCTAATGTTGCTCTGACACTCATGAATCTGAGTATTTTCTATTTACAGGTTCAACCCGATCGCGACAAATCCATCGCTTTTGCAAAGGAAGTTATCGAAATCGCCCGCCAGTTTCCCCAACTCCCGATAGTACAAAAAGATGCGGAGACTGCCCTTCAAGTTTTGGCGGCGCATGGAATCGTCACAAACGAGAGCGAAGAATAGCTATTGACCCAATCTTTAATAGCGCGCGATCGCTCTATTTTTCTGGTTCTTGAAAGCGATCGATTAAGGCTTCGCGAGACAATTGTAAAAGGAGGGGAGTAAACTCCTCAGAAGGCAAATTCATAATCGATTTGATAATTCCAGCGAGAGCGTCATCAATCTCCCCAAAACGAACCCGCAAAATATTTTCGATCAGGCTTTGGGTTGCTTTCTTTTCACCTTCTTGTAGACCCTCTTGCTTGCCCTGCTGAAGACCTTGCTGAAGACCTTGCTGAAGACCTTGTTGAAGACCTTCTTGTTTGCCTTGCTGAAGCCCTTCCTCTCGACCTTCTTGTTTGCCTTGTTGAAGCCATTCTTCCTTAGCCTGTTGGCGAACTTCCGCCATTGCTTCTTCATAGAGTTGGGTTAAAGTCACGATTAACTCCCGATCTTCACGATCTAAATCTTGTGTTCGAGCTTGTCGTTTGGTTAACAGCGCAACCAATTCTCTGACTAATTTTAGAACCTTTTCTCGTTTTCGATCCTCCCGAGGCAATGCTTCGAGTTCTCGAATCGCTTGTTCTTGTACCCTTCCTTTTCCCAACAACCTCAACCACAAGGTTTCTGATACTCGTGGCAGTTGATGGATCGCAATAATCGCCGTTTTCAAGGCTGTACCCAAATAGTGAATGCCTTGCTCTTCCTCTTTTGGAGAGGGGCGAAATCCAAACTGTTGTAGTAAGTTCGGGGATGCAGTCGGGGTCAGTATCCAGAGATGAGGCAATTCTGTATCATTCACGGGAATTTTCTTTCGTTTGCCCTCTCGTTCGAATTCCGAGATAACCACAAACAATTTAATCATGCAAGTGCGAATATCGCTTGGAGTCGCAGGATTGCGGAAGGGTTCAAATAATGCGGGTGTTGTTGTCAGTTGTCCCAATAATCCCAAATCCTCCCGTTTTTCTTCTCCAACACGGGAGGGCGTAAATAGAAGGTCGATTTGGCGACCCTCAGAGTGAATTTCCTTGCTGGTTTCCACCATGCCGAGAGGAGAAAGGAGTTCGCTGAGATATTGTTTTGCAAACTGATCGTGTAGAAAACGAGTCACGAATTAATGAAGAATTAGTCAATGAAAATAGCATAGCAGAAGCCGAGACAAATGTTCTAGCTGAATGGAAAAAAGAGAAAAATTCCATAATTTAATCCCGTATCCTTTGGAAATAAAGGGATACGGGATTTTCTGTTTCTGTGAATTTTACGAGGTTGTCCCCGATAAGTCTTGCAAACCTGACCAGCAGGTTACTGCGATCGCTAGTCTTTAATGGGAACGGTCTCAACAGAAGGGGTGAGATCTTTGAGATCCGCACTGTCTTCTTCGCTGTCATTCAGCGCCAATTGTAAGAGAGGCGGTGCGAGGAAGGTGGTCAAAATTACCATGACGATGATGGCAGCTTCTAAGGGCTTATCCAAGACACCACTAGCAGAACCAATTCCGGCAAAGACTAAGCCGACTTCGCCCCGGGGAATCATGCCAACGCCGATTGCCAGACGATTTACGCCGGATTGACCGAAAACAGCCCAGCCGGTAACGACTTTACCCACGATCGCAACGACGATTAAGAAGGCAGCAATAATCAAACCCGCGCGATTTTCAGCAACAGTCGGATTTAAGACACCAAGATCGGCTTTTGCTCCCACCGTCACAAAGAAAATCGGGACGAGGATATCTGCGATCGGTGCGACTTGTTGGTCGAGTTCCTTCCGCTTGTCGGTTTCATCCAACACTAAGCCCGCAGCGAAAGCCCCTAAGATGGCTTCGAGGTGAATCAAGTTGGCAACGACAGCCATGATCAAGGCAAAGGTAAATGCAGGGATGAGGAGAGCGCCGCGAGTTTGCAATTTGTCTGCGATCGCAACAAAGCTCTGATTGAAGAATTTGCCCAGAAAAATTGCACCCAGCAGGAAACCACTAGCACTAGCGATGAGATAAACAACATTGAGTAAGTCAACTTCACCAGTTTTCGCCAAACTTGCAACTACAGCAAGAACGATAATCCCTAAAACATCATCAATAACCGCAGCACCAACGATAATCTGTCCTTCAGTGGACTTCAGATGTCCGAGTTCCGACAATACTTTGGAGGTAATCCCGATGCTGGTTGCAGTTAAAGCAGCACCCGCGAAAACGGCGGGAATGACGGGCGCATGGAAGAAGGCAACTAAGCCCACAGTCCCCAAGATAAAAGGGGCAGCTACGCCAACCACTGCGACGATCGCCGCTTGATAGCCAACTTTGCTCAATTCCCGCAGGTCGGATTCTAAGCCAATCTCAAACAGCAGGATAATAACGCCCAATTCTGCCAGAATCGAAATCGCTTCGCTTTGAGTCTCAAAGACATGTGCGATCGCGGTCGAATCTAGGTTGCTGAAAGACTGCAATAAGGTCATCAGCATCGAATCACTGGCGGTTGCGCCCGTTTCAGGGAAGACCAAAAAGTGAAGGGCGGAAACTCCCACGACAACACCACCAACCAACTCACCCAAAACCGGGGGCAGATCGAGGCGTTTAGATAGCTCGCCGCCGAGTTTACTAACCAAGTAAACGGCAATCAAGCTGAGTAAAACCGCCGTAAGGATGAAAGGTCCGGTTTCTGCCGCGTCGGCTGTCGCCAGAAGGGAACCCGAAGTTCCCCAAGAACTAATATTTTGTAACATGGTGAATTCCTTTGCGGAAATGGATTTTGTTATCTAATTTCATGACATAGCATTTAAGTTAGTTGGAAAACTATCCAGATAAGTCATGAAGAGTTGCCACGCAAAACTATGCAAACATCAGATGAGTGCGGGTCGCTGCGCGATTTATGAGTGAAGAGCGGCTGCCTTTGATAAGCCTCAAATCGGCTCAAGGCAAGGCTCTCGATTAATGGCGAAACAGCTTATAGATTAAAATCTATGTAAAATTGATTTGTCATTGATTATTATCTAACCATAAAACTGTCCGTCTCCCAACTCCAATCCAGTGAACATTTCTTATATCTCCCAATAGAAGTAGTTATCATTAGGCGCATTCTCTAAAGTTCGAGGGATTCCCAATGTTCTGTAAAGGTCTACGATCGGGCGATCGCAAGGGTTTTGAGATTTAGCGTTCTTCTCGATAAGAGGTCGCCCCAACCGGAGTGTTATAAGGGGACAAGAAGCAAAAATTTTTCTTTGAGAAGCGATCTCGCCCCCAATTCTGGCCAGAACTGGGGACAGCGTTAAAAAATGTGGGGCTTGTAATATAGCACTACATTTTGTGGTTAGGATATCTCTTCTCTCTGTGTTTCTCAGCGTCTCTGTGGTTCAAATTCTTCATGTACTTACGGAATGCTATATCGAGATTGGTCTAGCGATCGCCGCGCAAGGCTTCAATAATACGAGTATTGGCTTTGGGGAAGGGAAATTGGTCGAGTTCGTCTAATGTCACCCAGCGAATCTCTTGACATTCGATCGCTTGGGGTTCTCCTCCCAAATATTGACAGTAATGAACATTTAAAGTGATGCGAAAGTGGGTATAGGCATGATTGAGGGTGATTAAATGCTCTTTAACTTCAATCTCGATCCCCAGTTCTTCTTTAATTTCTCGTTTAATACATTCCTCAACCGTTTCCCCTTCTTCAATTTTCCCTCCCGGAAACTCCCACAAGCCGCCTAATAAGCCTTCATCCAAACGGCGATCGATGAGAATATTTCCTTTCTCGTCGCGAATGACCGCAACGCCAATATTTTTATGAGGCAATGGTTTTGTTTGTTCTTTCATGGGTAATTGAGATTGAATGCCTTGTAAGTATGCCAAACACTGTTGCTGCCACGGACAGAGGAGACAAGCAGGGTTTTTGGGGGTACAGATCGTTGCCCCTAAATCCATAATTGCTTGGTTGAAATCCCGAGGATTTTCGCGATCGAGCAGGCGATCGGAGAGAGACCATAGGGCTTTAATTGCTTTTGCCGGGGGGACGGGTAGGGCGCTCAAACGGGCGAGAACTCGCTTGACATTACCATCTAAAATCGAGACGGGGCGATCGAACGCCGCACTGAGAATCCCCCCAGCCGTCGTCCGACCGATTCCCGGTAATTTTAAGATATCTTCTAAGGAACGCGGTAACTCGCCTTTGTAAACCCCCACAATTTCTCGGGCGGCTTTGTGTAGGTTGCGACCCCGGGCGTAATAGCCCAACCCCTCCCAAGCTTTGAGAACGGTTTGCCCGTCGGCTGCTGCCAAATCTGCAACAGTGGGAAAGCGTTCTAACCATCGCTTGTAGTAGGGGATGACGGTTTTCACCTGCGTTTGTTGCAGCATGATTTCCGAAATCCAGATTTTGTAAGGATCGCTCTCACCTCGCCACGGTAAAGTTCGCCCCTGCTGGCGATACCATGCCAAAAGCGATCGCTGCAATTCCCCCACAGCCAAAACTGACAGATCGGTTTCCCAATCTGTCAGCTTTGGGTCAGAGGCGCGATCGCCCATTAACTGGCTAAGTATTCCCGCACCGCACCGCGACGCAGGCGCAATTTTTTCAGCGCTTCTCGTTCTAACTGTCGGACTCTTTCCCGACTGATACCGAGTTGCGTGCCAATTTTAGCGAGGGTCAGGGGTTGTCCGTCCCGCAAGCCGTAGCGCAGAGCAATAACTTCGCGCTGTTGGGGAGTCAGATCCACCATTAACTTTTCTAAGTCCAATTGCAAGGAAGATTGAGTGGCGAACTCTTCGGGGGATTGTCCGTCATCTTCCAGCAATTCTCCCAGTTCCGTGTCTTGGTTGTCTCCGACCTTCAGATCCAAAGATAGGGGATGACGCGCCCGTTCCAGATACTCTCGCACCTGTTTGGGAGTCAAATCCAACTCTTGCCCCAATTCGACAACAGTAGCCGCCCGACCTAATTTTTGCGTCAATTGGCGCTGGGCTTTTTTGATCTTATTCAGTTTTTCGGTGATGTGAATGGGCAGGCGAATCGTCCGGCTTTTCTCTGCGATCGCGCGGGTGATTGCCTGACGAATCCACCAGTACGCATAGGTAGAGAAGCGATAGCCTTTAGTGGGGTCGAATTTTTCTACCCCGCGTTGCATGCCGATGGTGCCTTCTTGAATCAAGTCCAACAAGTCGAGATTACGCTTGAGGTACTTTTTGGCCACGGAAACCACCAGACGCAGGTTGGCTTCTACCATTTTATTTTTCGCTTTGTCTCCGGCGTGCAAAATGCGCTGCAATTCTGCGGGGGTCAGCTTGGCCGCCTCGGCCCAGGCCTCGAAACCGACTTCCTCTTCTTGTTGGGATTCCAGTTGTTCTTTAATTTTTTGCACGGCGATCGCTTTCTGAATTCGCTTGGCCAAAACGATTTCTTCTTCGTGGGTCAGCAAGGGAACGCGACCGATTTCTTGCAAGTAAATCCGCACGGGATCTGTGGTGTGTTTTGCAGTTTTCATGGCGGTTGGGTAGAAATCTAATGGCAATCTGGCTTAAACTGCGTCAGGTGCATTCCCAGAGATTTTTCTGAGAATTTTTGACGCTAAAATTCACAATTCTTTGCATTCCCGATCTGGAAAGCTGAAAATTAAGGGCAAAAATAAATTGTCGCGAACTTTTAAACATATCATGATTTCCTCCCGATTACAAAAAAATCTTCGAGATTGCTCCCGGTTTACCGAGAATTCCCTTCCGGACTGTGAAACTGTTCTCTCATCGAGATGTCAATTTCGGGTTCTCGATATTAAGAATTGTAACATTTATGAAAAAAATCCGTCAAATAGAAAAATGGGGGCGCGATCGCGGAAATGTCCCGACGTAAAGAATATTCCCGGCTTTTCAGGTCAATCGTGCATTCGTCTCTAAGTTTTTTATGATTTATAGAGCAGGGTGTGTAACTTTATCATCTCTCTTGGGGAGAAAATGCAAAGTTTATGAGAGACAAAGACAAAACCAAGGCGCAACTCATCGAGGAGATCGTTTTGCTCCGTCGGCAAACTGCCGCGCTCGAAGCGCGATGCTCCGCTCTTGAGTTGGGAAGTCGCGAACCATTTCTTTCTATATTACAAGATGATAATACAGATATAACACAAAAACAAGGGGCCACAGCAGAAGCACTGTTTAATTTGAACGAACGGTTACTGGCGGATGCGACAAGATTGGCTAAAGCAGGAGAAACCTTGCGGGTGGCCAAGGATCAGCTCGAGTCCGTATTGGCAGCCGTACCGGGGATGGTCTCTTGGATCAGTGCCGACCTGCATTATTTGGGGGTAAACGATCATCTCGCCGAGTTATTTGGGTTGAGTCCGGACGATTTTATCGGGCAAGATATTGGTTTCTTAGGAGCGGGGTCGGATTTTAATAATTTTGTGGAAGATTTTTTCAAAAGTCCGATGCGCGATCGCTTTGGGGAAATTGTGTCGAGCATTGATGGCACATCCCGCCATTATCTAATCGTGGCCCAGAAATACAACCGCGATCGCGCGGCTTTTATTGTCGGGATCGACATTACCAAACGCCAACAAACCCTTGCCGTACTACAACGGCTGGCCACCTTTGACGGACTGACGCAAATTGCCAACCGTCGCTGTTTTGATGAAACCTTGGAACGAGAGTGGCGGCGGATGATGCGAGATGAAGAGCCGCTCTCGCTGATTCTCTGCGATGTGGATCGCTTTAAGTCGTATAACGATACTTATGGACACCAAGCGGGAGACGATTGCTTGCAAAAAATCGCTGCGGCAATGGCAGAAGCTGCCCAACGACCGGGAGATTTAGTCGCGCGTTACGGTGGAGAGGAGTTCGGCCTGATTTTGCCCAGCACGCCCTCCTATGGAGCCGTGACCGTTGCCAAAAATATCCGCAAGTCCTTGAAAGGGTTAAAAATTCCCCACGAGCAAGTGCGAACCGGCTATGTCACCGTTAGTTTTGGCATTTCTAGTTTGATTCCCACGACTCGCAGCAGTTTCGCGGGGTTGCTCGAAGCAGCCGATCGCGCCCTTTATCAAGCCAAGGCAGAAGGACGCGATCGCATTGTGGTCTCTTCTGGGTTAAAACCGGAATAGTCTGTGAAGATGTAGCACAGGATATTACTCTTGACTATTGAATCGGCGATAAAATTTGGATTCATGAGGATGGTTTAGAAGAGGGGATTGCCAACGATCTAATAAGAGCAGGAATTCCTAAAAGTCAGATTGTATTAGGATTTCACCCTCCGGAAGTGCGTCCTTATACAGAGTTTGCAGTCAGTTGACTTAGGTCATTAATTGCGATCGCGTCTTTCTTTCTTGGCGCGATCGCATTGCGGTCTCTTTAATACAAGTCCTGACAAAACTCGCGTCCCCATTCCGCTAACCCCGCTTGAGGGTTTTCCAGTTGGCGATTGAGCAAATCGATAATCCCTGACATTTTATGCAATAAGTCGAAAACGACGATATTACAAGGCTTGGCATTTTGATCTAAAAAAGTACTCGTATTGGCATCGAGTTCTAGATAAAATTTAGGATTGCGATCCAAATCGCTTCCAAAACCAACAATAATAATTTTCAGATCGTCTTGACCGTTTAATTTGCGACAAGTCGCTTCCACTAAATTCACAAATTGCTCGGGATCGTCAAGAGAACCATCTGTATAGATGATTACAAATCCACCTTGATTATTCCGCGTTCCAAACCATTGATCGAGAACTTGGGTCAGGGTCGGGGTAATAAACGTGTTACTATCGGGTTGATTTTCTGCAAAAATATCGGCAACTTGCGAATCATCTTGAATGATACGAGAAACTGTAGCGGGACGATTGGGACTGAACAGGGTAATGGTGATTTCTTCACATATTTTTTCGCCGTTCATTCCCTCATGATTGAGGATATTATAAACATGGCTTTCGATTACTTCGGGAATGGCTTCCCAACGGCGCTTTTTACTGAATAAATCGTCTCGTTTGACCATTGAGCCGCTTTGGTCGATGAGAATATAAACTTTGCGGTTATAAATTTTGGAACTCGGCATTTTAGACCTCCATGCTTTGATTTGATTTTGTGTTTTTTCTACCCATTTTTGGGTAAAAAATTGTTGATAAATGGGGTTAGCGATTTGTAGGTATTTTTCCGATCGCTCGATCAAACCCGACACGAGTAAATCTGTCTGCGATCGCAAGTTTTTCTCTTTTGGAATCGATCGTCCTTGCCAAATTTGAGCATACAGGTTTAAGGCATAACGTTTGCGCTCTAATTCACGAGGATCGCCGCGAATCAGAGGATCGGTAACTTTTTGAAGGTGCGATTGTAACGGTGAATCTCTAGCAGATAGCTCTTGAATAACAAGATTTTGTATCTGTTGGTCGAGGTTTCTTTCATTTCCCATTTTATAAGTTTGAGAAACTTTATGACATAAAAGAATCGTTAAAAAAGGTTGTCCTCGCGTCCAATTTATAATCTCTTGCAGAATCGGACCGGGATTGACACTAACTTTTTTTAATCCTGCAAGCAAAGATTGACAATGATTAGCCTGAAAAGAAGTTAATTTTATGAGATGAGCGTTTTTTTCTGTTTCGATCGATTTAGAAATAAATCGATCGGGATTAGCAACACCGAGAAGAACGAATTTGAGTCGTTTTAGTAAATGGTTTTCTAAGTCAGATAGACTGCGAATAAATTTTAGCCAACTGTTTTGCAGATTCCAGTGTAATAAATATTGAATATTATCAATAAAAATGCTTAAAGTGCGATCGCCAATTTCTAAGAGGATTTTCTGTAAAAATTCCCTACATTTTTGGATTGGATCGCCATCGCTCTCCCAAACGGCATTCAATTCATTAGCGATCGGTATCTTTTGTTGGCTGAGGATTTCGCAAACAATTTGCAACAATCTAAAATAGAAGAAATCTTCTGAGATTGGTTCTTGATAGGGTTTTAATTCAATTGAGATCGGGATACAGCGAACATTTTGAGTATTTGAGAGCTTATAAACGGTCTTTTCCAGCAAACTTGATTTTCCGGTCTGCGGTGCTGACAAAATGTAACGAATGGGAGAGGATACGCGATCGCTAGTTAGGAATTGCCATAGTTTTTCATCTGCGCTTCGTTCGACATAAATTGAAGATCGGGGGTGTAATTTTTGACCCTTAGCACCCTGCTGAAAAGAACGCCCTAAGACTCCCTCAATTGCAGTATAAAACAGTCCGTCAATGGGATTATACCGTGAATTGAGCATGGGTTAGGGTCTCCCTGTTGGCTGGTTATCATTTTTGCGATCGCTCGCGTCGGATGGGGGATCGCGATCGTCCGAAGACTTGGCGCGATCGAAAGCATTATCCCATGCTTTCTGAAGGATTTCTATTACGATTTTAAACAAAGAAAAAGGCAGTTGTAGGAGTATTTTCCAATAATCTTCCCATTCCTCTTCAGGACGGATGGAGACATTCTCCCAAACATCTCCTTCTATTTCTATTAGTTTTGATAAACTGCGCCAGACTCTCGCTTGCTCGAGAGTTTCTCTGGGTTGAAATCCTGTTACGACAACCAAAGCATGTTGTTGAGAAGGAAGAGAATATTGTTGTAATTCTGCTGCTAATCGATCGCGGGATGAGGGAATATTTTTGCCGATTTTTGGAGTGGTTTCGGGTGGATTATTTGAGAAGGATTCGGAATCGGGTATTTCTACTAATTGTAATAGATCGGGACGAGAAACCTGAAATCCGTATTCCAGTGCATCTGCTTGCACTTCAATTTCGGAATTGTCGAATACGGGTTGGTGAATGACTGCAATTCTGCGATCGCTCAGTTCTAAAGCATTACAGATCGTGATAAACTTTTTATAGTGAATAGGTTCGCCATTTAAAAAATTAGCGATCGCGTTTTCCTCTAACTTAAATCTTGTTGCAAAATCTTGACGACTGGTCAATTTTTCCGCCGCAATCTCTGCGATCTCGGGTAAATATTCATCTTTAATTTTAATCGATTCGGGGTCTTTGAGTAGCGTCACGGCTGCATCAATTTTTTGGGTTAGCAAGGCTAATTTTTCCGCGTTTAAAGCACGGATTGCAATATAGCGCAAACCTCGTTCGTTATCTTCTGTATCCTCTCCAACCCAAACTAAATCGATCCGAATCGGTCGATCGAGAAAATCAAAGCGATCGCCCGTATCGATTCCTGTTAATAGTAAAAGTAAGCGGTTATCTGGCAAGCGATCGATAACGATTGAAGGAGATTCGTTATGAATGAGAGAGATTGTTTCTGTCGATAAAGGTGGGAGTTGAGCTTGTATGGAATTATCGGGTAATACTCGCACCCATCGGTAATCTTTATCGCGATCGCAGCCGCGACTTTGTACATAGATTTCCATGATTTCCCCTCATTTTTCTTAAAGATTGAGCCATTGTTGACCTTGCAAAATGCCAAAACCTGCCGTAGTTTTTCGTTCTTTGGCAAATTGCGCGATCGCTTGTTCAAATTCATTCTGTCCGCGAAAAGTTTTGCGAAGTGTTCGCAGGATAATCGATCTTTCTTCCAGTAAAGTGCTATTATAAAGTTTAAGCAAAAAGCTCAAAATATAGCGCAGGAGATGATCGTTATCTTGAGGAGCATAACGTACATTTCGTCCTTTTTTCCGAAACCAAAAACGAGGCTTATTGAGATATTCGAGTTCGATTTTCCAGAAGATCAAACAACCTACGGTTTGTATGGGAGTCGTGACGACAGCAAGATTATTTTCGCGACGAGAATCGCGGAAAAAGTCCAGTAACGGCGCATATTTTTTCTTGATATATTCTTGCACTTGTTTGGCCGATGCTTCTGTTTGCACGTAAGTTTCGCATTTGACGGGTGCAAAAATAATTAATTTGGGTTCATTTAATCTGAAATAAGCGGCTTTGAAGAGTTCGAGGATTTCTTCTGGCTGATTGATGGCTTCATGCCATTTTCCACTATTCTTAGTTGGCTGCCAATTTTCACCTTGTAAAATGGTGGGTTCTACCATTGCTGGCGTATCGATAGCAATAATAACAACTGCACATTCTCGCAGTAATGTTTTAACAAATTCTCGTTCTTTTGGATCTTTTCTGGAAATATAACCTCCCGGATAGTCTCGAAAAATCAGCTTGCACTCGGTTTTTTTATCTTTTTTACTCAGATCGAAACTAAATTTTGGTAATGAGTCGGGCCCGGCTAATGCAGAAGTTCCCAAAATACCACTGGTGATCGGATCGGCTTTCATTTCATATTCCAAACTTTGTAACCTTTGTACATTTTCCTCAAGGGTTGCTTTTGTGGTTGGGTTAGGAATTAATTTCAAATTGACTCCTTCACCGATCGCTTCCAATTGTTCGTAGATTGAAGTCAGTAGCGTCGTTTTGCCAACACCACTTGCTCCTAACATTGTGACTGCTAATTCATTCGTCATGATAATCCTCCGAGATAGGATGGGTTTAATTTAAAAACTGTAGTTTTTGAAGCTGATTGGCGGCTTCAACTCTTTCGATTAATTCCAACCAATCTGGCGATCGCTCTTCCATACGACCGAATTCAGTCGGCCAAATATACTCCTTTTTCTGACGGAGAAAACTGCGCCATTCTTGTTTGCTTCCCCCCGATCGCAAAATTTGATCGACGAATTGTTCGATTTCATAAAACGCCTCTTTATTCGGTTCTGAAGATAAGTCGGCTAAGGCAATTTCGCATTTGGAAACTGCTTCTCCTTGGAGAATTTCTAAATAGTCGAAAATGGTTTGAGCCATTTGCGATCGCGTTTCTCGATTTTCCTCCCCAGTAATTGCAGTAATGCGAAGATTGGTTCGGTTAGGATTGAGATTGCTCAGATAGGGACGAATATGAGAACGGAAGGTTTTACGATAAGTCATTTCAAATTCCGATAAGGTTTTAAACGCACTCCCGAGGTTGGTACAGCGAGGTGGTATAATGGCGATCGCGCTTTCGATAAATTCCTTTCCTCGCCGTCCCGAAAGACCGGGTAAATTGTCCAGATTTACAGCTTCAATTAACACGTCCGTCACAATAGATTTAGCGAGATCGACATATTTTTGTAATCCCATATCCATTGATTCAAATTTTCGCGTTAAATGGGTGCGAATATCGTGGAGATATTCTTCATAAGCACTGGACCATCCCCCAGAACTGGCTCTGCGATCGAGAATTTGTTCGATATCCGGTTCTTGTTCTGGAGTCAAAGGGAGTCCTGTATCGGTCTTACAATTCTCTATCGTTATCGCAACCTGTTGTTGAAAATCGCTATTCTCCCCATTCTGTTTTTCCCAATCAAAGTCATAAACCAACTCCTCGAGATTGCGTGCTAATCTCGTCCAGAGACGCTCGAATAACGCATCAAAGCGATCGCTATCGTCAAGTGTTTCCATTCCCATCTCAGAACTCCGATTTTGTCGCGCTTGCTGTAATTCCATCTGAATTTGTTGGTGTAGGCGATCGAGACGATCTTGATACGTCCTCGCATATTGGTCATCGAGTGCTTTAATATTCGCTGCTAAGTAATCGAGAATTGAATCTAGCATTACATTCGCTTCTTCTGCATTAGAACAATCGATTACATCACAGCGAATGGTCTTGAGGTATTTAGCTTTATAAGTCGCTTTGAGTGCTTCGCAAGCCTGAAAATTGTTATTGTTTCCGCGAACGTGATTGAGAATCAAAAAAGAACGATTTTCCAGATTATTTAAGGCTTGATTTGCCGTTTTGTACAAGTCTGTATCGCGTTTTTCCCAAACAAAGCGCAACGCATCGGGACGGCGAATAAAGAGAACGAGATCGATTTCTTGTCCCAATGTCTCTAAAATTAACTGTTCGTCTCCCAATCTCGTATCTCCCAATCCCGGTACGTCAACAAGGGCAATTTTTCCCACATCTCGATTGGGAAAAGGACAAAAGATCTTAACCGATCGCACGATTAAATGCTCGAATCCAATTAACTCCCCGCGATCGTTGCGGGGTTGAGAAACATATTTGTAAATCTCCTGCTTTGATACTCTGGGAAGCTGTCGCGGCGAACCGGATTGCAGTAACGTTCTATAATAGGATAAATTGTCGCGATAATCTTTTTTGAGATGTTCGTACATCGAGTTTAAGGTTGCATCTCCTCCAGAGAAATCGGGAAGCGATCGCGCAAATTCCTCTAAGTTTTGTGGAAGCATTCCGAGATTGAGTTCCACATAGTAAGGACGAATAACTTCTTTAAGAAAGGACTCTTCTGAATGAACTATCACCTCTGCATAAGTGTCGCCTTCTTGATGGCAAATTGTACTGCGAACCGCCGTACAGGCACCCCCAACTTTCGCAGGAATGACATCATTATCGAGTCCGCTGAGATGTTGTAATAGGGTACTTTTTCCTTGACCCATTAAACCCACAACGCCTAAATTCAAAGTATTCCGCGATAATCGCTTTCGCAAACCTTCCAAGCGATCGCGCTCCCGAGTGATGCTATAGCGGATAGCAGAGAAATTAAGCGCGTTCAAGGGTCGATCTGCATTCGTTTCCGCTAATAACTCGATACGGCGTTGTTCTAATTCGTCTAAGGTATTTACCAGACTATTCAGATTCTCCTCTACTGTTTTGATTTTAGCAGCTAGAGGTTGGCGCTGTAGGATAATCTTTTCAATTTGTTGCACTCGTTGCATAATATTTCTCGATTGTTTAGAAACAGATATGGGTTGAGTTTTAGATTCTTCTGCAAGCAGTTGTTGCAGTAATTCTCGATGAATTCCGCGAACTTTAGAAATGACACTTTCAGAGGCGGAAATCGCTTGTAGTAAACGAATGATGGTATCGATCGCAGAACTCGCCTCGCGAGTGCTATACTCGCGATTGCTATTCGTGAAATGAGAGATTGTCTTGAGATAATTTTTGATACCGATCGCTAAATCTCGATCTTCTCGTTTGAGCGTGTTAAAGAAATTTTGATTCTTTTCTGTTCTCCACATTCCATCAACCAAAGAGAGTAAAGTTGAAAGATCTAATTCTAATCTTTGAGGTTGTGACGAACTGGAAAAATTGCGAGAAAACTTCTCTAAAATCTCTCGATTTTCCTGCCAATTTGTTCCATAATTTTCGCTCATTACGCGATTGACAAATGAAGATAGTTCGGGTAATAAGTCGCGATTCATCACTTCATTGATGAGAGCAGCACGATCGAAGGTCATAGATGGTATTTCCTCCTCAAGTTGAGTGATAGTATTTTGAGTAGTTTCAACCCAGTGTAAATTAAAGATTTGCTCGTAAATTTTATTGTTTATTTTTAAGAGAGTGCGATCGCCGTCTATTTCCTTACGAGCTAATCCAGAAATCGATAAATCCCAAAGGCTATCTTTTGTTCTATTCCACAAAATAGAACCTTGTTGGAGAATCATTTTGTAATAATTCAATGCTTCGATGAGATTGTGGTTTTTATGGCGATCGCCATAAATAAAATAGTTTTCAATTTCCTGAAAATGAGACTGTCGATCTTGAGTTCTCCAGTTTTGAATCATCTTTTCTCGAACAATTTTTTCGAGATGAGCATCCCAAGTAATGCTTGCATCCTTTGCTCCTACTTGAACCGCTAAAAAACAAAGAAGTTGGGTTAAAAATGGCTGGCCGTTTGTCCAAGATAAAATCAGAGAAATTAGGCGAGATGGATCGCGGGTAATACTCTCTAATCCTTTTTGTAGAGGCTGACAATTGCCGTCTAGATTGCTCAATTCGACTTGTCGGCCGATGTTTAGCGTCACCTGTCTTTCTTGCAGTAAATCCGCAGGTTTAATCACGCCTAGAAGCACGATATTAAACTTCTGTAGAGATTTCTGGCGAACATCATCACCCAGTGCTTTGATATAGCCAATGACGCTATTTTGAAATCCTAGAGCAATTAAACTTTGAATCTCATCAAAAAAGAGAACAAATTGACAATCTTTTTCGAGCTTCTGCAAGATTTCTTCAATTAAAAAATTCGTAACCTTGCTTGCAGCCGTTTGTTGGATTTTTTTGCTCCATTGTTCGTCCATTTTTTCGGCGAAACTGCGATCGCGATCGATCGCTAATTGTGCAGGATCGCGATCTTGTAAGTATCGATCCAGTTGTTTGCAAATCTCCTCCAGAATCGTGTACCAAAACGAATCTTCCGATCGCACTCCTCCCAAACCCTGTAAATTAATTTGAATGCAAATTGCACCTTCATTGCTCAATCGTTCGGCGATCCGTACCATCAAACTCGATTTCCCCATTTGACGAGGTGCGAGAATAGAACAGACTCGATTACTTGCATGAGACGAACGACAAAATTGATAAAGTTCTTCATCCGCATTCCGCTTAACATAAGTGGCGGATTTAAAACCGATTAAAGGGAGCGTTCCCCCTTCCATTTGATAATAATCTAGGGATCTATTCATGGGTTTCACCTCCTCTATTATCGAGCAATTTTTTGCGCAAAAACTTCTCGTAAAGCCAACAACTTATTTTCAAACCCCTGTCATCTTCCCGAATCAATCCCATCTGTTGAATTTTATATGCAAGAGATTGGGAGATATTTTGGTTTTCAAGAATTTGTTTTAAGCCGCATGCAATCTCTTCATGTTCGTCGAGGAGTTTTTCTAAATGAAGTAATTGATATCTAAATATCCCATTGATTTTCAAAGCTCTATTTTCTAACTCTGCAAGGTCGATATTATTTTTACTAATGTTATAAAGTGCTTGCTGAATTAAATCGGGATAACCGCCAATAATGTTTGTCAGTGCATTTACAGCATTCATATCCCAAGACAAACCATAGATTTTGGATAAGTCTAAAATAGTCTCTGGTATAAATTCTTGTAACTCTAATGGAAAGCCAATATTTTGTAAGGGGGAAACTTTATCTCCACGGTTAGGATAAGGTTCGGTTGAATAAGCGATCGCAATACTCGGCCAAACAAGAGGTGCTCTACTCACAATTTTCATTTTCTCTTCATTCCACGTTCTTAAAACGTTGAGAAAGTCGGTTTGCGTGACTTGACCGAAAATAAAATCGAGTCCGTCAATCAATAAAGTTTTAGGAGTCTTGATTTTTCTAAAAACATACTCTTCTAAATAATTAGTGCAGTTTGCCCCGAACCCTCGTTCTTTGCGCCAGTACATTTTTAAATCCGGTGGGTTCAAAGATGGATTTCGTTTTACAAATTCTTGAGTGACTGCGAGGGTAAATCTGTAGAAAAGTGTCTCTAAATCTTGTAAGATTGCCGTATCGAAAGCCGCACTGTTGAGATCTACAACCGCAACAGTATGATTGCGTTCGTTTTCTAAGAAATCCCGAATTCTAATGAGCAATGATGACTTTCCCATTCCCTTTGCACCCTTAATTCTAATAAAGGGAAGCGATTCATAAATGCCGCGATCGGGACGAAAAATACTTTTATAAGCAAGGTCGGCTTCGCGTTCTCGATAGAGAGGAGAATCTAACGCGATCGCGCCAGTGAGGAGCGCTCCTTGATAAACATAATCTTTAAGAATAATAGTCTTAACCGAGTTGCGAGCGTTACCTTGACTCACCCGCTCGATCAGTCCGAGATCCTGAAATTTGTTTAATCTCCGCTCGGCTGTTGTGGTGGTCGAGACTAACTGTTTTTGAGCCAACAACTCTGCAAATTTAGAGGCGCTTAGCTTAACCTGCCAATCATCATTATTTTGCATGATGATATAATTCGCTAAAACCTCGAATTCTTCTTTCTCGTTCTGTTTGAGTGTTGTGAGTTTCTCCCAATACTGCATGGTCTTGATTTGCTTCGGTTTTGAAGGATACTAAATTTACTATGACCGATCGCATTCAATATTGATAGACTGATGGTGTATCTTTCAATCTGTTTTCTTCTCCACGAGTACCCCAGTTTTTGGATTGAACACCCCATTCTTGCTGTTTGACGCGAGATTTAGGGATAATAATACATATAGAACATAAAGAATTTGAACCACAGAGACGCAGAGAAACGCAGAGAGTGTAAAGGTTATAGAGAGTTTCGAGAATGTTGTCAAGATTACAGAGGGTGTAGAGGATGCAGAGAGTGTCGAGCGTGGTTTAAGAGGCGATCGCAATTGTCAAGCTAGACTTTTGATACTCATGAACCAAGTATCAATCTAGATGTTGCACGGGGGGTTTGGGGGCGGTGCTGCGCCCACAATGGGGGGGGGACTGGGGGGGAGACCGCCCCCCCAAAAACTTCGGGTTTGTGGATGGTTTTAATGATTACTCTAACTCATGCTCTACCCTAAGAACTTTGCAATAGGTTTTTCAACTCAAGGGGTGACAAGCAGGCTGAAAAGCGTGTGGAGAAAGGAACTTGGCAAACGTCCCCAAAAAGAATAGAGTT
>JBCCVR010000130.1:0-21881 GCA_039194995.1 Cyanobacteria bacterium P01_E01_bin.42 | reverse complement strand
GAATTGCTCCAAAAATCTAGCTTTTCATTAAATTTTCTTCACATTGTCACCGGGATTTTAAGAAATATTTCAAAGCAGTCTATCGATATCTGATGATTTTATTAAGAACACGAGCCAGACCAATTTTTAGGGAGAAAATTTTTTTCATAGTGGAAGATTGATGAAATTGCGTCCGAGAAGCGGGCGCGACTATCCCCCTGTTCGTTTGACTTTATTGACCTATGAAAAGAGAGCAATTACACCATAATCGAGCGCCCGAAAAACAAGGCTTGTACGATCCGCAATTCGAGCACGATGCTTGCGGCGTTGGCTTTGTCGTACACCAGAAGGGGAAGCGATCGCACGCGATCGTAGAGCAAGCACTCACGATCCTCGTCAATCTGGAACATCGCGGTGCAGTGGGAGCAGAACCCAACACGGGGGATGGGGCAGGGATTTTAATCCAATTGCCCCATAAATTCATGCAGAAGGTGGCGGCGGCGGAGGGAATTACCCTACCCGAACCCGGCTTTTATGGAGTCGGCACGGTTTTTTCGTCCCCAGATCCCGCAGCAAGGAAACAAGGCAGAGAGATTTTTGCGAGAATAGTTGAAGAGGAAGGACAAACGATCTTAGGATGGCGCGATGTTCCTACGGATAACTCGGATTTGGGAGCAACAGCAAAAGCAAGCGAGCCGTTTATGGAACAGGTTTTCATTCAACGAGGGGAGAATGTCAAAGATAACTGGGATTTCGAGCGCAAGTTATATGTGATTCGCAAGCGCGCTCACAATGCAATTCGCGCGACAGAAATCGATTCTTACTGGTATCCGAGCAGCATTTCCAGTCGCACCCTCGTGTATAAGGGAATGCTAACGCCCTTGCAAGTCGGGGAATATTTTCTCGATCTCAAAGATCCGGATTTAGATAGTGCTTTGGGTTTGGTTCACTCTCGCTTCAGTACCAATACCTTCCCCAGTTGGGAGCGATCGCACCCCTATCGCTACGTTGCCCACAACGGGGAAATTAACACCCTGCGCGGCAATATTAACTGGATGCACGCCCGTCAATCCATGTTTGCCTCGGAACTCTTTGGAGGCGATCTCGAACGGATTCAACCCATCGTTAACATTAACAGCAGCGATTCGGGTATCTTCGATAATACCCTCGAATTGATGGCATTATCCGGGCGATCGCTCCCCCATGCGGTGATGATGATGATCCCGGAACCTTGGACGGCGCACGAGTCCATGAGCGAGGAGAAGAAGGCGTTTTACGAGTATCATTCCTGTTTGATGGAGCCTTGGGACGGTCCCGCATCCATCGCCTTTACGGATGGATCGAGTATCGGGGCAATCTTGGATCGCAATGGTTTGCGCCCCTCTCGTTATTATGTGACCCAAGATGACTTGGTGATTATGGCATCGGAAGCGGGCGTTTTGCCGATCGCCCCCGATCGCGTGGTGAAAAAAGGCCGCTTGGAACCGGGACGCATGTTCTTGGTGGATATGGAGAAAGGGCGCATTGTTGCCGATGAAGAGCTTAAAAATGAGATCGTCAACGCCCATCCCTATCGAGAATGGCTCGATCGCTATTTGGTGAAATTAAACGATCTAGAGGGATCGTCTGCATCATCTGTAGAAACGGCGCCGGAAGCGTCCCTAGTACAACGTCAGAAAGCCTTTGGCTATACGTTTGAAGAACTGCGTTTGCTGTTGACTCCAATGGCGCAAAATGGGGTAGAAGCGATCGGGGCAATGGGAACCGATACGCCGCTTTCGGTATTGTCCGATCGCCCTAAACTCCTCTACGACTACTTTCAACAGCTTTTCGCCCAAGTTACCAACCCCCCCATTGACTCCATCCGCGAGGCAATTGTTACCTCGCCGATAACAACCATCGGATCGGAACGCAATCTACTGGAACCGACTCCGCAAAGCTGTCAATTACTGCGACTGGAAACCCCCGTTTTGACTCCTGATGGGTTTGCCAAGCTGCAAGGGTTGACATCTGGCGATTTTTCCTCCCGCACTTTACCCATTCTTTTCGATCCCGAAACAGGAGAAAAGGGTTTAGAAGCGGCAATTGAGGCAATGTGTGCGAAAGCGGATGAAGCGATCGCCTCGGGAACGAATATCCTCATCCTCAGCGATCGCGGCATGGATGCAAACAATGCCCCCATTCCCGCTCTCTTGGCGGTTGCGGGATTGCATCACCATCTCATCCGCACGGGAACCCGTACCCGCGTCGGCATCGTGTTAGAGTCTGGCGAACCTCGGGAAGTCCATCATTTTGCCGTTCTCGTCGGCTATGGTTGCGGTGCGATTTATCCCTATCTCGCCTTTGAAACCCTCGACGCGATGATTAATGACGGGTCGCTGACGAATGTAGAGTACGAGAAAGCCTGCAAAAACTATATCAAAGCCGTCACCAAAGGCACGATTAAAATCGGCTCGAAAATCGGCATCTCTACCATTCAAAGCTATCGCGGGGCGCAAATTTTTGAGGCGATCGGTTTGCATCAGTCCGTCATCGATAAATACTTCACATGGACTGCATCCCGCTTGCAAGGGGTAGATTTGGCAGCGATCGCCAAAGAAGCCATCTTACGTCATCAGCAAGGATTCGGCGATCGCGAGACCCCCAACCCCACCCTCGAAGTCGGCGGCGATTATCAATGGCGGAAAGAAGGGGAAGCGCACTTATTTTCGCCGGAGACGATTCACTTATTGCAACAAGCGGTTCGCGAAGGCAATTACGAGTTATTCAAGCAATATTCCAGCAAGATTAACGAAGACGGCAAACAATTCTTCCGCCTGCGGGATCTGCTGGCATTTAAGACTCGCGAACCCATTCCCCTCGAAGAAGTCGAACCCGTTGAAGCGATTATGTCGCGCTTTAAAACCGGAGCCATGAGTTACGGTTCGATTTCCAAAGAAACTCACGAAAGTCTGGCGATCGCCATGAACCGCATCGGCGGCAAATCCAACACGGGAGAAGGAGGAGAAGACCCCGATCGCTACACTTGGACGAACGATCGCGGCGACTCGAAAAATAGCGCCATCAAACAAGTTGCTTCGGGACGCTTCGGCGTGACCAGCTTATACCTTTCCCAAGCCAAAGAAATCCAAATTAAGATGGCGCAGGGGGCAAAACCGGGAGAAGGGGGACAGCTACCCGGTAAAAAAGTTTACCCGTGGATCGCAAAAGTACGTCACTCAACCCCCGGGGTGGGTTTAATTTCCCCACCGCCTCACCACGATATCTACTCCATTGAAGACCTCGCCGAACTGATCCACGACTTAAAAAATGCCAACCGCAAGGCTCGCATTAGCGTGAAATTAGTCTCAGAAGTGGGAGTCGGCACGATCGCGGCTGGGGTTGCCAAAGCACACGCTGATGTCGTCTTGGTTTCCGGCTTTGACGGCGGTACCGGAGCCTCTCCCCAAACCTCCATCAAACACGCGGGACTGCCTTGGGAATTGGGACTGGCAGAAACCCACCAAACCCTCGTTATGAACAATCTCCGCAGTCGCATCGCCGTGGAAACCGACGGACAGATGAAAACCGGGCGAGATGTGGTCGTTGCCACCCTGTTAGGGGCAGAAGAATATGGCTTCTCCACCGCACCTCTTGTAAGTTTGGGCTGTATCATGATGCGGGTTTGTCACAAAAATACCTGCCCTGTCGGGGTCGCCACCCAAAATCCGGAATTGCGCAAGAACTTCACCGGAGATCCCCAACATACCGTAAACTTCATGACCTTCTTGGCGCAGGAAGTGCGGGAATTAATGGCAGAGTTGGGCTTCCGTACCATTAACGAGATGGTGGGTCGCACCGATGTTCTCGAACCCAAACAGGCGATCGATCATTGGAAAGCCAAAGGCTTGGATTTATCCCCCATTCTCCACCGACCGGAAGTAGCTGAAGAGATAGGACGTTACAGCCAGATTCCTCAAGATCACGGTTTGGAAAAATCCCTCGATATGACCGTCTTGCTGGATCTGTGCGAACCCGCGATCGCTCGCCAAGAAAAAGTCATCGCCACTCTACCCATCCAGAATACCAATCGGGTTGTCGGTACCATCCTCGGCAACGAAATCAGTAAGCGTCACTGGGAAGGATTGCCGGAAGATACCATCCATCTCACATTCCAAGGCAGTGCGGGACAAAGTTTCGGGGCATTCGTTCCCAAAGGGGTCACGCTTGAATTAGAAGGGGATGCCAATGATTATTTCGGTAAGGGCTTAAGCGGCGGTAAGTTGATTCTCTACCCCGCTAAAGTCGCCCCCTTTGTTGCAGAAGAAAACATCATTGTCGGCAATGTTTGCTTCTACGGCGCGACCGGAGGAGAGGCATACATTCGCGGTATTGCGGGGGAGCGTTTCTGCGTTCGTAACTCTGGCGTGCGGACTGTTGTGGAAGCGATCGGGGATCACGGTTGCGAGTACATGACGGGAGGAAAAGTGGTCGTTCTCGGCAAAACCGGACGCAACTTCGCGGCGGGTATGAGCGGAGGCGTTGCCTATATTTTGGATGAGGCGGGAGATTTTGCCACCCGTTGCAACATGGAAATGGTGGACTTGGAAGCCTTGGAAGATCCCGAAGAAATCCGGGAATTGCAAGACACGATCCAGAAACACGCGAACTATACAGGCAGCACCAAAGCAACACAAGTCTTGCAGCAGTGGGAAACAATGATTCCTAAGTTTGTCAAGGTGATGCCACGAGATTACAAACGCGTTCTCCAGCATATCCAGAAGGCGCTACAAGCCGGATTGAGCGGCGATGATGCTCTTTCTGCTGCTTTTGAAGAGAACGCCCGGGATATCGCCCGCATTGGTGGCAGTTAGGCTTCGACTTCGCTCAGCCCGAGGGGGAGCGTCGGGAGCATGGGGGGCGGAGGAAGAGAAGAAGATTTATCCGAAGGCATCACGCCACAACAACCCACCCCCCAGAGGGGGAGAACTGCAAATCCCAACAACTAATAACCAACAACCAATAACCAATAACCAAGAAAATGGGAAAAGCAACTGGATTTATGGAATACCTGCGCGAGGTGGCAGACGAAGTGTCGCCGAGCGATCGCATTCGCAACTGGGATGAGTTTCACCTGCCCATGTCCGAGGAACGATTGCGAAATCAAGGGGCGCGGTGTATGGACTGCGGCACGCCCTTCTGCCATACCGGCATGGAAATCAATCGCATGGCAAGCGGTTGCCCGATTAATAATTTAATCCCGGAATGGAACGATTTGGTGTATCGGGGTTTGTGGAAAGAGGCTCTCGATCGCCTGCACAAAACCAATAATTTCCCCGAATTTACCGGGCGAGTTTGTCCGGCACCTTGCGAGGGAGCCTGTGTTTTGGGCATTACCAATCCCCCCGTGACGATTAAAAATCTCGAATATTCCATCGCCGAGAAGGGGTGGGAAGAGGGTTGGATTTCTCCGACTTTACCCGCTAAAAGAACGGGGAAAAAAGTGGCGATCGTCGGTTCCGGGCCGGCGGGACTGGCGGCGGCGGCTCAGTTAAATGCGGCGGGGCATTGGGTCACGGTTTACGAACGGGCGGATCGGCCGGGGGGATTGCTCATGTACGGCATTCCCAACATGAAGCTCGATAAACAAAAAGTGGTGATGCGACGCTTGGAAGCCCTCGAAGCATCAGGCGTAACCTTTGTTTGCAATACGGAGATCGGCAAGGATTTACCGGCGGAGAATTTGTTAAAAGAATTCGATGCCACCCTCCTTTGCACGGGATCCACCCGTCCTCGGGATTTGCCCATCGAAGGGCGGGACTCACAGGGCATTCACTTTGCCATGGAATTTCTCACTAAAAATACGCAAACCGTTTTACAAGGCAATCCGATCGCGGACTATATTTCGGCGGCGGGGAAAGATGTGGTGATTATCGGCGGCGGCGACACGGGCACCGACTGCGTGGGGACATCCATTCGCCACGGTTGCAAGAGCGTGACCCAACTGGAAATCATGCCCAAACCCGCCGCAAGTCGTACCCCAACCAATCCTTGGCCGGAATGGCCGAAAATTTTCCGCATGGATTACGGTCAGGAGGAAGCCGAAGCCATGTTCGGGGCGGATCCGCGCACCTATTTAACCACGGCGACCAAGTTTGAGATGGATAGTTGGGGCGCGATCGCGGCAGTGCATACAGTTCAAGTGCAATGGCTGCCCGGGGAAAACGGACGCTTTAGTCCCCAACCCATCGAAGGGACGGAAAAGGTACTTCCGGCGCAGTTGGTCTTGTTGGCCATGGGCTTCCTCGGACCCGAACAGCCTCTTCTCGATGCCTTGGGACTCGATCGCGATCCCAGGAGCAATGTCAAAGCAGAACACGGCAAATTTACCACCAGCATCCCCGGAGTCTTTGCGGCGGGAGACTGTCGCCGGGGTCAAAGTTTGGTGGTTTGGGCGATTAATGAAGGACGCGGCGCGGCGCGGGAGTGCGATCGTTATCTCATGGGCGCAACGCGCTTGCCTTAAAAAAACAATTAAGGATAGGGTTTGGGGCGGGCATGGCTCGCCCTTTTTTTATCCGCCTTTTGCGAGCGATCTTTTTTTGCAGAAAGTCAAGCCATTATTGGAATTCAATCTGGGGCAGAGAAATAAATTGACTCGAGGGATCGTGGGCGATCGTTCCCGAACCATCAACGATAAGGTGAGCCTTTTTATAGGGTTCTTCAGCTTTTATATATCTGTGTTCTTGAGGCATCCAGATTTTCTCCCACATTTCACGAGGATTTTCGTCTTGCCTTGCAATGGCTTCACTCTCGGCAATAATGACCTCATCCCGAGCAATTCCGCGTGTCAGGCGAAGATCGTAGGGACATTGCACCCAAATTCGAAAATCGTAGAGGTGGGAAAGTTCGCGGCGAGTTGAGTAAACGCCTTCAACAATGACGATGCCACCCACAGAAACCGTATAAAATTCAGTCAGAGCGTCCAAATTCCAATCATATTTTTGATATCGTGCTGCGCGATTTTGACTGAGGGATTTCAGGACTTGCTCGTACAGTCTTTTCCAATCGTATTGCTCGCCATAAGTTGTTAAAATCGCCTCATTAGAGGGTCTGGAGTCTGAAGGTAAGTAGAAATCATCCATTTCTACAACAGTAATATTTAACCCTTGTTGAGCGATCGAGCGGGTAAAAATACTCTTTCCTGAAGCGCCACATCCATCGATACCCACTATAAGCGTGGAATATTTTTTTGACAATGAATTGAGTTCGTTTAGTAAATCGTCAAAACCTAACATGCTTGATTCTGGCTGCCTATCATTCGCCATAACTTTAACGATTTTTAAAAACTTACCAGTCGTATACTGTAACACATTGGAAATTTCTTCTCTACGGCCATTGTTGCCCGATATCTTGAACAACTTCAGCAATATCAGCAAGGGTTTCCTCCGTACTACTCAAACCGATAATAGCGGGAATAAGTTCGGGGAGACATTGGAGGAAGTCTTTGCGATCGTGTTGAGCTAAACGATGAAGAATTTCGCACCAGAGAGTGCGATCGATGCTATCGAGGTTGTGGAATTGCGCCAAATTTGGCATTATCGCTTTGAGTGAGCTAGTTTGCTGAGAAACTAACAGACTCGACATCTCGATTCTTTCGGACTCGCCAACCATCTGACGTACTGCTTCTAGAGTTTCAGGCAACAGTTCCGCATAGTATTTAGCTCTTTCGGATTCGTCGGATAGTTGGCAGGGGGCTTCCAATACTTGAAGTATGAGATGTTCGGGGAAATAGAGCAACAAAGCGCTTAACACTCTAAACTGTGATTCTTCTGAAAGTTTAAAGGTTGCTTCTAAAAATCGAGGGAGAAATTCTTGAGTTAAGTAAGGGGCAAAATCTCTCAATGCACTAACTTGTCTGTCTTCATTATCAAGTTGGCCAGTTGCATCCAGAGTTTCTGGAATAAGATCTGGAAAATAAGGAACAAAGGCGATTAATGCTCGCACTCGGTCGAACTGGCGATTGTTATGAATCTGACTCGCGATTTCCAAAACTTGTGGAACAAAGGTTGCAGGTAAGTAGGAGGCCAGAGATATGAATGCGTCGAACCGATCGCGATCGTTGGGAAGTCGGCGAACTTCGTCCAAAACTTCTGAAAAAAGTTCTGGCTGATTCGGTGTGAAAAGGCTCGAGGCTCTTATTCCCCAAAAGCGATCGGGAATGAGACGAGCGATGTTCAATGCTTCTGAGAGAAGAGACTTATTTAAGCAGAGAGATAGATTTTTTACAGTCTCGACTCGATCGCGTTGGTTCGGGAGTTGGCGAATTTCGGACAAAACTTCCGGGCAAATTTCTGGAAATTGGGAGGCTAAGACTCTCAACTTATAAGCGCGATCGCGATGATTCGGAAGTTTTCGAGCCACTTCTAGGGCTTCTGGGACAATTTCTGGGAATTGGCAGGCTAAAACTCTAAACACATCGGCTTTCCCGTCCTTATTCGGAAGTTGTCGAGATGTTTCCAAGACTAAAGGGAGAAATTGTTCCGGTAAATTAGGGATTAACGCCTCCAACACTTTAGCTTTATTCCATTCGCTAGGTTGGTCTATTACTTCTAGTGCTTGAAGAAAAAGATGTGAGGGTAAGTGAGGAGCTAATACGGTAAGTGTCTCCGCTTGTATGGTTTGCACGGAGCTATTTCGTCGAAATTGTTGAATTGCTTCTAATGCCTCTGGAATAATATCCGAAAAATAGCAGGCTAAATCTGTCAACACCTTTACTCGCCGATAGCTATCGAGTCGCCGAGATGCTTCCAAGGCTTCCGGAAGAAGTTCTCGCGGCAAGTAGGGAGCTAAAAAACTTAATGCTTCAGCTTTATCGTATCCGTGCTGAAGTTTGCAAGCTGCATCTAGAGCTTCTAAGATGATTTTTGGGAGATAGGGAGCTAACGCAATTAAGGCATAAGATTTTTTGTATTGAACTCTCAGTTCGCGCGCTGCATTTAAGGCCTTCGAGAGAAGATGTTCCGGCAAATAAGGAGCCAAGGAAATTAAGGCTCTAGTTCGTTCGGACTTGTTGGAAAGTTGACAAGCCCCATCTAGTAGTTCTGAAAAAATTTCGGGCAAGCAAATCTCCAAAACTTTTAATAAATTGATTTCTTCTAAAATGCTCTTTGGCAGTTGGCGTATTAACTCTAATACTTGGGGGAAAGAATGCTCGGACAAGTGGGGAATTATATTAATTAAGGCTTCAACTCGTTCGCGATCGCTTGGCAGTTGATTCACTTTCTCTAAGACTTCCAGCGCAATTTCTGGGAGGTAGAGTACGAGAGCAATCGCGGTTCTGGCTCGTGTGCTTTCATTCGGAAACTGTCGAATTTCATCTAAGATTTGAGGAAAAAGAGATTTTGGCAAGTAAGGCAACAAGTGTTTGAACGCAATATCTTGCCTAGCCCAACTATTACAGTTCCATTCATCATCTTCGTCATCCACATACATCAGTCCTTCTAATTCATAGTCGAAATCTAAATCTTGGCGAGTTGCTTCGGCAGATTCGTCCCGTAATCTCTTTATAGTTTGAGTAAGAACTCGATAAAGCAAATTTTCGGGGAGATGAGGAATCAAAACTTGTAAGGCAGTTAGATAAGAATCAGATTGTTTGATGCTGTTTAATCCTTGAATGGGAGTCCATATCCCTTTTTCGACTAACTTTGCCACTAACTCTGCCGGAATATTCTTTGACAAACTTTTAACCGAAGTTGTCATTAAAGCATAGCGAATTTGCAAAGCGATCGCGCGTCTCGGATCTTCCTCAAATAAATCTTCCGCCAACCGCCACCCCCTCGCCACATCTTCTAAAAAATCCGCACTTTGTCCGATGCACTCGCGAGCAATAAACCACCCATTATTGCCCCATTCTGTTTCTTCTTGGAATAACTCGTGCAGTTCCTCAACCCATCCCGCTTGCTCTAAATGCCACGTTAAATGCTTGTGAATGTAATCATCATCCGGCAAAGTATGCCACAAACCTCCCTTTGTTTGTGACTGGTATCGCGCCAATAAAACCCCCTGTGCTGCGGCTAGATCTGCAAATCCCAACCCATCGCCCTCCCCAGACGCAATCAAACACTCTCTCGCCAAATCTCCAACCCTATCGGACAAGAAAAATCCCTGCGTTCCATCTGCTAATTCTTGCCCTTGCAGCCAACCCCGATCGCGAAAATCTTCTAAAATTCCCCGTGCTTCTGCGTCCTCAACTTCCCATAATGTCATTGCCATCCGAGGCGAAATAAGGGCATCTGGGGGTAAAATTCCCAACCATGCGAATTTTTGTCGGCGCGATCGCGAGAGTTGTTGCAAATTAAATGCCCGATCTTCTGTGTAACTCATTTCGATGTTTTGGCAATTACATTTTTAACTGTACCAAAAACGTACTAAAAAAAGAACGTAAACGCGATCGCTCTCCTCATTTACTGCCATTGTCGTCCGACATCTTGGATAATTTCGGCAATATCGGCGAGGGTTTCCCTTCCGCTCAGATTGATAATGGTAGGAACAAGATCGAGCAGGCAGTTGAGAAAATCTTCGCGGCGATGGCGTTCGAACAGATGTAGGCGATCTCGCCAAAGGGAAAAATCATTGTGTTGCTCTTTGCTTAACTGAAAGACGATCGTTCTGAGGATTTGAGTTTGCGAGCGCTCGGGAAGGAGATCGATTATTTTTAAGGCTTCTGGAATATTGTCAGACAATTGCAAGGCCAGAGTCTCCAGCATATCGTCTTGGGAAATGCTCTCCTCGTTTGGATTACAAATGACCTCAATGGCTCTGGGTAAAACTTCTGGAAATCGACCGACTAGCTTGTTTAAGACGAGTGCTTTTGAAAACTTGCGATCGCATCCATCTACGATTTCTAAGACTTGAGGAAGCCAACGAGGAGGTAAATGGGGCGCTAACTTTTCCAATCCATCCGCGCGATCGTCCTCATCTGAAACGCGTGCGATCGCGTCCAATGCTTCCGGGACAATCTCCGGCAAATAGCCGACTAAATCGCTCAAACCTTTTGCAAGCTGGGATTCATCTCGAACTTGACGAACCATTTCTAGCGCTTGTTGAAGAAAACGCTCGGGTAAATTGGGAGTAAAGAGATTTAACAAATCGACTCTCTGATATTCATCGGTCACTCGAGAGAGCGTGTCGAAAACTTCGGGGATAATTTCCGGCAAAGGAGCGGCCAAAGCGATCGCACTGGCAGCACGATTGGATTCATCTTTCATTTGCCGAGTGACTTCTAAGGCTTGTAAGAGAAGAGGCCGAGATAAATGGGGAACTAAAGCCCTCAATTCTAAAACGCGGTTAAATTCGTCCTGAAGCTGACACGCTAAGTTTAAGGCTTCTGGAACGACTTCCGGCAAATAAGACACTAAGTACCGGAAAATTTCGGCTTGTTGGGACTCATCCGCGATTTGGCGAGCGATTTCTACGGCTTGCCAAAGAAGAGACTCGGGCAAACGAGGCATTAAGCATTCTAATACTCGAAGGCGATCGTATCTGTTCAATAAAAAAGCAATACTTAAAGCTGAGGCGAGAAGATTCTCTTTTAAATAAGGAATTAATCGCTCTAATGCTTGGGTTCGCTCGGATTCATCGTCAATTTGGCAAGCAATCTCAAAGGCTTCGGGGACAATTTCTGGCAGGTGGGAAACCAGCAAACCAAAAATTTTAATTTGCTCGAAGCGATCGCGACACTGACGGGCTTCTTGCAAAATAGCGGGAATCCTTTCCGGGATGTGGGGGGCGATGCGATAGAGTGCTAAGGCACGATCTCTCTCATCTTGAAACTGACGCGCTGCATCTAGTGCTTGCAGGAGAAGATTTTTGGGTAAATAGGGCGCAAAAGTTCCCAATACATCGGCTCGAAAGTATTGATATCTAAGCAAATAAGCTGCATCCAGCGCTTGCGGGAGGAGATGTTCGGGCAAGCGGGGCGCTAAAACTATTAAAGGTCTGGCTCTGGGTTCGTATTCTGGGGATAAGTCAGTGCCTGACAGGATTGGCTCTAAGGAATCCTGCCGGGCTGGAAGTTGGCAAATTGCATCCAATGCGCGAGGCAGAAGATGGTCTGGAAGGCAACCCGCTAATGCGGTCAACAGTGTCGATAGATCATCTGTATCTATAACTTGAGGGAGAGCATTCAAGACTCGCAGGAGGAGATTTTCCGGGAAACGAGGCACGACGAGACTTAACATTTTTGCCTGCCAAAATTCTTCTTGCCGAAAAATCCAGTCTGCGGTTTCAGAGAGTACATTCTCTGGGATATAAGGGGCTATGCGCTCTAAAACGTACAGTTTTTGATTGTCCGATCCAACCCGGTCTGCAAGTACAAACACGTCAGGAAAAAGAGCAAAAATACGCTCCGGACGATGAAGCGCAAAAAGTTCTAATGCCATGACTGTATCTGCATCTAAGGCTTGCGGTACAATTTCTGGAAATTGACAGGCAAGCACGCTCAATGCCATCGCTTGCCAAGACTCATCAAAAACTTGACGAACTCGATCTAAGACTTGCGGTAAACTTTCTGGAATTTGGCTGGCGAGAGAATTCAATGCCTCCACGCTACGAGATGGATCGGGAATTTTGCAGGCTGTATCTAAGGCTTGGGGTAGAATTTCTGGAAAGGTAGCAACGAGTTTTTCGAGTACCTCAAACTGATAAAACCGAGCGAATTGATAGTCTTGAAATTGAGAAGCTAAAGTCAAGATTTGCGGGAGATAAGGTTTCGGTAATTCAGACGCTAAATCGGATAACAGATTTCTGCGATCGCGCTCATTTTCAACAGTTGAGATCGCATCTAGCGCTTCCGAGCCGATTTCCGGAAAGCGGCAGGACAAACGAGTTAAGATTTCCGCGCGTTTAGACTCATCTCGGACTTGACGGGTAGCTTCTAAGGCTTCGGAGAAAACTATCGGAAACCTCTCGGTCAAAAGGCTTAAGGCATCCGCTCGTTCGGATTCATCTCGAATGCAACTGGCAACATCCAAGGCTTCTATCAAACATTCTGGAAAGCGCTTGACCAATTCTTGGAATGCTCGAGCCTTTTCAAAATCATTCGGAAATTGGCGAGCCGCATCCAAGGCTCGAGATAATAAACTTCGCGGTATTCGAGCCAGCAAACGGCCAAAGATTGAAACTCGTCGCTCTTCATCCAGTAATTGGGGAACAATTTCTAAAGTGCGAGAGAAAGAAGATTCGGGTAATAGGGGAATGAGTCGGTGTATCAGTTGAGCCTGCAATCTTTCATCTCGAAAGTTTGCGATCGCGTCCAAGACTTTTGGAGCAAGATCTTCTGGTGCAAGAGAAACAATATTGATGACTTGCTGTGTTATTACCTCCTTCTTCAGATACAGCCGATCGAGTTGACAGGCAATAGCTAATACATCTGCCAAGATTTTGGGGAGAAGAGATGGAGGCAGATAAGGACTGACAGTTACCCATGCTTCTATCTTTACCCCTACATTTTCTTCTGAGTCGAGAGGCTGTTTCAGCCAATAACATCCCTGCATTGGATGCCAAATTTTCTGCTCGATTAACGCAACTATCAATTTTCCCGGAATATCTTTCACCAAACTGTTAATTGAAGCAGTTATCAAAGCATAACGAACTTGTAGGGCGATCGCGCATCTCGGCTCTTCCTCAAACAAATCTTCCGCCAACCGCCACGCCCGCACAACATCTCTCAGAAAACCCTCAGTTCCTCGCTCTGCCCTTTCGCAAGCAATATACCAACCATTGCGCCCCTCTTTCGTTTCTTCTTGCAATAACTCGTGCAGTTCCGCGCACCATCCCGCTTGCTCCAAATGCCACGTTAAACGCTCGTAAATATAGCCATCATCGGGCAATGTATGCCACAGTCCTCCCTCAATTTGCGACTGGTATCGCGCTAATAAAACCCTATGTGCTGCGGCTAAATCTGTAAATCCCAACCCCTCGCCCTCCCCAGAAGCAATCAAACACTCTCTCGCTAAATCTCTAACCGTATCGAGTAAGGAAAATCCTAGCGTTTCGTCTGCTAATTCTTGCTGTTGTAGCCAACCGCGATCGCCAAAATCTTCTAAAATCTCTCTTGCTTCTTCTTCCTCAACTTCCCACAATGTCATCGCCATCCGAGGGAAAATGACGGCATCTGGGGGTAAAATTCCCAACCATGCGAATTTTTGTCGGTGTGATCGCGGTAGTTGTTGTAGGTTGAATCTCCTTTCTTCTGCAATTGACATTGATTCGATCGCGCCTCCCATTTACGGCCATTGTCTTCCAATATCTTGAATAACTTTAGCAACATCGGCAAGGGTTTCCTCTGTACCGCTCAAATCGATGATAGCGGGAATGAGTTCGGGGAGACATTGGAGGAAGTCTGTGCGATCGTGTCGGGCTAAATGATGCAGAATTTCGCACCAGAGAGCGCGATCGAGATGTTGATATTCGATGAGTTTGGGAATAATGGCTTTGAGCGCGTCCGTTTGCGATCGCGACTCCATACGGCGTATTTTTTCTAATGTCTCTGAAAGAAAAGATTCGGGTAAATGCGGGATTAATTCGCTCAAGATAAAAGCGCGATCGCATTCATCTCGAAGTTGCTCTGTCATGGTTAAAACTCGAGGCAAAAGCTCTTCGGGCAAATAGGGAGCTAATGACGATAAAGCATCAGTGCGATCGTGATCGTCTTGAAGTTGGCCGGCAATCTCTAAGATTTCTGGAATAATTTCGGGTATGTAGGGAATTAGCTCGCACAGTATGGAAACTCGTTGAGATTCATCCTGAAATTGACGAGCGATTTCTAAAACTTTGGGGAAAAGATACTCGGGCAAGATCGGGATTAAATCACCGAGGACAAAATCCCGCTCTAACTCATTTGGCAATTGGCTCGCTACTTCTAAGGCTTCTGGAATCATTTCCGAAATATGGGAAGCAAGATCGGCTAAAGCACTAGCTCTGAAATATTCATTCTGAATTTGGCGAATATTCTCCAAAACTTCTGGAATAAGTTCTGGTAAATAAGGGACTAATGCAGTTAATAATCTGCAGCGATCGCACTCGTCCTGAAATTTGCGAGCTACATCTAAAGTTTCCGGAACAATCTGGGGAAAATGGGAAACAACAACGCTTAAAACTGTTGCTTGCCTCTTCTCATTCTCAAATCGATCGGCTGCATCTAAGACTCGAGGAAGATAATTTTTGGATAGAGAAGGGATTAATGTTTTCAGCACGTCGGCTCGCCTAGGCTCGTGTCGAATTTGACAAGTAGCTTCTAGGATTTCCGAAGTGATTTCAGAGCAGTAAGGAATCAAATCTATTAAGACTCTAGCTTGTTGCGCCTCATCACGAATTTGGCGAGCAATTTCTAAAATTTGAGGAATACTTTCGGGTAGATAGGGAATAAGAGCGATCGCAGTTCTAGCTCGTTGCACCTCATCGCAAATTTGGCGAGTTGCTGCCAAAACCTCTGGAATGAGTTCTGGAAAATAAGGAATTAGGGCGATCGCTAAGTTAGTTTGCTGGTGTTGACGCGCTATCTGTAAGATTTGAGGCAGTAAACTTTCCGAAACTTTGGGAAGTAAAGTAATTAATATGTCTGCTTGCCGCGATCGATTCTGAAGGTGACAAGCGATATCAAAGGCTTGAGAGAGTAAATGTTTGGGCAAGCGACGGATTAGATTGTTTAATGCCATTCCTTGCTGGAAATCATCTTGAAATTGGCGGACAGTCTCCAAAATTTCCGGAACAATTTCTGGCACGAGAGGAATTAAAGCCGTTAATGCTCTAATTTGCGAGGTCTTACGCCGAATTTTTCGAGCTTCTTCTAGGGCTTCTGGGACAATTTCTGGCAGATGAAATGCCAAGTTTCTCAATGCTCCTGCTCGCTCTGCCTCATATTGCAGTTGACGTGCTGCTGTTAATGCTTCTGGGATAATTTCTTGTTGATAAGGAATTAGTACAATTAATGCCTTTGCTCGATAGAATTCTTCTTCAATATGACGAGCCGTTTCTACTGCTTCGGGAATAATTTCTGGTATGAGAGGAACGAGAGCTTCTAATACTTTAGCGCGATAGCATTCATATTGAATTTGGCGAGCTACTGTCAAAGATTGAGAGAGAAGATGTTTGGGTAAATGGGGAATTAGAGCACTTAGTCCTTTTGCGCGATCGTATTCGTTTTGAATTCGACCAGCCATATCGAGGGCTTTTGGCATGAAAGCATCTGGAAAGTGGGGAGCTGAAACTGTCAAAAAATCAACCCGTTCGGATTCATCTTGAATGCGATCGACGATCTCTAAGGTTTGCAAGAGGAGAGTTTCTGGTAGAAAGGGAAATAACGCACCCAATACGTCAGTTATGTTGCGTTCGTTCTGAAGTTGACAAGCTATTTCTAAAACTTGAGGATGCAGAGATTGGGGAAGATGAGAACTCAATGCTACCAATAACCTTGCTTGCCAATTCGAATCGTTATACTGTCTTGCATGAGCCAATCCTCGCACTGGAGTCCAGAGCTTATTCTCAACCAACTTTGCGACTAACCCTGCTGGAATATTTCTTTCTAAACTATGAATTGAAGCGGTTATCAAAGCATAGCGAATTTGCAAGGCGATCGGGCGTCTCGGATCTTCCTCAAACAAATCTTCCGCTAACCGCCACGCCCTCGCCACATCTTCCAAGAAACCCGCTTCTCGATCGATACGCTCGCAAGCAAAAAACCACCCATTATTGCCCCATTCTGTTTCTTCTCGGAATAACTCGTGTAGTTCATCGAGCCATCCTGCTTGCTCTAAATGCCACGTTAAATACTCGTGAATGTATCCATCATCGGGCAAAGTATGCCATAATCCGCCTTCGGTTTGTGACTGGTATCGCGCTAGAAAAAACCCATGTGCTGCGGCTAAATCTGTAAATCTCAATCCATCGAGATCGCCTTCCCCAGAAGCAACCAAAAGCTCTCTCGCTAAATCTCCAACCGTATCGGATAAGATAAATCCCTGCGTTCCATCTGCTAATTCTTGCAGTTGCAGCCAATCGCGATCGCGAAAACCTTCTAAAATGCCCTCTGCTTCTTCTTCCTCAACGTCCCATAATGTCATCACCATCCGAAGCGAAATAAGGGCATCTGGGGGTAAAATTCCCAACCATGCGAATTTTTGTAGGCGCGATCGCGAGAGTTGCTGCTCGTCGCTTTGAGGATTAAAATTTTGATTTTCCGCGTTGGCTTGATTCATTGCGATCGCGTCCTTACAATCCAGATAGGGGAATCTCCCCTATTGGGTGAGAGACGTATAGAGATCTCCCCTTGATTGGTGACGGGATTCTTCCTAAAACAGGCATTGCATCTTATTATTCTTTCGCACCCTAATCTAGCAGATCTGATGGGGGAGGGCACTCCCTCATTTTATTCGATCATTCTAGAACTTTTGTCGTTTAAATTCCGAGGATTTGTTCGACTGAAATTTCTACATCGGGAAAAGCGAGAGGACAAATTATACCTTGGCGATAAGTGGCTCGCGATTGATAGCCGTTTTCTGTCGGTTCTCGCAAGACAATTAATTCCCGCGATCGCAAGTCTACAATCCAATATTCGAGAATTCCCGCAGCAGCATAAAGGCGATTTTTAACTTGTGAATCCGTTGTTAGGGTGGAGTAAGAATATTCAACCAACCAAAAAATATTTTCGGGATGAGGATGGCGATCGCGATAATTGCGTCCCAAACGCTGCACGATCGCGAGATCCGGTTGCGGTTCCGAGTTGTTTTCGGGAATCGCGATCGGCTTGCCTTGACGGACTTTGGCACGATTTCCGAGGAGATAAATTAAATATTCCCCCGCTTCATCATTGGTATAAGCGTGCAGTTCTCCTTCTGGGGACATTTCGACAATTTCTCCCGCGATTAGTTCCACATTTCGCCCAGCCAAAATCCCGGATTCTATCATTTGATGATAATCATCAATTGTCCATTTTGCAAGGGTTAAAGCCATCAGAATACCTCCTATAGAATCGATTTCATCCATTCCCCAGCCCCGTCCCAAGAGGGGGAGAAACTAATAACTAATAACTAATAACTAATTCTGCCTTCAATTCATCCAAAGTTTGCCAAATATGTTGTAACAAATTATCCAATCCCGATCGCGTCGCCGCAGAGATCGCAAAAATCGGCGATTGGGTAATACTGGCGAGTTCTTCCTGTAAAAATTCCTGTAATTCTTCGTCGATCGCATCTAATTTATTGAATGCCAAAATTTGCGGGCGATCGCTCAACCCTTTCCCATAAGCCATTAACTCGGATTGAATCGTACGATAATCTTCAATCGGATTATCCGCCGTCGCGTCAATCAAATGCACTAATAAACGAGTGCGTTCGATATGTCGTAAAAACTCGTGTCCCAAACCAATTCCCGCGTGGGCACCGGCAATTAATCCCGGTATATCTGCAAATACCGTACCGTCTCCCGTCGGCTTGCGAACCACCCCTAAATTGGGCACGAGGGTAGTAAATGGATAATTGGCAATCTTGGGACGAGCGGAACAAAGAGCGGCGATTAGCGTGGATTTACCCGCATTGGGTAAGCCGATAATACCCACTTCTGCCAATAATTTTAACTCCAAACGCAAGCGGCATCTCTCCCCATCCAAACCCGGTAAAGCATATTCTGGGGCGCGATTTTGATTGCTGAGAAAATGCTTATTTCCCAAGCCTCCTTTTCCACCTTGGGCAACGCAAACACTTTGAGCGGGATTGACGAGATCTGCGATGGTTTCTTCGCGATCTAAATCGTAGACAATCGTACCGCAAGGAACCTCTATTTCTAAATCTTTTCCCGACGCTCCAGTACAATTATTAGGGCCGCCGCGTTTGCCATTGGGAGCCTTAAAGTAGCGAGAATATTTAAAATCTAAGAGGGTTTGCAGGCGTTCTGAGGCTTTAATAACCACCGAGCCGCCTACACCGCCATTTCCTCCCGCCGGGCCTCCCGCCGGAACGTATTTTTCTCTTCTGAAAGCGACGATTCCATCGCCTCCTTTGCCCGCTTGAACTTCGATTTCTGCTTGGTCGATAAATTGCATTGCTTGCAAGAATGGAAGGGAAAAGAGAGAAGATTATTTCGGCGACGGACGGGAAATTGGCAAACAAACCCGCAAAAATCGACGGCGATCGCACTTCTAACCTTCATTACTACTTTACATTAATTGAGCGATCGCAACCCCTAGAAGGCGATCGCAACTTTGACAAACTGTGGAGATTTTTTAACCCAATATTGACGCGGGTAACGCAGCAGGCGTATCTTGAAGGGCGAAATTGAGAGAGAACGCAAGAATGACGACAACAGCATGGGTTTTCCCCGGACAAGGATCGCAAAAAATCGGCATGGTGGCAGATCTGGCAGAAATTCCCGCAGCGCAAGCCAAACTCAAACAAACCGAGGAAATTTTAGAGTGGTCTATCCTTGAAATTTGTCAAAACGACGCAGACAAACTCTCTCGCACCCGTTACACCCAGCCTTGTTTGTACGCGATCGAAGCGATTCTCGTCGATTTGCTCCAAGAAGCGGGTCAAACGTCCCAATACCTTGCCGGACATAGTTTGGGGGAATACGTCGCTCTCTACGCCGCCGGAGTATACGATTTTGCCGCCGGATTGCGATTGGTGAAGCGTCGCGGGGAGTTGATGGATGAAGCAGAAGGGGGAAAAATGTATGCCCTCATGGGGTTCGATCGCGACCAATTACAAGGAGAAATCGATAAAACCGATAATGTCGTTCTGGCTAATGATAACAGTGACGGGCAGGTGGTCATCTCTGGTACCCCAGAAGCCGTCGAGACTGTCGTTACTGCAGTCAAAACCAAACGCGCCGTCGAATTAAATGTTTCCGGTGCCTTCCATTCTCATTTAATGAAACCCGCCTCGGCACAATTTAATGAGATTTTAGAAGAGATCGCGTTTAACGAGGCCAAAATTCCCGTTCTCTCCAATGTCGAACCCGTTCCTACCACCGACGGGAAAGCCTTGAAAGCGCGATTGCAGAAACAAATGACCGGATCGGTACGCTGGCGGGAAATTATGGATGCGATCGCCGCCCATCAAGTCGAAGCGATCGTCGAAGTCGGTCCGGGGAAAGTCCTCGCAGGCTTATTTAAGCGTGCCCATTCTAAAATTGCTCGCTCCAATATTGATAGCCTAGCAGCCCTTGAAAAGAGGTAATCGAGAATCAGCCATGACAACGCCGAAACTTTGTTAGACTGGTTTCGAGTTACTGTTTTGGCAATTTATAAATTTCGCTACTTTTGCGGGCAAATTGACACCAAATCCCACTCAACACATCATCATCAACTACTCGCACTGATTCCCAATGGCTAAACGACTACCTTTTGACTCTTCCGAAATCATGACTCGCGCCGACGAGTTGATGAATGCTGCGTCCAACCGCTATCGCATTACCGTACAGGTCGCACATCGCGCCAAGCGCCGTCGCTATGAAGAATTTGAGAATATTGAAGATCCGACGATGAAACCCGTGATTCGCGCCGTGATCGAGATGTCTGACGAACTGACTCAACCGGAAATTATTGGCGATTAGCTCGCGATCGCCCGAGGCAAATCTAGAGGAAAAATGAGAAGGCAAATGAAACACCAGAAATTGTGGCGAAATTTAGGCCAATTCGCGCTTGGTTTGGCAATTGTCGTGACTTTGGGGAGCGATCGCCCTGCTCTATTTGCCCAAACATTGCAAACGGTTCGGGATGCGGAACGCGCTTACGAAATCCTACCCAATTTTCCCAAGGAAAACCAATATATTTCCCGGGAGTCCGGCGAGGTAGAGTCTGGAAATACCTTACTCGCTCGCCTCATTTACTATCACATTTACCTCAAAAATCGTCCCCCACAATATCGATTTGACTGGAAGCTAACCTTAGCCGATTATTTAGGCGCAAACGAGAGTATGCTCTCAGAACGATATTCGGGAACGCGAACTTTGCGAGATAATCCGTTGAAAGCAGATATTGCCGTTATCGATGGCTTGACTCGAGCGCAGCGAGAAGAGTTAATTATGACATTGATACAAGTTTTCGATCCAAATTACGGCGATCCCAATTCTTCTCCCGCAGCAAACAACGGCGAATCGCGATCGGATGAAGTCTCAGAGTCCGATCGCGATGAGGATTTTCCCGAACCCGGTGACGCTCAATTGCTTCTTCAGTAACTCAATTTGGAGCAACATTTCATGTTGGCAAAAATAAAGTTCAAACAACTTTTTCTATCATTTTGCTTTGCAGTCCTACTCTTTCTTAATACAAGTTGTGTCGCTCTTGAAAGAATAGATGAAGATACTGTTTTATTAAAGTTTCCTGTTGTTAACGAGGATGTTTTTCCTTTCAATCTCGTCCCTTTTTCTATATTTGAAAAAGATAGCAAACAAATAAGCGAGGAGGAAGACTCTGACGAAACCGTTATAGAGTCTGCAAGCCCAGAACAGTCAACTAAGGAAGCGATCATTGTTGAAGAACCCACAGAAGAAATCGCGCCGGAAAGTGAATCTATAGAAGAAGAGGTCGTTATCTTCGAAGAATTTGTAGAAGATACAACTATCGAAATCATTGAAGAACCAATAGAAGAAATTGCCCCAGAAATTGAACTCATAGAAGAGGAAGAAACAGTTGTCACCTCTGAAGAAACGATAGAAGAAAACACCGAAATTATTGAAAAATCTGTAGAAGAAATCACACCGGAAATTGAACCCGTAGAAGAAACGATTGTCACCTCTGAAGAAACGATAGAAGAAAACACCGAAATTATTGAAGAATCTGTAGAAGAAATCACACCGGAAATTGAACCCATCGAAGAGACAGTTGTTACCTCTGAAGAAACGATAGAAGAAAACACCGAAGTCAT
>JBCCVR010000129.1:0-22284 GCA_039194995.1 Cyanobacteria bacterium P01_E01_bin.42 | reverse complement strand
TAGCGCCTTTCTAGTTCCTTTGTGCTTAGATGGGGATTCAGTTTGACTTGGCGTGGCATTGTCTTCTGTGCATTCCTTCCCCTTTATTCTACATCTTTTTACCGGATTTGATATTACTTAGAGGAAAAAAGGTAGCACGAGATTTTAAAGAGAGAATCATAGATAGGTCATTGTCTCAAATACAGATTTCACCAGAGGTTGCGACCTCGCAAAAACAAATAGAGATTTTGAATGCACAAGTATATGAAATAGTAGATTATCTAACAGAAGGGCCAGCTAAAGAGATAGAAGAAATAAAACGCAGTGAAAGTGCAACAAAAGAACAAATAAAGGAACTAAATGATGCTCTGAAAGGAATAATGGCCCAGTTAGAGATAAAACGCTAAATTTTCATAAAACCCGACTGTAATATCTACTGTAGCGCGATCGCTAGGTATCAAGCATATTTTACAATCCAAGCATTATCGGGATCGGATCCATTCACTCCCGTTTGACCGACCAGATAAATACTGCTACCATCTAAAGTCATTCCTTCAACTCGTTCCGAACCGCTTGTTCCCCATTGATCCTGCCAAGTTATATTTCCTGTGGAATCGTACTTCCTGACCCAAATATCGGGGATTCCTACACTTGTTCCGGCAAGATCGCCCTGAGTGCCACCCGTAAGGTAGATATTTCCCACATCGTCTACGGCAATATTGCTGGCATTATCGATCGCACCCGTGCCGAACTGTTGCAGCCAATCGCGATCGCCATTGTTATTATATTTTGCGAACCAAACATCGCTTTGTCCCTGATTGGATCCTGCAATCGAACCGTAAGTGTATCCCGTTAAATAAATATTGCCAAAGCGATCGGCGGCGATCCCCGCAGAACCCGTCATTGTTGTCCCTAGTTCTCGTTCCCAAAGCTGGCTGCCGCTGCCGTTATACTTCGCCAGCCAAACATCGCCGCCCCCATGACCGGTAATATAAATGTTGCCAATATTATCCACTGCCATTTCTTTGAGCGTATTAGATCCCGATCGCTCCCATTGTTCTACCCATAGCCGATTGCCATTAGCATCGTATTTGGATATCCATGCCTCCCGCGATCCCACTTTTGTCCCCTCTAAATCTCCGTCAGTATATCCCGCCACATAGAGATTACCCGTTGCATCGATCGCCACATCAACGGTAGAATCTTCACCCGTACTGCCCAACTGTTCCACCCACAACCGATTGCCATTCGTGTCGTATTTTGCCAGCCAAGCATCATCTCGTCCCGCATTCGTGCCGTTTAAGTCTCCCTCTGTGGATCCGGTGAGATAGACATTGCCCGCATCATCAATGGTAATTCCCTCCGCACTATCAAACTTATTTGTTCCCCACTCTTCTTGCCAAAGTAAATTACCATTGCGATCGTATTTGGCAATCCAGATATCGTCTCCTGTGAATGTATCCGGGTCGTCAATAATCGAGTTAAACGCCGTCCCGGTAATGTATAGGTTTCCCGCATTATCGATCGCGATATCATTGCCGCGATGCGTTGTATCCTTCACCCATGCGAGGGCGGCGTTAGTCGGTAAGTTTAACTCGAATTGGCGCTCGAAACTCGCACCTTGCGCCCCAGCGCGATCGTATGCCGTTCCTCGTAAGGTATAAATCCCCGGATTTAATGCCAATTGCGTGAAATCTAACTCGTAATCAAAACTTGCCCATTGGTGACTCCAAGAAGCGACATTGAATTCACTCGCATCCGCAAGATCGATCGCATTGCCCATTGTATCGATGAGTTCAAAATCAATGGAAGTAATATCTTGGCCTCCATTTTCATCGTAAACCCAAGCATTTTTGACTGTTAGCGTTTTATTGGCTTCATACTGGTTGCTGGTCAAACTAAATTGCAAGCGTTCCGGCGCGCTATTGCTGTAAATGAGGAATTGTCGTTCAAAGGCAGAACTTGCCGCCTCTGCTGCATCGTAGGCGATCGCCCGCAATCGATACGTTCCGTCGTTCAAGTTTAAAGCACTTAAATCCCACTCACTCTCAAACGCCGCCCAATCAGGACTCCAAGACGCGACAGAGAAATCGGTAATATTATTGGAGGCGATCGCCCCGCCGTTTGCATCCATGAGTTCCACGTCAACGCGGGCCAGATCGATCGCGCCGTCAATATCCTGTACCCAGCCATTTTTAACGACAAGGGTATCCGTGGCTTTGTATTGGCGATTGAGGGAGAAACTCAGGGATTGAGGCGCTTGGTTAGGATCGTCGGGCAATTGCCAGTATTGTGCCAGCCAAATATCGGTTTCTCCTGCATTGGCCTGTCCTAATGCCCCTCGGGTGCTGCCTGCGAGATAGACCTGCCCATCAGTATCGATCGCGATCGCGTTGGCGAGATCCTCTGCGGGAGTCCCGAATTCGGTTTCCCAAAGCAAGTTTCCCTCACTGTCGTAGGCGATCGCCCGCGCCTCGTTGGCGTTACTTCCACTTAAATAGATATTGCCCTGTGCGTCGGTCGTAATATTCGTGGTGGTCTGAGAAGTCGCGAAATCCTGTTGCCAAAGTAAAGAACCGTTGCTATCGTATTTCGCCAGACCGCGATCGCTGCCTAAATAGAAATTACCCAAATTGTCAGAGGTAATGAGATCGCCCCGGGCGGTGTTCCGATCCATCGAAAAATCGAGATATTTCTGCCACATTAAACCGCCAAAAGCATTGTATTTCGATACCAGAGTCCCCGTCCCATCCTGCTGAATCCCCGAACGCCAGACTCCGTTATTCCAATAGGGATGGGGATCGCCGCTACCGGGTTGGCCTTTGTTCATCCATCGCCCGACATCCAGTGCCACATACAAATTATTGGCATTATCGAGAGCAAGACCTCGAGACAATATATTTTTGGTTTCGCCATAGAAACTGAGACTATATTGGTTAGACCAAGTTAATTCGCCATTGCCACTATAGCGAGCCGCCCAAGCGATATTGCGACTGCCAACGCTGCGACTGGCGTAACTGCCTCCAGTCATATAAACCCCGAAGGCATCCACCTCTAGATCGCTCACGCTATCCCAACTATCAAACTGTTTTTGTTGCACCCATAAGCGATTGCCGTTTGTATCGTATTTTGCCAACCAAGCGTCCGGACTGCCGGGACTATTTTGGACGACTCCCATACCTAAAATTCCACTGGTGCTGCCCGCGATATAAACATTTCCTGCGTTATCCACAGCAACGCTGCTACCAGAATCATTATGGGGGGTGAGGATTTGCTGCCCCCAGAGGAGTTGTCCGCTACTATCAAATTTTGCCAGCCAAGCATCGGAATCGTCTCGCTCTATGCCCCAGTCAAGGAACAGTTCTCCGGTTGTGGAGCCCGCCAAATAAATATTACCGAAGCGATCGACTGCCATATCGGCAACAGTCTCGCCATCTGTCGTCCCCAACTGTTGCAACCATTGGCGGGCGAGTTGTTCGGGGGGAAGCAGAGAAGAACTACTCCCAGAAGGAGGTACTCTCGAAGGAAACGGCTCGCCTAATTCTGAATTCAGAGAGAGGGATTGACGATCGCTCTCGATCGCTAAACCCGGATCGACTCCGTTATCTTTGCCAGTTGGTAACATGGCGAATTTCCTCCAATGCTTTAATTTTCCCCCGATCTCTATATTACTCCGTAGAGATTTCCGCGATGCCTTTATTATTCTTTCGTCCCGAAAAAATTCACAAAACTTATCAAAAATAATATAGTTATCTCTCCGCAAAAGCCTCGCATAATCTTATCCAATACGTCTTGACATCCGGGAGGCTGTTGCTAACGCAAAGGTGAGACAGCCTCGAACTAAGCAAATATTATCGAGATTCGGCTTCATCCATGAGGATAATACGGCGTTGGTTGGGGGCAACCATTGCACTTTGCTCCTGCATGACATTTAATGCTTGAGAGGGATCGAAACTGCGATTGAGATTGGTACGCAAGCGGGTAACTTTGTACTCAGCATCGCGAACTTCCGTGCGAATCGCTTGGACTTTTTCGCGTTGTTCCCAATAGTAGGGAAATAAATTCGTTAACGTCGCGATCGCCACTGCCGATAGGCCGCAGTTCAGCGCAATTTTGACTAGGGTTTCTAGGGTCAACGCAGCATGATTGCGATGTTTGGGTTTTAAGCGAGTGGGATTGGGACGAGATGAGCTAACACGAGATGGGTTAGCACGAGACTTTAAGACCTTGGGAGGCGCGCCGGAATATCTGAGTTTTTGGGCTGTTTTCATAGAGTAAGCGTCTCGCGCGAAGGGTACAGATGCAATGTGGGATCGGGGAAGTCCTATTTTAAGGATTTCTTATTCTACCAAAAACCCTTCAATTGACCAATATCAAACAATATCAAAAAATTTTAGGACTCATGTACTTTTTCGATCGAAATGATGTTTCAATTGTCAATTGCGCACTGCAAATTGTTAAGAAAATCTATTCCGTCCCCAGCATTTGCAATTGATATAGACTGGCATACAATCCGTTCTGAGCCAAGAGTTCGTCGTGATTGCCCGATTCGACCAATTGACCGCGTTTGAGAACTAAGATGCGATCGACATTGCGAATTGTCGAAAGGCGGTGGGCAATAATAATTGCCGTGCGTTCTTTCAACAGTCGTTCTAGGGCTTCTTGGATGAGTCTTTCCGTACCCACATCCAAACTCGCCGTCGCTTCATCTAAGACTAAAATACGGGGATTGCGAATAGCAACTCGAGCAAACGCAAGAAGTTGTTTTTGACCCCCGGAAAGATTCGTGCCTCGTTCTCGCAACTGGGTATCATAACTTTGGGGAAGGTGTTCGATAAAGTCTTCAATATTAGTGGCAACAGCAGCTTGTTGAATTTCTTCAAAAGAATAACTTTCTCCCAAAGTAATATTGCGTTTGACATCACCAGCAAAGAGAAAACTTTCTTGTAAAATCACGCCGATATACCGTCTTAATTGTGCCTGACGCAAATCGCGAATATCGATACCATCAACAATAATTCTGCCTTTACTGGGTTCGTAAAGGCGACAGAGGAGGCGAATAATCGAGCTTTTTCCCGCCCCCGTAGGACCCACTAAAGCGACTTTTTCCCCCGGACGAATGGTAAAGTTTAAATCTTGGAGAACGTATTCATCGGGTTTGTATCCGAACCAGACATTTTCAAAGCGAATTTCTCCGGGTTGATTCTGCGATCGCCATTGGGAGTCTTCCAAAAATTCCCCCTCGGTATTGCCACTGGGATCGCGAATTTCGATGGGTTCGTCCAAGAGTTCGCTGATGCGTTCGATCGCCGTAAATCCCGACTGAATCAAAGTAAATTTTTCTGCAAATCGTCGCAGGGGATCGAACAATCGCTGGGCGTATAAAATGAATGCAGAAAGAGTCCCGAAGGTCAAGGCATCTTGTAAAACTAAAATTCCCCCCAGCCATAAAACTCCCGCGATCGCCACCAAAGCAATCCATTCTAAAGTTGCTGAAACGGCAGAATCGTGAAAGATGGTTTTATCGATTTCTTGGCGGTATCTTCGATTGATCGACCGAAACATTTCCGAGTTGAAACGCTCGCGGCGAAAGAGTTGCACGATATTAATCCCGGAGATATTTTCTGCCAGCATAGAGTTAAGTTGGGAAAGTTCCTCGCGGGCGCGATAGTTCGCTTGGCGGTACTGTTGTTGAAAAAAGACGATGAGGGTGGAAACGGGAACGAGCATCAAAATCAACATTGAAGCGAGTTTCCATTCCAAGGCAAAAATCGTAAAAATAATAACAGTAATGTAAATTAGGTCGCTGAGAATGCCGATCGCCCCCGTCGCAAAAACATCCCCTAATGCCTCGACATCGCTCGTAATGCGCGTCACTAAACGCCCCACGGGGGAGCGATCGAAAAAACGCGAGGCGAGAGAAAGAACGTGAGAGAAGAGGTCTTCGCGCACTCCCGCCGTGATTTCTTGTCCCACTCTTTGTACGAGATAACCTTGTAGAGAAACAAAAGCAAGGCGGACGGCGATCGTGGCTAGCAAAATTTGAATTAAAATGCCAATTCCCTTCGATAAAGAGACTCCTGTTAATATCTCCCAAGTAGATTCGCCTCGTAAAAGAGAGATTGCTTGTCCGATAATTAACGGTTGAATGACACCTGCAATGGAAACGGGGAGCAACAGCAACATGGAGATGAGAAAAAGTTTACCGTTGCGGCGGGCGTAGGGAAGCAGCCGGAGAAACAGTCGCCAGTCGTTGGGACGCGAAGAGGAAGGCTTATCTTCAAGAGAAGTTGGAGAGGTAGTCATGGGGAACGAAAGGCGATCGCAGAATGTAAATGGTTAAAAGCACCGATCGGATTGTATCGAATCTTCAGTCAATTTCGGGGATTTAGACGTTCCCTTACAGTCTTGCGGGTGATAGAGGCCGCCGATCGCCCCCCCATGCTGAAGTTCGCGGCGATCGGGGAGTACTAGAGAAAAATCTCTCGGGAAAGGATAGAGAAAGGAAAATTGTCAATAAGTTTGCAAACCTGCTCTGCAAGGAATTCGTAGCGTTTTTTTGCCAAAAACTTTCCTCGGCGGAATAAAGGAGGTCAGGGACGAAAGCAACCGATTGCGATATGATCGATCCACTAGCTTTAGAATCCCGATGTCGTCAATTTCTCATGGACATTCAAGCGCACCAATTTGTTACCTTCTTTGATTCGGAACGATCGGCAAAACTTTGCGAATTAGCAATGATAGAAACCTTCCCGGATGATACGATTATCTTTGAAGAAGGAGAAATTCCCGATTTTCTCTACCTAGTACTGGAGGGGGAAATTCTATTTAGAAAACAAATTGCGGGAAACAACTTTCAAATTGTTGCACGAGCGATTCCCAATGATTTTTTTGGCGAGTTTGGGATCTTGGACGGTCAGCCCCGTAGCGCTCAGGCGATCGTGCGCGGTTCCGCCACCCTTGCCAAAGTTCCTCGCAATATTGTCATTGATATCCTCAATAATACTCGTGGTGCGGTCGTTCTCCAACTCTTTCACTACGTGATTCAGCGCTTGCGAGCAACGACGGAGCAATATGTCAAGCAGTTGGCTTACAAAGAAAAAATGGTGTTGGTCGGCGAGATGGTCAATACGATCATTCACGATCTTAAAAGTCCCTTAAGTGGCATTCAATTATCGAGCGGTATGGTTCGAGAAATGCACTCGGAAGATGAAGAAACAATTGAATGGTGTAATTTAATTCAAGCGCAAGCAACCCGCATGTCGGCGATGGCAGAAGAATTATTAGAGTTTGCTAGAGGCAGTGCAGTTCTGCACAAGCGACCGATTAATCTTTTAGACCCTTTAAAGAATTTTGAAAAACTGAATGCAATTTATTTTCAAGATGAAAAAGTGGATTTTTCTATCGTTTGTCCGGATGATTTAATTGTTAAAATTGATGATACAAAACTCGCGCGAGTTTTACAAAATATTGTCATTAATGCCGTACAAGCCTTTGATGGAAATGGCGGAATTGTAGATATTTCGGTACGAAAATTTACGGATTGCATTCGCCTCGAAATTCGCGATAATGGTCCGGGGATTCCTGAAGGTATTCGCGATAATTTCTTCGATGCCTTCGTAACCTATGGCAAGCAAGGAGGGACGGGACTGGGGACGGCGATCGCTAAATCCATCATCGAGGCACATGGCGGTAACATCTATTTTGAAACTAGTCACGAAACGGGAACAACTTTCTTTATTGAGTTACCTTATTAGTTATTGGCGTTGCCCTGAGCTTGTCGAAGGGTTATTAGTTATTGGTTGTTTGTTATTGGGTGAATTATGTCACTGACGGAAACATTTTTGAGTCAAGGGGTTTTACAGGGCTTGCGGAATGCAGACCGACTTTGGCAGAATTTACGAGAGGGAAACCTTAGCATTCCTTGCGTTGTTTCGGAAAGTAACGAGAGGTTGGGCGATCGCGAGTTTGATTTTCTGATTTGCGGAGGAACGTTAGGAATTTTAATCGGGACGGCTTTACAGCTAAGAGGTTGGAATGTTGCGGTATTAGAACGGGGAGCTTTACGCGGACGGGATCAAGAATGGAATATTTCTCGTCAGGAGTTACAAGTTTTTCTAGAGTTAGATTTATTGACTGAGGAGGAATTGGAGAGAGCGATCGCAACAGAATACAATCCTGCAAGAGTCGCCTTTCATCAAGGGGTAGAAATTTGGGTGCGCGATATTCTCAATATTGGAGTCGATCCGGTTTATCTCCTCGAAACTCTCAAACAAAAGTTTCTCGATGCAGGAGGAAAGCTCCTCGAAAATACTTCTTTTTCTTCAGCAACAATTCATCCCAATGGGGTACTGATTCGAGCTGGAGAAATGACGTTAAAAACCCATCTTTTAATTGACGCAATGGGGCACTTTTCTCCTATTATACAACAAGCGAGACAAGGTGTAAAACCGGAAGGCGTGTGTTTGGTGGTCGGAAGTTGTGGGAAAGGATATTTAGAAAATGATAAAGGAGATTTGTTGGTTTCTTTTACACCCATTGAGAACCAATGTCAGTATTTTTGGGAGGCTTTTCCCGCGAGAGATGGACGCACGACTTATCTATTTACTTACCTCGACGCGCACCCCCAACGCTTTAGTTTAGAATTCTTTATGGCAGAGTATTTCAGCTTACTGCCCCAATATCAAGATATCGAATTATCGCAGTTAGATTTTCAGCGTTTCTTATTTGGTTTCTTTCCTTCCTATCAAAAAAGTCCCATTCGCCTCACTTGGAATCGTATTTTACCCGTCGGAGATAGTAGCGGTTCTCAATCTCCGGTGAGTTTTGGTGGTTTTGGATCGATGGTACGTCATCTAAAGCGTTTAACCCTAGGCATAGAAGAGGCAAAAAAAGCCGATGCACTGGACGATCGCTCTTTGCAACTCTTACAACCCTATCAACCTAATATTTCGGTAACGTGGCTATTTCAGCGTACCATGAGCGTTGCGATCGATCGCCAAGTTTCCCCGAATCAAATTAATGAGTTACTGAGTGGTGTTTTTTCAGTCATGAATGAGTTGGGAGATGAGGTCCTCTCTCCTTTTTTACAAGATGTCATTCAATTTTCCGGGTTAGTGAAAACGTTACCTCGCGTCAATCCCAAATTAGTCTTACCTCTGCTTCCTCAAGTGGGAATTCCAGCATTATTGGATTGGTTACAACACTATTTTAATTTAGCAGTTTACACGGGTTTGTATCCCGTTGGCAATACTCTTGAACCATTGACTAAGAATTTGTTAGGCGATCGCCTTTATTATTACCATCGTTGGTTGGATGCTTGGAAATATGGTTCGGGAGGAGATTATCATTAGTCTTAACTATTCTTAAATTATGTTTAATTGTTCTAAGATTTCTTGAAATTCAATTGACATTGACTCCAACTTTGTATTTTTATTTCTAAAAAATCTTATCTCCATTTTATCTTTACGATCGAGAATAGTTTTCAGCGTTAATAGATTGTTTTCTCTTTGCAAGATTCTATACATCTTTTCATCATCAGAATTTTTCTCAATCTTAGATTCATCAATTGAAGATGTATTGTAAAAAATAACTCCTTTGAATTCAATAGAAATATCATCATTCGCAAATCCTCGGGTAGGATTTTTATGATTATTCAAGGTCAATAACATACACATTCGATTAATAGAACATCTGAATTTTTCCGCGATCGCTCTTAATTGCCCTGCTTTCTCATCCTTATCTTTTTTCCTTCTGGATTCTGTAAATTCTTTAATTGTTAACTGAGTTTTCAATTCAATTAGAATCACATAAAGTGTATATTTTGAGCTTCTTCGTTTTTTGAGAATTAACAGCGCAATTTCTGTAGTTTTCGCCGATGTTTTAAAACCTTCTGAACCTTTAACTTCTTTTTCCAGATTGATTCGCCATATTCTTTCTATCCCTTTTTTGAGATTATTGTCTGACAGAACATTGCGATCAATTACATCCTGACAATCAATGATAGAGACTTTTTGTAATTTGCCTGTTTTTCCTTTATTCTTGTCTTCACCAATTTCTATAGGTCGGGCTAAATCATTAAGGTCGCTACAATAATTAAATAATTCTTCAATGATACGATCTCTTTCATCTTGCAAAAAATCATAAAAGCTATTTCTAACAAACTCATACTTATAACTATTCGTCATCGTCTTCCTCTCTTCCTTTAAGATAAATATAATCGGTTAGAACGTCTGCACATTCATCGATCGCACTGGTAACTTCTTGGAAATCTCTAAAGGAAATACTGTAATGACCGCTATTATATTCGACAATGCGATCGCCAGTAAAGAAATAAACACCGACATCTTTTCGTGCTATAGAAGTGGATGAACTAATATATTTTAAATTGTGTTCTTCTATAATATCATCCAAATCGCTATTATGTTCATTTTTCAAAATATCAAGATATACATAATTATTTAGTACATTTGCTAGTAAGGGGCTATGAGTTGTAATCAAAACTCTATTATCATTTTGATTCACAAAATCAAGCAAAAGTTCGAGTAGTAAGACTTGGTTGGCAGGATGCAAGTTTTCTTCTGGTTCATCCATCATCAAAAAATTGCTTTTTTCTACAACCCAATGTTTAAGATAAAGATACAATAGACTTAACTGATTAACAGAAGATGATGCTAAATACATTGGCAAATCTATTTCTTGTTGAGTAGGTTTAAAAAAGAACTCAATTGGTGCTATTCCTTCGAGACTTTTTATAAAAATATCTCCTCCCATTATTTTTGCTAAACGCCTGACTAGATTGGTGTAGTGAGAAACTTCTTCTGGATTAGTATTGAGAGAATAGATAGCTTCAATAGCTCGATTCATAGGTTCTGTATATTGCCTTCTAAATAAACCTGCTTTCCTTAATTCTTCAATATTCGTTTTTGAAGGATCTCCTTTTGTCTCTTCAAAAAGATCGACCATTTTTCTGATGACTTCTTCTCTATTTTTTCTTTCTATATCATACACATAACGATAGAATACTGGATAAAATGAGCGGTTAGAGGGCAAGAAAAAAGTTGTATGCTTATTTTCCAACAACATCAATATAATAAAGAAAATAGCGGTTTTTTTAACTTGTAATTCTACATCTTTCTTTGTGTTTTGCAATACTTTTTCTGGAATTGATTTAAGAATTGATTCTGGTAAGGGTTTTTCTTCAATTTTCAATATTAGTGAGTCAACTTCCTTAGCAAGGCTAATATATTCAGATGAATTTTCATGGTTTCCGAAAGATAGCTCAAAAACACCATTTACTAAACTATGACCCTTTAATTCATGAATATCAAAATCAAAAGATATAGAGATTTTTTGTGCGAACAATGAATTTTTAGCAACATTATAGATATCGATCATTTCTTGCTCTATAAAACGAGAAAACTTATCTAGAATATCAGAGACCATGCCTTCATTGATTTTAAATTCTTGGGTGATTTTAACCTTTATTTCTTCTTCTTCAAGCCGATCGGTGAAGCGTTTTATAATGTTGCGATTGAATATCGTCCAGAGAAGTTGAGAAATATAGGTTTTTCCACTATTATTAACGCCGACGAAAACATAGAATCGCTTGGACAAATCTATTTCTTGAGTATTATTCTTGATGGGTCCTAAATTTTTGATCAGTAACTTCATTTTGCCCGATCGCCCTCCCAAATTTCTAATCCCACACTATAGCAAGTTTTGCCGAGAAGCGCGATCGCCCCTCCAAGCTCATTACACCAGCTATTCCGCGTCTCATCTCGGTCAGTAGCGATCGCAATAGAGTTCAATAACTTAACAATTGTTTAAGGAATTGATAGCGTACATGGATAGGATAGTGGGCATACCAATTTCAAAGATGCCAAGATTTAACTCGGCATCCAATTGTAATTATTCTGGATTAAGTTCCAATGCAATCAATTTTTCGCAAACAATCTCTAATAAAATACCTCCTTCAACATGAATGTATATTAACTCTCGATTTTCATCTTCGTCGAACCCTAAAAACTCGTAGTTAAAACGCTTTAAAATTTCTTGCTCGTCCTCTTTAAGCGGTTTGACAAAGATATTGCCAACAAAGTAACAACCATCGCGATCGTCTAAATCTTTGGAAAAAATGAAATGAATGACGTTTAGACAGCGAAGAATAAAACCATCATCATTCAGCCCGTGCGTAAATTCAAGATTTAACTCGGATATTTCATATTTCATCAATAAATCGACAATCTGTGATTTTCGGAGGCGATCGCGAAGCGATTCATAATCTTCAAGCGTTTCTAGTGTTTTTGCCATTGTTTCGTTATCTCGACAAGTCCCTACTATTCCCAAGATTATCTGAGAAAGTCATTTGAGTTCGCGATCGCAAAGACCCATTCCCGATGGTAAATTGCCATTCCAAGGGCGATCGCGCCCTCCCCCCGTCCCCATTACCGATTACCGATTACAATAGAACTCAACGACTTAATAATTATTCAAGGAATCGACAGCGTACATGGGTAGAGTAGTTGGTATCGACTTGGGAACGACAAACTCGGTAGTTGCCGTGATGGAAGGCAGCAAGCCGATCGTTATTGCCAATGCCGAAGGAACGCGCACCACCCCTTCCGTCGTGGGGGTGAACAAGGAAGGAGAATTACTCGTCGGACAGTTGGCACGACGGCAAACCGTTCTCAATCCCAAAAACACCTTCTACGCCATTAAGCGCTTTATCGGTCGCAAATATGCGGAATTGAACCCGGAATCTAAGCGGGTTGCCTATACCATCCGCCGAGATGAGGAGGGCAATGTTAAAATTCCCTGTCCGCGTTTGGGCAAGGATTTCGCCCCGGAAGAACTCTCCGGGAAGATTCTTCGACGACTGGCAGAAGATGCCGAACGCTACCTCGGCGAACCCGTGACGGGGGCTGTGATTACCGTTCCCGCCTACTTTAACGACTCCCAACGACAAGCCACCCGAGATGCCGGACGCATTGCCGGGTTGGACGTGCTGCGGATTATTAACGAACCGACGGCGGCTTCTTTGGCTTATGGTTTGGATCGCCAAGACAGTCAGACGATTATGGTATTTGATTTGGGGGGCGGGACTTTTGATGTTTCGATCCTCGATGTTGGCGATGGGGTTTTTGAAGTTCGCGCCACGAGTGGAGATACCCAGTTGGGGGGAAATGACTTCGATCGCAAGATTGTAGACTGGTTGGCAGAGGAATTTTTAGAAAATACGGGGATTGACTTAAGGAAGAGCGATCGGCAAGCCTTACAACGCCTGACAGAAGCCGCCGAGAAAGCAAAAATCGAACTGTCTGGGGTGGGAGTCACCGAAATCAATCTCCCCTTCATCACCGCTACCGATGAAGGACCCCAACACATCGAAACTCGCCTGACACGGGGCGGTTTTGAAGGCTTGTGCGGGGATTTATTGAGTCGCCTGCGCCGTCCCGTCAAACGCGCCCTCAAAGATTCCGGACTGCGACCCACGGAGATCGATGAAGTGGTTCTCGTGGGGGGATCGACGCGAATGCCCATGATTCGAGATTTGGTCTACAGTCTCATCGATCGCGAACCCAATCAAAACGTGAACCCCGATGAAGTGGTTGCGGTGGGTGCAGCCATTCAAGCGGGCATTTTATCGGGATCGGTGAAAGATGTTTTATTGTTAGACGTTACACCCCTTTCCCTCGGCTTGGAAACCATTAGCGGCGTAACTAAAAAGCTCATTCCTCGCAATACCACCATTCCCGTGCGCCGTTCCGATATCTTCTCTACGGGGGAGAACAATCAAACCGTGGTAGAAGTGCATATCGTCCAAGGGGAACGGGAAATGGCCAAGGATAATAAATCTTTGGGACGCTTTAAATTAACGGGCATCCCCCCCGCCCCGAGAGGAATTCCTCAAATTCAAGTGGCTTTTGATATCGATGCCAACGGAATTTTACAGGTGACGGCTGTAGATCGGACTACGGGACGAGAGCAAAGTATTGTCGTACAAGAAGCCTCGACCCTCAGTGAATACGAAGTCAATGCTATGTTACAGGAAGCGGAACGCTTTGCCCGAGAGGATCGAGAACGGCGGGAAAAGGTCGAGAAACGCAATCGCGCCAAGTCTTTGGTGGATCAGGGCAAGCGACGATTAAGAGAAGTCACTCTCGATTTTGGCAGCCAGTTTGCGGCTTATTACCGCCGTCAAATCGAATCGTTGATGCGGGAGTTAGATGAAAGTTTAGAACGGGATGATGAAAGAGGGATCGATCGCGCCGCCGCCGATCTCCAAGATGCCCTCTACGAACTGAATCGAGAAGTCCGCCTGCAATACGAAGAGGAGGAAGACGAAAATTTCTTCGATTCTATTAAAAATACATTTATGGGGGACGACAAGCGCGAAGACCGTTACAATCGCCCCTACAATAACAACAATCGCGATCCCTATGAAGATACCTTCGATCGCTATAACAAGCGGGATAATCGCGATCCCTATTCTCAACCTCCCCGCGATCCCTACTCTCAACCACGCAACCGCCGCACGTCTCGCGATCCTTACGCCGAACCTCCCCGCGATCGGCGCAACTCTCGCCCCTCTTATAACAACGATTGGGATGACGATGACGATGATTGGTTCTAGATCGGTTATCAGTTATCAGTTACCAGTTACCAGTTAGGGAATAATTAGGAATCAACTCAAATATCTTCAGTCCCGACCCACCCCCCAGCCCCCTCCCAAGAGGGGGAGTGCAAGAGGGGGAGATCCCCCCTAACCCCCCTTAGTAAGGGGGGAAAAGAAGAGGGAATCGCGAACAACAAACAACAAACAACAAACAACAAGAATGCAAAACTTTCGCGACTACTACAGGATTTTAGATGTAGAACCCGATGCGTCTGGTGCTGAGATCAAACAATCGTTTCGGCGATTGGCGCGGCGCTATCATCCGGATCTGAATCCGGGAGATCGAGTGGCGGAGGATACATTTAAGGATATTAATGAAGCCTACGAGGTCTTAAGCGATCCCTATAAGCGATCGCAGTACGACCCGATGCGAGATTGGCATAACAATGGCAAAAAACGCAAACCTGCCAAAAGAACAACCACAAAACGCACGGTTGCAGAAGAATTCGATCCCAGAAGTTACAAGGATTTCGATCGCTTTGTCGAGGATCTGATCAATCGATCGCCCGATATCAGCGAAAGACCTCCCTCTAGCGTCAAGGTCGATCCCCGCGCGAAAGATGCGTTTCGTCCGGGGGTCAAGAAAACCGAATATACCGTTAGAGAAACCAGCAATACGCGCCCAAAAGAACGTCCCCGCAATATCGAAGCGCGGCTGATTTTACCCCTAGAAAAGGCGTATCGCGGCGGCCAAGAACGCATTCGCTTGGAAGATGGGCGATCGCTAGAAGTGGAAATGCCTCCCGCGATCGTCAACGGTCAAAAAATCCGCTTGCGGGGTCAGGGGGTGAATGGTGGGGATCTCTACCTAAAAATTACCGTCGAACCTCATTCCTTTTTTGAATTGCAGGGGGCGGATATTTTCTGTCGGCTGCCTTTGACCCCTAGCGAAGCCGTTTTAGGAGGGCCGATCGAAGTGCCGACCCTTGATGGTTTGGTGAAAATGAACGTTCCCGCAGGCGTGCGATCGGGAAAGCGCTTGCGCCTCGCCAATAAGGGCTATCCTCGGGGGAATAGTTCTCGCGGCGATCAGTTGGTGGAAATTGAAGTGATTTTTCCCACTGAAGTCGGGCCCGAAGAAAAAGAACTGTACGAGAAACTCCGTCAAATCGAAGTTTGCCAACCCCGTCAAGCGGCGATCGCCTCCTTAAAGTTATGAAAAGTCTCGCGGCAAGAACGGTTACTTTAAGCGAACTCGAAGAACGCTTTCAGCTTCACTTTACTGAAGATCCAGAGGCTTTTTTGGAATGGCAACGAGACCTTATCCCTCTGACGGATGCAGAACGAGAGCGCTGCGATCGCATCAAAACGAATTATACCTATCTCCTTCGATACCCTCCTTTACTAGAGAATACCGTTAAAATGGTCGTTCTGTCTCCTTTGTTGGATATGGCAGGATTTTTTAGTGCGCCGTTTCGCATTCGTTCGGAAGCCGCTACCGAAATTGTCGCGCGAGATGGAGAATTGAAAGTGACGGGAATGCTTGATGTTTTGGTTCTCTGTGATGAGTTTTGGGTCTTGGCGATCGAATCCAAACAAGCGGCTTTTTCCCTTGAAGTCGGACGATCGCAACTCCTTTCCTATCTTCTCGCCAGTCCCAACACGACCCACACCTACGGACTTTTGACGAACGGGGCGAATTTTGCTTTTCTCAAACTCATACCCCAGTCCGAGAGTTTCACTTATGCTATTTCTGATGAGTTTAACCTTCGCAACCGCGAAAACGGTCTTTATCCAGTTCTGCAAATCCTCAAACAATTGGCCGCTCTTTTTGCAAACCAATAATCTCCAATTAGGGAGAATCATCGGGAGCAATCGGCGTTTCAGGGGGTGTTAAATGAGCTTGCACTTGTAGTAAAGGTTGTTGGGTTAATTCTCGGAAATATTGTGGCTTTTGGAACTGATCGGGTTTGAGTTGGGTAATGGCAAAGAAAATATCCCCCTCAAATTGGCCTTGAAATCCCAAAACATATTCATTCTCGATATTAGTCGCTTCAAACCATTTCCCCGCCAAATCGTAATCCGTGACCGGAAGGCGCATGGGAATTCGTTCTTGTTTATTCACCGCCACAAAAAATTCCGGGGCAAACTGGCCGCAAATATTCAGCCAATAATCCCGGGTTTCCGCAAAAACAAAAGCCGTCTCTTGCCCCTGACAGCGATTTTGGAAGCGAGTTGGAGGGGATGAGTTTTGAGGGGGAGAAGTGGGAGAAGGGGTCGGAGAAGGCGCGATCGCCTCTGGTGAGGGAACTTGAGATAAGGGAGTTTCGGGATTCCCATTACATCCCGCCCCAGCAAGGGTCAAACCCACAATCAAAAATGCTTGAATAGATTTCTGCATTACCCTGCAAAGTTTATACTTCTTCCAAAAGATTGGTTAACGCGATTTTCATCTCTTCAACGCTTGTGGTTGCCGTGCCAAATTGACGAACCACCAAGCTGGCTGCTAAATTGCCCAATACGGCCGCTTCCCAGAAAGAGGCTCCGACGCATAACGCGAGGGTTAAGGCTGCAACCACTGTATCGCCAGCCCCCGTGACATCGAAAACATCCGTGCGATTAAAGGCGGGAATGTGCTGAAGTTGCAAATTGCGATCGCAAAGGGTCATCCCATCTTCCCCTCGCGTAATCAAAATGGCTTCGGCTTCGGTCAAGTTCAATAAATCCCGTCCGGCTTCGACGAGATTGCTCTCATCTATTCCATATCCTACCGCTTTTTCGGCTTCGGGTAAATTGGGCGTAAATAGGGTGGCTTTTGGATAACGTTGTAAGTCTTTTTGCGCGTCCACAATCACCCGGGAATGAGTCAAACCCGCTTCGATAACTGGAGGAGTCAAAACCCCTTCGCCGTAATCGGAAAAGACTACTGCATCGACGGTTTCGAGTTGCCTGCGAATAGCTGCGGCCAATTGTTCCTGAATTTCCAAAATGGGCAAGCGATCGGACTTGCGATCGACCCGAACGATCTGCTGGGTCACGGACTGCCTCGCATGACCGGCAATGCGGGTTTTGGTCACGGTGGGACGGGCGGGATCGATGATAATACTATCGCCGTCGATTCCCGCTTCGGTAAAAATTTGGCGTAGGGTTTCCCCTTGAGAGTCTTTTCCCGTCAAGCCGATCGCCGTGACTTTGGCTCCCAATTTAGCGAAATTATAGATGGCATTGCCTCCCCCTCCCGGAATTTGCCGGGTTGATTCGTGGCGCAGAATGAGTACGGGGGCTTCCCGCGAGAGGCGTTCGACTTGACCCGTGAGAAACTCATCTAAGGTTAAATCTCCCACAACCAAAATCTTGGCGCGATCGAAGCGATCGAGCAAGTCAAAGAGTTTTGGGGCAGCAGATGCAAGGGTCGGCTTAAACGCATCAAAGTCGGACATTGGTTATTAGTTATTGGTATGGGTTACTCCCCCTCTTGGGAAGGGGTTGGGGGGTGGGTTTGGACTGAGGTGGTTCGGAGGTGTTAGTTTTACTCTTTACTATTTACGCGTTACTCTTCGGGATTCGGGGGGATTGTTTTGGGTTTTTTGGTCGGAGAACTTTCGGGCATGGGAGAGGGAGAGGTAGATTCAGTGGGAGTTGCTGAGGGTGAACGTTCTTGTATGGGAACTGGAGTTGGAGATGAACTGGGCGCAGCTGCTGGAGATGGACTAGGTGGGGCTGCCGGAGGACTAGGCACGGCGGCTGGAGTGGGACTGGGTGCGGCGGCTGGAGTGGGTCTTGCTGGTGTTGCAAGGGTCGGACAAATATCGGCATTGTAGTTGAAAGGGATGGTAACGCGATAGGGAACGGGGACGGATTCCGTTCCTAAACCCGCACCGCTAATTTGTGCGATCGCCACTCGATCCAAAATGCGATAGCCCGTACTGCGAATTTGTTGCACGTCCGTTTTGCTGCCATTGGGTTGCACGATTACGCCGTAAATCGCCGTTCCCCGGGCGCGATTGATACAGGCTTCTGTGGGATATGCGCCTTGAATGGTCACGCGGCGAAGTTGCGCGCTGCTTCGGGATGGGCGAGTTTCCGCCAGCCAGCGACTTTCATTCTCTCTCGCCGCTTCCGGGCTGGTATTGTCAGGATTGCGACGATAATCTTCTCGCAAACGAGTCATGCGATCCACATTGGCATTCTCTCGCTGTCTTGCCGCCAATTCCTGGGGCGAGAGGGGGCGTTCCGGTGTGGGGGGTACGTTGGGCTGTAAATTTTCGACCTTTGCCCCTGCCAGACCGGCCGCAGCCAGACTATCGAGATCGCGAGTGGGTAATTGAGCGCGGTCGTTGTTCTCAAAGGCATAGATATCCGGACCAAATAACTCTTGGCGCAATCGTCGTTCGCGATCCGATCGCTCGTTGCGAGCGGTAGAGTCTGAAAGGGTGGGGATATTTTCAGTACGCGGCGCGGGAAGATTTCTATTGCGATTTTGCGTCGTGCGGGTTCTCTGTCTGACGGTGCGATCGATCGCGGCAAAGTCCCGTAAAGACCGACTGGGACGAGCCAAAGGCGCACCGACTCCATCGGGACGGGGGGGTAAATTGGAACGCGATCGCCCTAGATTTTCCGGCGGCCGGCGATCTTGTTGGCGGGGAATAGCTTCGGCTTCGAACAGGGGTAAGCCATATTCCGATTCGGGGGCATTGGGCAGATCGAACGCATATTCCCGCTGGGGGGGGGTGTAGAGTTGGGGCAGGCGCGACACTTCTGCGGGGGTGAGTTCGATCAATTGAACGTTCCGAGGACGAATCGTCCCGCCGCCACCACCGCCTGTCGTGAAAAAAGGCAAAGTCGGCAAAGCGACTCCAATCGTGGCGTGCATACCCACGGATGCAACTGTCGCGATCGTGGTGGGATGCCGCAAAAAGAGGGCGAAGGTTTGCCAATAGGAATTTGGGGACATTGCGGGGGGTTAATCTCAAAGGGCGATCGAAGTAGCTCAATTTTAGCGGATTCTATGGGGGAGACGGCTGGTTAATTTGGACGATGAGAATCGAGAAATAGCTCAATTCCAGAGTGGGGCGATCGCGCAAATGATAGATTTTCTGTTCTGGAAAGGTGGCACGTTCGACAATCCAACTGCGTTCTAAAAGCTCTTTTTCCTTGAGGATTTGCCAAACTTTTTCGTACATGGAAGCCACTTTCAGCAGCACGATTGTATCTGCCCAAACTAGCACCGAATCGAGTTCGTCAACGGAGTAGAGGGCGGGTAAAATCGCCAAGCGCTGATTCCGAACGGTAAGGGGAATTCCCAATATTGCCGCCGCCGCACAGGGGGAAGTCACTCCCGGAACGACCTCGATTTTGACTTCGGGATGTGTGGCTTGCAGGGTCTGGGCCAAATAGGTAAAGGTACTGTAAAAACTGATATCTCCTTCACAAGCAAAGGCCACATCGCGATCGCTTTTGAGGTATTGCCAGACGCGATCGGCGGCCTTTTGCCAGGCTTGCATAAGAATATTGCGATCGCTGACGTAGGGAAAGTCTAGAGCGAGGGTGGGTTGTTGATAAGCCAACCACGGTTCGATAATTTGTTGGGCGATTCCCGGTTGGCCATTGATTCCCGCCGGAAAGGCGATCGCGCTGGCCTCCCGCAGCAGTCTCAAACCTTTGAGGGTAATTAATTCGGGATCTCCCGTGCCTATACTAATACCGTAAAGGGTTGCCATTTTGATGAACAATTATCAATGAGAAAAAAGGATTAGAAAAAACCAACAACCAAGAACAACCCACCCCCCAACCCCTTCCCAAGAGAGGGAGAGCAAGAGGGGGAGAAACTCATAACCAATAACAAAATCTATGGTTTTACCCACAATTATTTTACCCGGATATTTTGCCCGTTGGACGGATTATAGCCTGTTGGCAGAGTCTTTAAAGCAACGAGGGATTCCCACGACAATTGTTCCTTTACGAAAGCGAGATTGGTTGCCTACCCTTGGCGGTCGTTCTGTCGTTCCCGTAATTCGGGCGATCGATGCGACAGTGCAAGGGATGTTAAAGGAATGCGAGAGCGATCGCGTTAATTTAATTGGGCATTCGGCGGGGGGATGGATCGCGCGCATTTATTTGGGGGATGTCCCTTATACCGTTCATCGGGATGTCACCGCAACAGATGGGGTTTGGCAGATTCGCGATCGCGTGGCTGCTCTCATTTCTTTGGGAACGCCCCACATCAGCCAAGAACGTTGGACGCGGCGCAATTTGGATTTTGTTAACAATAACTATCCCGGGGCGTTCTATAGCGATTTAAAGTACGTTTGCGTGGCAGGAAAGGCGGTATACGGCAAACAATGGGAAAGTTGGCTGGCTTATAACAGCTATAAGTTAACCTGCGGGGAAGGCAGCACTTGGGGGGATGGGATTACCCCGATCTCGGCGGCCCATTTGCAGGGGGCGACAAATCTAACGATCGAAGGCGCAAAACACTCCCCGCAATCCGGGTTTTGGTACGGTTCTCCAGAAGCGATCGCCGCTTGGGTCGATTATTTAGAGTAGTTGATTCGAGAAAATATTCTTCCATCCCATGATTACCAGCTTGCAAAACCCTTTGGTGAAACAGTTAAAAAAATTACGCTCCCTCAAAGCCAGACGCGAGCAAAATTTATGTTTGTTAGAGGGAACGAATTTACTAGAGGCAGCCTGCGAGACCCGCAGTCCTATCTCGATTGTTTGTTGTACCCTATCTTGGCAGGCTCGTTATTTTCGCTTGTGGGAAGAAGTTTCCCAACAGGCGCAACGGGCGGAAATTGTCACGCCGGAAGTCTTAGGGGCGATCGCGACGACGATGAGTCCCGATGGCATCGTGGCGGCTATTCCCCGCCAGAGACTTTATACCACCGTCCCCAAGAATCTCACGTTAGGCGTATTTTTGGAGCACTTGCAAGATCCCGGCAATTTAGGCACGATTGTGCGCACTTCTGTTGCGGCCGGGGCTGAAGGCTTATGGTTGAGTGTCGATAGCGTGGAAGCCGATAATCCCAAAACCTTGAGAGCCTCCACGGGCGCTTGGTTTCGCCTGCCCATCGAAGTCAGTGCAGATGTAGGGCAAACCCTGAACGCCCATCGCGCTCGCGGGCTGCAAATTGTCGCGGCAGTTCCGCGAGCGCCCCTCACTTATTGGGAAATCTCTTGGCGAAAACCCAGCCTGATTCTTTTGGGGAACGAAAGTGCGGGATTGTCCGAAGCAGCGATCTCGACTGCCAATGTGCAAGTATCCATTCCCCTTGCGGTTGGGGTAGAATCTCTCAATGTTTCCGTAGCGGCGGCATTACTCCTCTATGAAGCGCGACGGCAACGATTGAGTACGCCGAACAGTCCATAACTCACTCATGTTGACAAAAAACTCTGTGAAGTTAGATAATATCAAAGATTCTTTCATCCCACTCTGACAGTCGAGATCTCATGAATTCTGATAACTCCCCCTGCGCCAATCTTCAGGAACATACCAATATTTTATTGCAACTGTTACAGCAAGAACCCGATTTGCGGACTCAACAGACAACAACGGCGGTAGAATCTTCTTTGAAAAAAGCGATCGCGCCTAAGTTTGAAATCGTTTTCGCTGGGGCATTTAGTGCGGGAAAATCCATGTTAATTAATGCCCTCTTAGAACGAGAGTTATTATACAGTGCAGAGGG
>JBCCVR010000128.1:0-22450 GCA_039194995.1 Cyanobacteria bacterium P01_E01_bin.42 | reverse complement strand
TAATTCGGGAAACATTTTTTCATAGAGTTGTCGGTCTAGACAACTCTATTCTTTTTGGGGACGTTTGCCAAGTTCCTTTCTCCACACGCTTTTCAGCCTGCTTGTCACCCCTTGAGTAAAAATGCTCAAGAATATTGGAGAGATTATGAGCAATGTGAAAACTCAAACCAGTAAAAGTTATCGGGAGTTTGTTATCAACTTACTACAAACTCCCGATAATGCGGCAAGTTATATTGAAACTGCCTTAGAAGCTGACAATCTAGAACCAGAACTTCTTCTAGTCATGTTAAAAGATGTTGTCAATTCCCGCAAACAACTGAACGAGTTTTCACAAGAAGCACAACTATATTTTGACAGGCTAGAGAAATTATTGATTCAATCTGGAGGAACTGAGATTTATACAGCGATCGCCTTTTTGAATGCGCTGGAATTTCGAGTGGAAATTAAACCCGATATTGCCTATCCTCATCCTCCAAATGATGTTTCTAACAATATTTAGAGACATCTTCTTGGCAATCGTCCGCGAGGTAAGTGAGGGCGCGAAAACGCAAGCCGACCAATTGTTCGTACAGGGGATTGAGCTTGCACATGGGAGGAATGTGGACGATTTTGCGCCCAAAGAGTTTGATATCTCGTTCAAAAGGGCATTGGGGTGGCACCATTTTACAAACAAATCGGGCGACGCGAGGATCTTTCATATCCATGCCATCCAGCCATTCTCGCACGGGTCCGAGAACATCTCCGGGTTCTGGGGACGGAGGGGGTAGGGCATTGGTTTCCAGTTTGTGTTTGTCGGGATCGTAGAGGGTTTCTTCGAGGGCTTTGAGGGCTTCGACTTCCAATCCTAAAGCGTCGAGAAATTCATTAATGACTCTGGCTTCTTCGATCGAGTAAACGCCGTTAGCTAATGCCATCATGACTGCCGTTCTGATGAAATTCTCGGCGGTATCGCGATCGCCCCCGATAATCTCGGCTAAATCTTCCGGGGAAATGGGATCCAAAGACCCTAAATCCGTTGTTGGGGCGAGTTCGTCTTGGGTCAGTCGGGCGATTAATTCTTGTTCTTCGGGATCGAAATGACCGTCAGCCCAAGCAATGGTCAGCAAGCCACGCAGCCAAGCAGAGATTTGTAGGTCTGTATAGGGAGAGTTCGCTACCGGAGTCATGGGAAATTACCAAATCCTTCAAAGAATATTGTTTTTTCAATTCTAATCGCTCTCTCTCAATATCCGGGACGGTGAAGGCGAAATTTTGCTTTATCGAACTACGTACCATACATTAAAACACGGGGAAAATGAACCACAGAGACACAGAGACACACAGAGAGCAAAAAGTTAGAGAATGCTATGTTGTCTCGATCGCGGCTTTTCGCAAAAAACCGCGATCGCAAAATCTCCCTTTAAACCTCGGGTGCAAGCCAGCGATACCATTCCTCTAAACCCTCTCCCGATACCACCGAAACTTGAAAGATAACCAGATCGGGATTCACCGTCCGGGCATAGTCGAGACAGCGCTCTACATCAAAGGGAACGTAGGGCAACAGGTCTACCTTGGTCAGAACCATGACCTGACTGGCGCGGAACAAATGGGGGTATTTTAAGGGTTTGTCTTCTCCCTCGGTCACGGAAAGTATCGCCACCTTGGCTTGCTCCCCGAGGTCGAATGATGCCGGACAGACCAAGTTACCGACGTTTTCGATCAGTAAAAGCGAGTTTTCCGGCGGTGCAAGGGTGTCTACTCCCCGTTTAATCATATCGGCTTCGAGATGACAGCCCTTCCCGGTGTTGACTTGCAGGGCGGGACAGCCGGTCGCGGCGATGCGCTCGGCATCGTTGAGGGTTTCTTGGTCGCCTTCAATCACGGAAATGGGAACTCGCGCCTGTAAATCTTGAATTGTTCTCACCAACAATGTTGTTTTGCCTGCCCCCGGAGAGCTAACCAGATTCAGTGCTTTAATGTTTTTCTCTTGAAACCATTGACGATTTTGCCGAGCGATATTGTCGTTTTTTGAGAGTATCTTTTGCTCGAGGAGGAGGGTTTGAGCCATTTCGCGATCGCTGGGACTATGGCTGTAAAGCGTTTGAACCTTCTGGCGATTGCGAGAGGCATCATTGTGGGTAGACTCGTGGGAATGACTGTGGGTAATGACCGTGCCATCGGGTTGGGGGTGACTGTGGGTGCGATCGCTGTGGGTAGACTCGAGGGGATGACTGTGAGTAGACCCGTGGACATGGCTGTGAGTAATGACCGTGCCATCGGGTTGAGGGTGACTGTGGGCGTGATGACTGTGGGTATGGCGATCGTGGGTCAGGGATTGTTCGGGGCTGACAATTTCTGTCGGGCTAACGCGGGTTAGGGTTGTTTGCGCTCCATCGGAGCAACCGCAGGTTACGCACATAGGGCATCAGTCTCCAGTTCTTTGATAGTGAGTTCTTGGCCTTGGATAATTTCGATTTGGGTGCTGCCACAAGTACAGCGACCGTAGGGCAAATCCATTTCGAGTTCGCGATCGCAGGCACGACAGCGACCGCGACCGGGGGTTTCAATAATTTCCAACTCGGCTCTTTCTGCGAGGGTTTCTTCCGCACAGATGTCAAAACAGAAGCGCACGGCTTCGGATTCAATGGCCGAGAGCCGGCCGATTTCGACTTGGATGCGCCGGATGGGAGCGCCTCGGGCGCAATCGCAAGCGATCGCGACAATATTACGAGTGATGCCGAGTTCGTGCATGAGAGTAACCTCCAAAGGGCAGAGTTAGCGGGCGATCGGGGTACTAGGAAGCGTTGCTCAACGGACGCTCGCCAGAGTCTTTACCGGCTGGGGTTTGCCGCCGTACTTGTAGTACGCTGCACAAGCTCCCTCAGAAGACACCATGCAAGCACCGATGGGGTGTTCTGGCGTGCAGCCAGTTCCAAAAACCTTGCATTCCCAAGGTTTTTTCAGGCCTTGGAGAATTTCGCCACAGGCACAGGCACGATGATCGGCAACTCGGCGATGGGGGAGGGTAAATTTGCTTTCTGCATCAAAGCGGCTGTAAGCGGGCTGCATTTTGAAACCGGAAGCTGGAATATCGCCGAGACCGCGCCATTCAAACTGCTCTCTCACGGCAAACACCTGCGCCATCGCCGCGATCGCCACGGCATTCCCCTCTGTTTGCACGACCCGCCGATATTGGTTTTCTACCTCACAACGCCCGTCAACCAACTGTTGCAGCACCATCGAGAGAGATTGCAAAATATCGAGAGGTTCAAAACCGGAAACGGCGACGGGTTTGCCATAGCCCTCGGCGATCGCGCGGTAGGGTTGCGCCCCAATGACCATACTGACGTGACCGGGACCGATAAAGCCGTCAAGCTGTAAATCGGGGTTACTCAACAGGGCTTCGAGGGCGGGCACAACCAGCACGTGATTGCAAAACAGGCTAAAGTTCGGAATATTCTCTCTCTCGGCTTGGAGCACCGTTAAAGCCGTACTGGGGGCAGTGGTTTCAAAGCCAATGGCAAAAAATACAACTTCTCGCTGGGGGTTGTTTCGGGCGAGGGCGAGGGCATCGAGGGGAGAATAGACCATGCGAATATCGGCACCCTCTGCTTTGGCTTCGAGCAGATTTTGTTTGGAGCCGGGTACCCGCATGACATCGCCAAAGGTGGCAAGGATCGCCTCGGAGTGTCGGGCAATGGCGATCGCGTCGTCCAGTCTTCCCTTGGGCATGATACAAACGGGACAGCCCGGGCCGTGAACCAATTCAACTGTAGAGGGCAACAGAGATTCGAGGCCGTATTTAAAGATGGAATGAGTATGACCGCCGCAGACCTCCATAATTTTGATGGGATGGGGTCGTTCGAGTTGCTGTCCCAGTTGTTCGATGCGGTTCAGCAGTCCTTGCGCTTTCTGGGGATCGCGAAATTCATTAACGTATTTCATAGATTGATTCCGTGGGGTTAATTTGGGGCAAAAGTGTCTGATTTTTTAAGCGGGAGACCTTTCGAGGGCTTCGTGAACTTCTGCCATTTCTGCCAGCAGTTCCAGTGTTAGTTTTGCCTCCTGCTCGTCAATGCGATTCATGGCAAAACCGACATGAACCAAAACCCAATCGCCAACGCAGCGATCGATGGGATGCGCCTCGTCTACGATGCAGGCAATATTGACCGAACGACGAACACCGCAGATATCGACTAGAGCCAACTTTTGCGCGGAATCCGTAATTTGCGTAATCTGACCGGGAATGCCAAGACACATAGTTAAAACTCTCTTGTTAACGTTAGTTTGGTTTAAGGAAGTGTGAGAAATTGAATTGAATCTACTTTCGGGTAGGGGAGCAGGGGGAGCGTCGGGAGCGAGGGAAGAAGAAGTTCGGACAATTAACTAGATTTTTTATAACTTCCTGAGAAGCCGAAGGTTATGGGGCGATCGCTGAGGGGCAGTGTTTTCCATTGGTGTCAACGTTAAAGCGAGATCGCGATCGTCAAGTGAAACCTTGGACACCCATGAACCAATTATCAACCGCGATGTTGCGCGGGGGGTTTGGGGGCGGCGCTTGCGCCCCCAATGGGGGGGGACTGGGGGGGAGACCGCCCCCCCAAAAACTTCGGGTTTTAGCAGAATATTGAAAACTACACTAACTCTCGTTCTTACCTGCCAACCTCTGATACGGCGGCGTGCAGCAACCGAGCAGACGCGATCGCCGCCTGTCCGAGGGATAGCCCGCCGTCATTGACAGGAATCCGACGGGGAGTCAAAACCTCAAGTCCCTGCTGCTCCAACCCTCGGGTCACCCGAGAGAGCAACACCCGATTTTGAAAAACGCCACCACATAGCACGATCCGAGAGAGATTGCGCCCTCGGGCGAGTTGAGTGGCAATGTTAACGATCGCCTCAGAAAACCCGTCGTGAAACCGAGCGGCGATCGCCTCTTTCGCAACACCCTGCTGTAAATCCCGAAGTAGTTGCGGCCAGAGGGACTTCGCCGACAGGATCTCGCGATCGCCCCGAAGAAACCGCTCGAAAACGTAACCGCCATCGCGATCGCCATCGGGAGCAACCAATGCCTCAAGTTCGATTGCAGCCTGTCCCTCATAGCTAACCGCCTCCGGGGAACAGCCCACGGCTGCGGCTACCGCGTCGAAAAGTCGGCCCGCCGAGCTTGCCAGAGGCGCGGACAGCCCAATATCGAGCATTTGCTCCAGCAGAGGGCGAGGCTTTGCGGCTAAAAACTCCACGATGGGCAGATTACCAAACTCTCGCTCGAGACGTTCCCAACCGATAGCATTGACAAGCTGGGCATAGGTATTCCGCCAAGGTTGGCGCATTGCCTGCGCTCCCCCCAACAGCGCGATCGGTTCTAAATGAGCGACGCGCTCAAAAGTACGATAATCGGCAATCAGGAACTCACCGCCCCACAGTTCCCCTTGCTCTCCATAACCCAAACCGTCAAAGGCAATGCCAAGGACGGGTTCGGTCTCTAGAGGTAGCCCTCGTTCTGCCATCACGGCGGCAATATGGGCGTGATGGTGTTGGATTTCCAACAGGGGTAAGTCTCCCTCTCGGGCAATAGTCTGCCCCAGCTTGGCGGACAGGTATTCGGGATGGAGATCGGTAGCGATCGCCTCTGCTCGATGCTCGAAGATCTGCTGGTAAAGTGCCAGCGTATCTCGATACGCGCCCAACGCCGCAGCATTTTCTAAATCTCCCAAATGTTGGGAAAGAACTGCTTCCCCCGATTGCACGAGGCAAAATGTACTTTTTAACTCGCCTCCCATTGCCAAGATCGGCGGGGCAGCCTCGAAACCCGGGGGCAAGGCGATCGGTGCAGGCGCATACCCCCGCGCCCGCCGCAATACTTGCATTTGCCCGCCGCTCACTTGCACCACGGAATCATCCACCCGATTGACAATATCCCGGTTGTGGAACAGAAAATAGGTGGCAATCTCTCCCAGTTTGGCTTTAGCGTCCTCGTTATCGATGCACTGAGGCTCATCGGAACGGTTGCCGCTTGTCATCACCACGGGACGGCGAACCCGTTTGAGCATCAAATGATGCAGAGGCGTATAGGGCAGCATTACCCCCAAAAAGCGGCTGCTAGGGGCTACAGCTTTGGCAATGGAAGGCGTTCCTGCCGCTATGGTTTCAGTATCTCGCAAGGGCAGCAGAACGATGGGTGCGGCGGGACTCTGCAATAGTTCCCGTGCCTCGTCGCTAACCTCGCAGTAGGGCGCGATCGCCTCTAAATCCCTCACCATCAGTGCAAAGGGCTTATCATATCGATGCTTGCGTTGCCGGAGTGCCACCACCGCCGCCTCGTTGGTTGCGTCGCAGGCAAGGTGAAAGCCGCCCAGCCCTTTAATCGCAACAATTTCCCCCTTTTGTAGCAGCGTCCCCACCGCGTCAACATCATCCAGCATGGAGAACATATCAGCCACCACCGGGCGACCGTCCGCCCGTTCCAGCCAGGCACGAGGACCGCAACGATGGCAGGCGACGGGTTGAGCGTGAAAGCGGCGATCGCGGGGATCGTCGTATTCGGTTTGGCAGTCCGGGCAGAGATCAAAGGCTGCCATGCTGGTATGCTTGCGATCGTAGGGAATTTGCCGGACAATACTCAGCCTCGGGCCGCAGTGGGTACAGTTGGTAAAGGGATAGCGGAAAAAACGACTGAAGGGATCGAGGGTATCGGCGAGACATTGGGGGCAGGTAGCGGCATCCGGCGAAACTTGAGTCCGGCTTTGTCCGCCTTGGCTGGGAGTAATTTGAAAATCAGTTTGGGGAATGGTGGCGATCGCCACTCGTCGTTCTTCAATGCCCTCAACTTGAGCGAGGGGTGGCGCTTGTTGTCTCAACTCCACGCCAAACCGCTCGATCTGTTCGGGATTTCCCGCCACCCGGATCAACACTCCCGCAGCATCGTTAAACACCTCTCCCCGCAAACCGCACTCGGTGGCGAGTCGATACACTGTCGGACGAAAGCCGACCCCCTGAACCCGCCCCGTGACGCGGATTTCTACGGCGATTGGTGGTTTTGAATCGATGGAAGAATAAACGAGCATTTTGTTAGTTATTTGTTATTTTTCTTTTCGACAATCAGGTGCATTTCAAATTTGCAAATTGAGATTTTTGTTAATGCTATAAATTTAATCAATGTATCTGGAAAATTATTTTGAGGTTGGCAGGCGAGAACACAAGTTAATGTAGTTTTCAATATTCTGCTAAAACCCGAAGTTTTTGGGGGGGCGGTCTCCCCCCCAGTCCCCCCCCCACTGGGAGCGCAAGCGCCGCCCCCAGACCCCCCGCGCAACATCGCGGTTGATAATTGGTTCATGAGTATTGTAAGTTGAGCTTGACGATCGCGATCTCGCCTTACCGTTGACACCAATGGCGGGGCGACTTCACTTTCCTCTTAAGTCACCATCGGCCAAATAACCACTCGGTTATTCCCAGAATCAGCAACGATCGCCAGCCCCTCGCACACCTGAATGCCATAAGGCCAGCAAAGACTATCTCGCAATGCCGAACCATAGCTGCGATTCTCGCCTTTCTGCCGATAGGTGTCTTGCCCGAATAATCCATCTGCCGGGCGATCGTGGAGTTCCTTAACCGCAATCTCCCCGTTTTGCTGCCAACCGACCAAGCGAGAATTCGCCGTATCTGCGACCAGCAACCAGTCTCCGGCAGCCGTCACGCCATAGGGCATATTCAGGCTGCGATCGGTGGGAAAATATTCCCCTCGATTTAGCTCCACTGCCTGAAAATCAGCTTGGCCGATTACCGCCAAACCGGGTTGATTATTCTCTCGGGGCAAGCCGTCCCAGATCGTCAGCCGATTGTTGCCAGCATCCGCCAAAACTAAATTGCCCCGCCAAACTGCGAGACTATGAGGCCAGCGCATACTTGCAGCCGTAGGCGTGCCGCCGCCATTCTCGTTGCGGGTTGTAAACCCAGCTTGTCCCAATACCCGATCGCCGGGCTGGCCATTGCTATCGGGCAATGCATCCCAAATCAGCACCCGTCGATTGCCCGTATCGGTAACGTAGAGCCGTCCTTCATGGAACATGACCCCATAAGGCCAGTGCAACGTATTCGCCCCTGCTTCACCGCCGCGATTGGGGAGATTCTGGCGAAAATCTGCTTGCCCCAGCACGATATCGGCAGGGGTATTGCTATCTTTTGGCATCTGCCGCCAGATCAGCACGCGGTGATTCCAAGCATCTGCCACTGCCATCCCTTCGCCACAGGCACAAATCCCCGTGGGAACCGCGACTGTATGGGCATTGGGTTCGCCCTTGGCATTCTGACCTTCAGAGACAAAATCAGGCTGACCGATAACCCAGTCGGCGGGTTGAGCATCGGCGATCGGCAAACTGCGCCAACCCAATAAGCGATGGTGGCCTGTATCCGCCACCCATAATGGCCCCTCTAGCCCAAACAAACAAGCACCGCGCGGTCCGAACATCGTATCGGCTGCTGGAGATAAGGGGGCAGTTTGCCATGAGAGGTCGTGTCCTGCACCCAATATCCGCGTCCCGCGATCGCTCGCAAGGGGTAATCGGGGTGCTGCTGCGGCTTGGGGGCTGCGTTGAGAGGAAAAAGACTTAACGGTAATAATATTCGGCTCTGTTTCGTAGGTAGAACCCGTTGAAATCCTAACGTTCACGATCGCTCTCCTCCCGAAAACTCTGCTGAAAGTCGGACAAAAACCTGACCGTTTGCAACCTTAACAGCATAAGGTTGCAATGGTACGTCAGGTGCGGTACGGCATCGTCCTGTCTCTAGCTCGAATTGAAAGCCGTGGTAGGGACAGGTCAATACCCCCTCTTCCCAGTCGCCGCCATCGATGGCCACCCCCAAATGACTGCACGCATTGCGAAAACAAGTTACAGTCTCTTCTTTGCGACTGAGTAAGAGTTTGTGACCCGCAAGTTTGAGATCCAGCACGCCCCTTTCGGGAATTTCCGCTAAGGAAGTCGCCAATGTCCAGTCCGGGTCGGGTGCAGCTGCGGGTGCGGCGGTAACGGGCTGGTAGGGAACCTCAACGATATGCTCGATCTCGGGACAGTGGCGCTTAATGGCTGTCTCCACTGCATCCGATAGAGTCAATTGCGAGGCCGGACAGTTGCTACAAGCCCCCACCAGTCTCACTTCCACCGTATCCGGCAGGCGAATCGAAACCAGTTCGATATCACCTTCGTGGCCTTGGAGCATGGGGCGCACTTCTGCCAGTGCCTGTTGCAATCGTTGCTGCAATGATGGCGCTTTCACCAGATCGTGATAGCGCAATAGCCCATAAACCACTTCATCCTGCACCGCCTGTTTCAGGGCGGGCAAGGCTTCTTGTTTGACGCTGCGAATCAACCGCGAGAGTGCCTCTTTGTGTAAGGCTTCAATGGCTTGCCGGAGTTGGGCGATTGTTTGCTGTTGGTTGCTGTCCCAGTGGGCAACGATCGCCTCGTAGCGCTGAATATCTTCAACCAGATCGTTCAGGCTCGGGGTGGTGGGACGGGGTGGAGGAGCTTGTACCATAGACCTACTTCATTTTCACGTCTTTGAGCAAAAAGGGCATGATAAACCCGGTAACGAGGCCGGATCCGGCCACCGACAGTCCGAGAGATTCACTCAAGTGCCACAATCCTGCCAGTACCAAGAGACCGACACTGGTGCCAATGGAGACTCCGCGCATAAAATAGCCCGGATTGCGGAGCAACTTACCCTTAATCAGCAGTTTGCTCGAAAACCAACCGACTTCTAACATTGCTTTTTCCTTTTGTTGTTCTGTTGTTTGGGTGAGAGTTTTGGATGCCGATCAAGCAATAACCCGCAGGCCGATCAGACCTAGCCCTAGCAGGAGTGCAGGGATTGCAGCAGCAGGGCCGTACAGCCCGCCGATCATCGCGCTCAGGCGCGTGCCAATGTCTTTGCCCGCGAGGATAATGCCGCCCAAAGCGCCGCCAGCAATGGAAAAGACGACACCGACCAGCAGCCAAGCCAGCCCAGTGGCTAGAGTGAGTTCTTGACTCGTAAAGTCTTGAATAAAGACGCGAATCAGAGGATCGTTAAATAATGCTTCCATAGGTTTCTCTCGATAATACGAATGGGGCGGGTTAAATCGCCCGCCAATGGGGGTTAAACTTCCGCTGGCTGTTGCTCTCGGGCGATCGCCTCGCGGGTTTCTCTTGCTGCCTCGGCTTGGGCTATCTGACCCCAAGCTGCAAAAATCTCTTCGGCTTCCCGATAGTGAACGAGGGCTTGCTGTTGGTGGCGGGGGTTGCCCTTTTCCGGCTCTTCCAAGCTATCGGGCATCTGCAAGATGGCATTGGCCCGGTTGGCAATGGTATGAGCATAGGCGAGGGGGGTATCCCGAGGTGTTCTCACTTTTAAGGCTTCGTCGTAAGCGGTAACGGCTCGCTGCAAATTATCCAAAGGGTGAGCGCTGGGTAAATATTGCAGCGCGTTTCCTAAGTTGTTTTGCAGCATGGCATATTCGCTGGGGTGGTCGATGAGGGCGATCGACTCGAGGGCCTGCTCGAAGGTTTGTACGGCGATCGCTTGTTTGAGATCGTCGCGTCCGCTCTGTGAGGTCATGGAAAGATACGCGATCGCAATGTTATTTTGCAAAATCGCATACTCTTGGGGATGGCTTTTGCCCGTGAAGACTTCGATCGCCTGCTGATACAAGCGAATGCTGTCGGCGAGGCGAGCCTGGCCATAGGGAACGAGGGATTGCAAGACCAGCCCCAAGTTCATCTGCGCTTCGGCCCGTTCTTCCGGACTCCCCTGTCCGGCTAAGATCGGCAAGGCGGCTTCATACAAATCTCTCGCGGCTAAAAGTAGGGTCGTTCCCTCTTCTGGCAGAGACCGGAGTGCGGTTGCCTTGCCTGCCTGGGCTCTCCCATAATCGAGAGAACCCAGATCGGCGATCGCCAATGCCAGATCGTAAAGCTGACAAGCCTGCTGTAGTGGATAGGCATCTTCAGGCTTTTGTTGCAGCCGTCTGGCCATCTCCAGTAGCATTTCTACTTTTTCAGCAGGATTTGCAGTCTCACTCTCAAGAGCGGCGATCGCGGCTTCGACGGCCGCATCGGTCATCGTGTTAGAACGGTGAGTCCGTTTATCGCTCAAAGGCTTTGTCTCCCTATTCAATTCGAATGAGCAAAAATCTGGATTAAGTATTAAACAGTGGATTTAGCTACCGGAATCAGCTACCAGACTTGGCTCTCAGTCGAGGCTCAATTAAGCCATGCGTTTCGTTATATTACTGGTGGGTTTTTTAGAACTGAGGCTACGGCTAGATTTTCTTAAGAATTAAAAACTGACTGACAGGGCGATCGCTCCCTCAATTTCTATCTCTATCCACTCATTTCTCGACAATTTAGAAGGAATTCTCCTAACAGTAATGAAAATTATTCTCAATTGTTGAAGTCCTCTTTAAAGCCAATGCTATGATTAAGAATATTGCTTTTACTGATAAAGATTCTTATTAAGCAAGAGACCAACGTTTTGCCCGACCTTGTTCTTAACTAAACTTCACAAATAATTCGATGACCTGCTTAATCAATTGAAAAAAAGGGATTCAGGAGAACAAAATCAATTAAACAAACCGATCGTTGTTTATTGTTAAACGTAACGGGCGTGTAACGCATTCCTAATTTTTTTGTAGATCCCTGTAGCGATCCCCGCCTTTCTGGAAAGATTGTTTATAATTCAATGTTAACAGTGGACAATTTGCTATTTACCGCTCTGTTTATCTACTTGCTAGAGATAGTACTTGCTGTAGAAGTCACTAAGGATTGGTGTTTGCATACAAGCGATAGAGTGCTTTCAGCTTGAGAGATAATGAGATTTGGTATTCTAGCCCAGTATAACAAAGGCTAGATTTTTTACTCACTTCAGATATCTCCGGTCGAGACATCCGTGCCAACTCGTTATTTTAGTAACCTATCCATCTAGATTTGAGGTAATTCGATGGCTAACGTGTTGTGGCTTCAGGGCGGTGCTTGCTCTGGAAACACCATGTCGTTTCTCAACGCGGAAGAACCCAGCGTTTGCGACTTAGTGACGGACTTTGGCATTAACGTCCTCTGGCACCCCTCCTTGGGCATGGAGTTGGGAGAAGATCTCCAAAGATTGCTGCGCAGTTGCGTTTCTGGCGAGACATCTCTGGATATTTTGGTGTTTGAGGGCAGCGTGATTAATGCCCCGAACGGCACGGGGGAATGGAATCGCTTTGCCGATCGCCCGATGAAAGACTGGCTGCAAGATTTGGCCGGGGTGGCCAAGTTTGTGGTCGCGGTGGGAGACTGCGCCACTTGGGGCGGAATTCCGGCAATGGCTCCCAACCCCTCCCAGTCGGAAGGACTCCAGTTTCTCAAGCGTAAAGCGGGGGGCTTTTTGGGAACGGACTACAAGTCTCAAGCGGGTTTCCCCGTGATTAACATTCCGGGCTGTCCGGCGCACCCCGACTGGATGACCCAGATTTTAGTCGCGATCGCCACCGGCCGCCTAGACGATATCACCCTCGACGAATTCCACCGCCCCCAGACCTTCTTCAAGAGCTTCACCCAAACCGGTTGTACCCGCAATATTCACTTCGCCTACAAAGCCTCCAGCGACGCATTCAGCCAGCGATCGGGCTGTCTCTACTACGATTTGGGCTGCCGGGGACCCATGACCCACTCTTCGTGCAACCGCATTCTTTGGAACCGAGTCTCGTCGAAAACTCGCGCCGGGATGCCTTGCTTGGGCTGCACCGAGCCGGAATTCCCCTTCCACGATCTGGCACCGGGCACCGTCTTTAAAACACAAACCATCATGGGCGTTCCCAAAGAGCTACCCACGGGTGTCAACAAAAAAGACTACGCCTTGCTGACGGTTATCGCCAAAGATGCCATGCCAGCTTGGGCCGAAGAAGATATCTTCACGGTCTAGAGGCGCTTTTGAACTCTCCTCATTCGCTTGCGATCGCGTCGCTGGCCACTACAGCCGCGCGATTATTGTTTACCTTACCTCTAAACGCTATCCATGACAGCAACCTCCGTAATTCAAACCCTCGACATCTCTCCAGTCGGCAGAGTTGAAGGCGATCTCGATGTCCGCGTTGACATTCGCGATGGCTATGTCGTCAATGCTTGGACTCGGGCGGAACTCTTCCGGGGCTTTGAGATTATCCTCAAGGGCAAAGATCCCCAAGCAGGCTTGATCGTCACCCCCCGCGCTTGCGGTATTTGTGGCGGATCTCACCTCACCTGTGCTTCTTGGGCGCTGGATACGGCTTGGGGCACCGAAGTTCCCCGCAATGCCATCCTTGCTAGAAACTTAGGGCAACTCGCTGAGTCGATCCAGAGCATACCCCGCTACTTTTACGGGCTTTATGCCATTGACCTGACCAACAAAAAGTATCGCAATAGTTCTTTCTACGAAGAAGCCTGTCGCCGCTTTGCCCCCTATACCGGAACGTCTTACGAACAGGGGGTCACAATTTCCGGTAAGCCCGTGGAGATCTATGCACTGCTGGGGGGACAGTGGCCCCACTCCAGCTACATGGTACCGGGGGGCGTAATGTGCGCGCCGACCCTCACCGACATCACCCGCGCTTGGTCGATTTTGGAATATTTCCGCACCAACTGGCTCGAGCCGATGTGGTTGGGCTGTTCTTTGGAGCGCTACGAACAGATCCAGACCTATGATGATTTCATGGCTTGGATTGACGAGAAGCCCGAACACGCTAACTCGGATCTGGGCTTTTATTGGCGCATGGGGCTGGATATCGGCCTCGATACCTATGGCGGTGGTTGCGGTCGTTACGTGACTTGGGGCTATCTTCCCCACGAGGATCGCTATCAGAAGCCCACCATTGAGGGTCGTAATAGCGCCATGATTATGAAAAGCGGCGTTTATGACAGCTTCACCGATACCCACCAGTTGATGCGGCACGACTTGGCACGGGAGAACACCAGCCATGCTTGGTACAACGAGGGCGATCGCGATGTTCATCCCTTCGATCGCACGGTTGCTCCGGTTCAGAACAATCAGCCCGATTTTGACGGCGCTTACTCTTGGTCTACGGCGGTTCGTCACGTCGAGTCGGGACGTTTGGAAGCTGGGGCGCTGGCGCGGCAGTTGGTCGCCGGAGGGAGTCACGGTGAGGACTGGCAGCACACTGATGGCTTTATCTTGGATGCCTTCAAGAAAATGGGCGGGCCGAACATTCACTTACGCCAGCTTGCCCGGGTTCACGAGATTGTTAAACTCTATCGCCAAGCCGAACACTGCCTGCGCGAGTTTAACCTCAAAGATCCGTTCTACATTAAGCCTAAAGAGAAGGACGGACGCGGCTGGGGAGCTACTGAAGCGGCTCGGGGCGCGCTTTGCCACTGGATTGAAGTTGAAGGCGGCAAAATTAAGAACTATCAAATCATTGCGCCTACGACTTGGAACGTCGGGCCTCGGGACGGTGAAGGGACGCGGGGTCCCATTGAGGAAGCCCTGATCGGGACCCCTATCGCCGATCCGACGGATCCTGTCGAGGTGGGTCATGTGGCGCGTTCTTTTGATTCTTGCTTGGTCTGCACCGTTCATGCTCACGACAGCAAGACCGGTGAAGAACTCGCTCGCTTCAGAACCTCTTAAACTTCCGGGTTCGGATCAATTCGATTTCTACTGTTTTTAACTATCGAATCTCAACCAGTAGGCGGGTTCGATAGTTTTCTCTTAGTCTATAAAATTTTTTTCCCATGCTTACCATTATCGGCTGCGGCAATCTCAATCGCTCGGATGATGCAGTGGGGGTCTTGGTTGCCCAGCGACTCCAACAACAATTAAGCGAACATCCCCTCGCTCGAGTTCAAGTCTTTGACTGTGGCACCGCCGGGGTTGAGGTGATGTTTCGCGCTCGAGGCAGCGAGGAACTGATTGTCATTGATGCCAGCAATACTAACTCGGAACCCGGCGCAATTTATCAAGTGCCCGGCGAGGTTTTGGCGCGACTGCCCGAACCGAGCTACAATTTACACGACTTTCGCTGGGATCACGCGATCGCAGTCGGCCAGCGCATTTACAAAGACAGTTTTCCTACAAGCGTCACAGTCTATTTAATCGAGGCTCAAACCCTTGATTTTGGCTGGGATTTGTCTCCTGCCGTTGCAACTGCCGCCGATCGCGTTTTCGAGTTAGTCTGCAACCAATCTCAAGATTACGCCCGGGGTTTGACCGATGCGCGATCGGTGAGTGCTTGAATATAAATCGCTGTATTTTTAAATCCAAGCATCATTCGGCGCAGTAAATTCGCGATCGCCAGTTTCTCCCGTATTAATCGTTCCTGCCGTTTCCACAACCATCGCCTGACAGTCTAACCGAGCCGAGGTTTTATGTTCGATTCCTTTCGGAATAACGAACATTTCGCCCACTTTTAGATTCACGTCTTTCTCGCGAAAATGAATCGTCATTTCACCGTCAATGACAATAAAAACCTCATCCGTCTCCGGATGTTCGTGCCAGATAAACTCACCTTTCATTTTCACTAATTTAAAATGATAATCGTTCATTTGTGCAACGATCTTCGGCGACCAGCAATCGCTAAATTGTGAAAGTTTATCGGCAAAATTAATCGGCTCGTATTGCATGGAACGCTCCCGCGATGATAGAAGGGGTTCGAGCAACTTGGAAAACTGCTCGATTTATTGTTTACTGGAAAAATCTTGCAACCGAATTCTACCACAATCCCCCATCGAGCAGGCTCGGCGATCGCGATTATTCTCCATCAAAAGAGCCGGATCTGAAATTGCGGGGAATTTTCCAGCCCCTATTTTTTTGGAAATCCATGCAAAAACCTTGGAAACGCCTGCAAACCTATCTTTTGGTCACGCCTCAAACACTGGTTTTTCTTCTGTTTCTCGTTTTCCCAATTTTGACTATTTTTGTAGTGAGTTTTTGGGACTTCAATGGCTATTCCATGACTCCAGCCTTGAAACTCGGTAATTATATCACAATTTTTACTTCTAAAGTTTATTTCGATACTTATCTCAATACTTTTAAATTTGTCGCGATCGTTTGGTTTTTATCTTTACTAATTGCCTATCCCGTGGCTTATTTTCTTGCCTTTCACGTCAAAAGTTTACGCTTGCAAATTATCCTCTTTACCATTTGCACGATCCCATTTTTTACCTCGAATATCATTCGCATGATTTCATGGATTCCTTTTTTAGGACGGGAAGGAATTCTCAATCAATTGCTTTTACATTTTAACTTAATTCGAGAACCCATCGACATTTTCTTGTTTTCTGACTTCTCTGTTATTTTAGCATTATTGCACCTTTACACCCTCTTTATGGTCGTACCGATTTTTAATAGTTTAATTCGCATCGATCGCAATTTAATCGCGGCTGCCGTCGATGCGGGGGCTTCGGGTTTCCAGGTATTTAAAGAGGTTGTTTTACCCCTGTCCGCACCCGGAATTGCGATCGGTTCGATCTTTATTGTTACCTTAGTCATGGGAGAATTTACAACCGTTCGCTTGATGAGTGGCGGTCAATCTTCCTCAATTGGCTATGTTATTCGCAATCAAATCGGGAGTTTGCAATATCCCGTTGCTGCGGCTAATGCCGTTATCTTATTGATCGTGACGCTTGTGCTGGTCTTTGCAATTATGCAAACAATCAATATTCGTAAGGAATTATAATCAATTTACCAGTAAAAATATGAAAAAACAACCTTTATCATTTTATCTTCTAGCAGGATTTTTTACCCTCTTCGTCCTTTTTCTTTACGGTCCTATGTTCGCGATTTTCCTATTATCGCTGCAAGGAGAAGAAGGCTCCCTCACCTTTCCTATGAAAGGATTTAGTTTCTACTGGCTGGGTGCGGTCTTTGGCGAACAGCGTCTCGGTGAATTTGTCACGCCTTTTTTGCGTTCTTTTGCTTTGGGGGCGATAGTTATGGTTTTATCTGTTGTCTTTAGCGTTCTGGCCGGTTTAGCCTTTCGTCACCAATTTCGAGGTTCTCGCTTCATTTTCTATTTAACCGTAACCAGTCTAATTGTTCCCAGTCTTCTCGTTTCTTTAGGAATCGGGATTGCTTTTAATCTTTTAGGATGGGAGGTACAATGGTATAGTTCTGCACTTGGAGGGCATTTGACTTGGACGCTCCCCTTTGCTTTTCTCATTATCGTGGGAATTTTTAATCGTTTTAATTCAGACTATGAAGAAGCCGCTCGGGATTTAGGCGCGAACGATCTGCAAACCTTTTGGCAGATTATTTTACCACTAATCGCACCCAGTTTAATTGGGGTTGCTATGATTAGTTTTACCCTCTCCTATGATGAGTTTACGCGCACGTCTTTAATTTCGGGGCAAAATAATACACTACCTTTAGAAATCTTTGGGATGACAACTAATATTACATCTCCGGCGCTTTATGCCCTCGGAACTCTGACAACCATTTTTTCTGCGATCGCGATTGGTCTTGCGATCGCGGCTTTTAATTTCTTTTCTCGCCAACAACAAGAATAATAACCATGAATTTACTAAAAACCCTCGAAACTTGGAAAGACACTTTAAATATTCGAGAACTCGAAATTCTGCGGGAACTAACCCCGGAACAGGTCGCCAAAATTGCAGTTTATCAAGAGAAGTGGCGCAATATTGCCCTCTCGACGGAACCTTGCGATCGCGTCCAAATTAAAAACATCATTCAAGAAACCTGCGATACCTTAAAAAAACCTTTTCCCAATCTTATTTTCTGCGATAGTCCTGCCAATCTTTCTTATTATTTGCTCCCCAAAAAAAGAACTTGGGAATTTCGTTTATATATGTTATGGGATCGTTTGGAGCGACAATTACAGCATCAAATTGCTCAACATCTCTGGTTAAAACTTTCATTACACCACTTTAAAGAAACAGCGCGATTTTGGGAATTAGTGACGACGGAACAAGAAACATTACAAAAAACACCCAAACTGCGATTTATTAATTTAGGCAGCACCTTCGCCCGTGCCAGTTTATATGATTACTGCATTTCCGTTCTTAACTGCCGTCACAATCCGGAAACTTGGACGCTATTTCAATCTTTAGTAAAAGCCTGTAGTTGGTTTGGCTGTTATGAAAACACCTTCTTAATTATCGATCGCCCGGAAATTCTTTCCATTGATGAAGAATATCGCCTGCACGGAGAAGGACAACCCGCATTACGATTTCGCGATGGTTTTTCTCTCTATGCCTATCATGGCGTAAAAATTCCCGAACGATACGGAAAACTATTTCCTTCTCAATGGCAATCTCAATGGTTATTATCGGAAGAAAATGTCGAACTGCGGCGCGTTTTATTGCAGGGAGTCGGTTATCCTCGATTGTGCGTTGAATTGCAAGCGGAACAGTTGGACGAGTGGCAAGAATATAGTTTGTTAAGAATTAATTCAACGATTGACATCGAACCCATTTATCTACTAAAAATGATCTGCCCCAGTACGGGCTACTGTCATGCGTTGCGAGTTCCTCCGCAAATGACCTCCGCTAGAGAAGCGATCGCTTGGGTTAATTGGGACATCGATCCCGAAGAGTTCTCCATACAGAGCTAAAGTGGTTCATGAGATTGTCAAGTTGTCAATCTTTATTGATGTAATTGACGCAAAAAAAAATTGTTGTATCTGCAAATAAGATTTGCAAATGTTATCGATCCGGAGTTTGAGTCGCTGAGGGAGTAAGAAGAGTTAAGGCATATTGATAATTGCCAAAATTCTTCGAGATTTATTCTTTGAGGTTGGCTTAATGCAATCGGACTATTCTTCCTTCCAATCCCGAAATCCCAATACTTCAACGCGAAATTTGTGGGTCAGATTGATTATTGGCAGCACGACTATTGTTGTGAGTATCGCGGCTTATTTTAGCTATAGTGTCGTCCAAAATTCTATTTTAGAAAATCTAAAAGAAAATGCCCGCTTGGAAGTTGCAGGGGGCATCAGCGAGGTCGATAAATGGCTGGCCGCGAGAAAAGCCGAAGTCGCGACGATCGCCAATTCTCCTATCACCCGTACAATGGATTGGCAGATCGTCAAGCCCTATTTACTGTCGGAATTGCAGCGGCGATCGGAGTTCTTTTTCTTCGCAATGGTCAATCCCGATGGTTCTTATTACACTACCAAAGTCGATCTGGCCAAAGCCAATATTAAAGACCGCATTCACATCCAAAAATCCCTCGCCGGAGAAGTTTACGTCGCCGATCCGCAACTCTCGCGATCGCTAGGAATTCCGGTTGTTTTTGTAACCTCTCCAATTTGGCCGGATTCATCGGCAACGGGAAACCCAATCGGAGTTACACCGGGGATTATCTCCATCGATCGCCTCTCAGAAGCGATCGGCAATCTGCAATATGGAGAGGGAAGTTATGCTTTTGCTATCAATTCTGCGGGAGAACCCATCATCCATCCCGATGAACGCTTGATGGGAATGAAAGAAGAACCCGCCCCTAGCTTACTCGAAGCCAGCGATCGCGATTTGCAGAAAATTGCGCGATCGATGGTGAATCGTCAAAGTAGCATCGAATTGGTGGAGTTGGATGGGAAAGCCGTTTACGTCGCTTATGCCCCCCTCAAACAAGCGGATTGGTCTATTGCCCTTGTCATTCCCAGACAAACCATTGAATCTCAATTGCGTCCCCTGCAAATCATTGCCTTTGTTGTCGGGGGACTGGCGATCGCCACGATTACGATTCTATGGCAAGTCCAAGTTTTCGAGCAAAAGCAACTCAAAAAATCAAAAGAAGCCGCCGATACTGCCAATCAAGCCAAAAGCGAGTTTCTCTCGAACATGAGTCACGAATTGCGAACGCCCCTCAACGGAATTTTAGGATACGCCCAGATTTTGCAACGCGATCGCAATCTTTCCCCTCGTCAAAGTGACGGATTAAACATTATTCAAAAAAGCGGACAGCATCTTTTAACCCTCATTAATGATATTCTCGATCTCTCCAAAATTGAAGCTCGCAAATTAGAATTGTATCCCGCCGATATTCACTTTCCCAGTTTCATTGAAAGTATTGCTGGCATCATCCGCATGCGGGCTTTAGACAAAGATATTCTCTTTAAATATGAAGCAAAAACCACATTGCCCGATGGGATTTACGCCGATGAAAAACGCCTCCGACAAGTTCTCCTCAATTTGTTAGGAAATGCCGTTAAATTCACTGATATAGGTAGTGTAACTTTATCAGTCACCAGTAAAAGCTCCAAAAACAAACAGAGGTGCGACCCCGCGACGACGAAAGTCGCAAGGGAACGCGCACCAAGAGAGGGAATGCTGACCAAGACAGACGCAAGGGAACGCGCACCAAGACAACAAACTCAATCCTTTCGCTTTGAAATTATCGATACGGGGGTGGGAATGAGTGAAGAACAACTCCAAAAAATCTTTCAACCCTTTGAACAGGTTGGCGATATCAAACGTCGCGCCCAAGGGACGGGTTTGGGATTGGCAATTTCTCGGCAACTGGTTGACTTAATGGGAGGAGAAATTCAAGTCAAGAGTGAGTTAGGTCGGGGTTCGAACTTCTGGTTTGAAGTCGAATTTCCGGTTGTCGATGCTCAAATTACTTCTCCGAGGGAAGTTGCTGGGAAAATTATCGGCTATCGGGGTGAACGGCGTACAATTTTAGTCGTTGACGATAAGAATGAAAATCGCTTGGTTTTGTCGGATATGCTCGAACCGTTAGGATTTACAATTGAATTGGCAGAAGATGGCAAGCAAGAGATTGAAAAAACCCAACAAATTCAGCCCGATCTGATTTTAACAGATTTAGTTATGCCTGTTATGAGCGGTTTTGAAGCCATTCAAGAAATTCGTAAAATTCCCGCAGTGCAAGATACTCCCATTATTGCCATCTCAGCCAGCGTTCTCGATATGGATCGCAAACGGAGTCGCATTTCGGGATGCCAAGATTTTCTGTCTAAACCCGTCGAGGAAGAAAAACTATTGGCTCTGATGGCAGAATATTTGCATTTGGAATGGCTCTATGAAGATGTTCCGGCATCTTCTACAATAAAAGATGAAAACCAAGGTCAGACAACTGGGGATTTTATTATCCCACCCGCAGAAGAAATGGAAATTTTATACGAATTAGCGATGATCGGCAGCATGAAGAAAATTCGCGATCGCGCGACTTATCTAGAAACGCTAGATGAAAAATATATGCCTTTTGCCAACCGCTTAAAAGATCTCGCGCATGGGTTTCAAGAAGAAGAAATCGTCGCGTTAATCGAAAAATACCTAGGTGGGGAAGAGAAAGAATAATAACCGTTCTCTCCGGCGAATTATTGAATTTGAGAAACCATCCCGTGAAAAATAGTACTATTTTAATTGTTGATGATAATCCCACAAATTTAAGCGTTATCGTGGATTATTTAGAAGATTGTGGCTTGACGATCTCTGTTTCTCGTAATGGGGAAAGTGGTATAAAACGTGCAAAATTCATCCATCCCGATTTAATTTTACTGGATGTCATGATGCCGGGAATTGATGGGTTTGAAACTTGTCATCGCCTCAAAGCTGATGAGGAAACGCGGGATATTCCCGTGATTTTTATGACGGCTTTAACGAACTCAGAGGATAAAGTTAAAGGATTTGCGGTGGGAGGCGTTGATTATGTCACTAAACCCATTCAACATGAAGAGGTTTACGCTCGAATTTTAACCCATTTACGCATTCAAAAATTGACCAACGATTTAGAAGAATCCGTTCGAGAACGAACCTTACAGCTTTCCCAAGCACTGGAGGAATTGAAACAATCCCAGTTACAGTTAGTGCAACAGGAAAAAATGGCGACCCTCGGACAACTCATGGCAGGAGTCGGTCATGAAATCAATAATCCTCTCGGGTTTATTCGTGGCAATGTCGGCTACTTAAAAGAATATATTCTCGATATTTTTAATCATCTCAAACTCTATCAAGAAAATTATCCTAATCCTCACCCCGATATTGTTAAAAATGCCGAAGAAATCGATCTGTATTATCTACTCGAAGATGTTCCGAATTCCTTAGCAGCGATGAAAAATGGAGTCGAACGTTTGACCGCAATCGGGACGGCATTGAGAACCTTTGCAAGGGGCGATCGCGAAACCAAATGGCCGTTCGATCTTCATGAAGGGATTGAAAGTACCTTAACGATTTTAAACCATCGTTTGAAAGCGAATAATAAACGCCCGGAAATTAAAATCATTAAAAACTATAGAAATTTACCCGAAATTAAATGCTTTCCGGGGCCTATCGTACAAGTTTTTATTAATATCATTGCCAACGCGATCGATGCGCTTGAGGAGTCTAGACAAGAGAAATCCTATGAGGAAATCGAACAAAATCCTCAGAAAATCGAGATTGTGACTCAACTTAATTCAGATAATCAACAGGCTATTGTTATTATTAAAGATAACGCAATGGGGATGGATCGAGAACATTTACAACATATTTTTAAACCCAGCTTT
>JBCCVR010000127.1:0-22490 GCA_039194995.1 Cyanobacteria bacterium P01_E01_bin.42 | reverse complement strand
GAAAAGTCAATAAATATACCCCTTAACCAATTGATTATTATGGATTTTAGTCAAATTAACTTAAAAGAAAAGATCGGCTCGTATTTCCAAACAGATACTCGCAAAAAGATCAATCTGTTTGTTTTTCTTTTTCCCGGAACATTATGGTTAGTTTTCTTTTTTGTTTTTCCTTTAGCCATTGTTTTAATTTATAGCTTTCTCGAACGAGGAACTTATGGGGGCGTAAGTTGGATTTTTACAATAGATAACTACGAACGGATATTCAATCCCATCTATTGGACGGTTTTTTTGCGCTCCCTATCCTTTGCTTTCTTAACAACCTTTACCTGCTTGCTCGTCGGTTATCCTCTCGCTTTTTTCATCGTCATGCAGCCGCAAAAATGGCGAAATATTCTCCTCCTCCTCATCATTATCCCCTTTTGGACAAACTTTTTAGTTCGGATTTATGCTTGGATTGTTTTATTAAGAAGTGAAGGGGTCATTAATGTCGTTTTACAAGGTCTGGGAATTGTCGGCGAACCCTTAGAACTCCTCTTTACGCCTTTTGCCGTTTCTGTTGGCTTAATTTATGGCTATCTTCCCTTTATGATTTTACCACTCTACGCAACCATTGAAAAATTCAACTTCTCATTAATTGAGGCTTCTCACGACTTAGGTGCAAACGATTGGCGAACTTTCTGGAGAGTGATTTTACCCTTAACTTCTCGAGGAATTATCGCCGGTTCTCTCCTCGTTTTTATTCCCGCCGTCGGCGAATACGTCACTCCAGATATCTTAGGAGGAGCGAAAACATTGATGATGGGAAATTTAGTTCAAAATCAATTTTCAGGAGCGAGAAACTGGCCATTTGGTTCGGTTTTATCCATTGCTATGATGGCAATTGTTTTACTCCCCATTATTGTTTATTTTAGAGTTTCAGACGAGAAATGATAACCCTACCCATCTCAACTAAAAAAATCGATTTACTCATCCGTAAATGGGGCAAAGCAGCACTATGGCTAAATTCTGCTTTTGCTTTTCTCTTTCTCTATGCCCCGATTATCATCCTCATTATCTATTCTTTTAATCAATCGCGATCGAATGCGGTTTGGCGAGGATTTACCCTCAGTTGGTATCTCGATCTGTTTGCAGGTTTATTCGGGACGGGTACGACGACCAATAGACAAATTTGGGATGCCCTCGGAAACAGTCTCGTTGTGGGAGGAGTCTCGACCATTGTAGCAACAATTTTAGGGACGGCGATCGGCTTGGGAATGGAGCGATTTCGCTTTCGCGGACGTACCTTTTTAGAAGGATTGCTCTTTTTACCGATTATCATTCCCGATATTACAATGGGAATTTCTTTACTGATCTTTTTCAATCTTCTTTTTCAGTTGCTCGAAACAATAACAGGCGTTCGCTTGGTTTTAGGACTACCCACTGTTATTATCGGTCATGTCTCCTTTAATATTTCTTATGTTGCCATTGTCGTGCGATCGCGCATTGCCGAACTCGATCCCGCTCTAGAAGAAGCGGCCTCGGATCTAGGGGCAAATGAATGGAAAGCCTTTCAACGCATTACTTTGCCTCTCATTGCTCCCGGAATTCTCAGTGGTGCTCTATTAGCCTTCACCCTATCTTTAGATGATTTTGTCATTACTTTTTTCACCAATGGAGTCGGCTCCACGACACTACCCGTTTTCGTGTATGGAATGATTAAATTGTCCGTGACCCCAGCCATTAATGCAATTTCGACCATCATGCTCTGCCTTTCCGTCGGTATTGTCATTTCCTCTTTAGCCCTGCAACGACGTTAAAATCTGTAATACAATGACCGAAAGATGGTTATGCTTCTACTCATTCTCATTTTCTCCGTTAAAGAGGACTAAATCATGAAAAAAATTCTGATTCTGCTGCTTTTGTTCGTGTTTGGCTTTTTTATACCATTCGGATGTACTGCAAACAGTCCCGATCCTGCCAATACGGGAAGTAATGGGACGGGAAGTAATGGGAATGACAATACCGAGACCGTTTTGAATATCTATAACTGGGCAACTTATATCGACGAAGAAACCATCCCAGAATTTGAAGAGAAGTTTAATGTTAAGGTGCAATATGACACCTTTGAGAATAACGAAGCATTACTCGCTAAAATCCAACCCGGAAACCCGGGCTACGATATTATCGTCCCCAGTGGCGACTTTGTAGAAAATATGATTGCTCAGGGATTATTAGAAGAACTCAATCACGACAATATCCCCAATCTCAAACATGTTGACGATCCCTTTATCGATCCACCCTTCGATCCGGGAAATAAATATAGTATTCCCTATCAATGGGGAACGATTGGCATTGGCTATAATATTGAAGCAACGGGAGGAGAAATAACCAGTTGGAAAGAAATTTTTGATGCCAAATATAACGGAAAAGTTGCTTTGATGGAAGACCCCCGAGCGATGTTAGGCTCAATTTTGGTGTATTTGGGTTACGATCCCAATACAACTGATGAAAGCCAAATTGCTGAAGCAAGGGATTTTCTGGTTGATAATAAGGATATTGTTGCCACCTTTGCACCGGATACCGGACAAGACTTACTCGATCAAGGGGAAGTTGACATCGCCATTGAATGGAGTGGTGATATCTTTCAAGTGATGGAAGAAAATGAAAATATTCGTTATGTCATTCCCGAAGAAGGATCGATTGTTTGGACGGATAATTTAGCCATCCCTAAAGATGCTCCTCATAAGAAATTAGCCGAGCAATTTATCAACTTTATTCTCGAACCGGAAGTGAGTGCAAGAATCTCCAATTATGTCAAATTCGGTTCGCCTAATAAAACCTCCCGCGAAGAAGAGTTACTCGAAAAAGAAGATTTAGAAAACCCCGGAATTTACCCGCCCCCCGAAACCTTTAAGAAATTAAAGTATGCTGACGATCTCGGTAAAGATACTGCATTGTATGACCAAGCCTGGACGGAAGTCAAAGTCGCAATTGGAGGCTAGAAAGTAACATATTTTTACATTTTTTTCTTCCTAGAGAGAAGATGACTACAATAAAAGGGGAAGAGGGCAAAATACCATAATGGATGCAGTTCAATTAGTTAACGTCTCGAAGATCTTTCAAGGGCAGAATAATCGCGAAGTTTTAGCGGTTAACGATGTTACCCTCAATATTCGAGAAGGTGAATTTTTCTCGCTGCTGGGGTCTTCGGGGTGCGGAAAAACGACAATTTTGCGCACGATCGCCGGGTTTGAGTTGCCAACATCAGGGCAAGTTTACATTCATGGGGAAGCGATGGGCGATCGCCCGCCTTTTCATCGTCCGGTGAATACAGTTTTTCAAAATTATGCTCTTTTCCCTCATCTGACGGTCGCCAAAAACGTTGCGTTTGGGTTGGAAATGGACAATCTCCCCAAGGCAGAAATTCGCAGTCGCGTAGGAGATGTTCTCGCTTTAGTTAAACTCAATGGGTTAGAAGATCGCCGCCCCCGACAGCTTTCCGGCGGGCAACAACAGCGCGTGGCTTTAGCGAGAGCTTTAGTAAATAAACCGGAAGTTTTGTTATTTGACGAACCATTAGGAGCGCTGGATCTGAAGCTGCGCAAGGAAATGCAGCTCGAACTCAAACAAATGCAGCAACAAGTGGGCATTACTTTTGTTTATGTGACTCACGATCAAGAGGAAGCCTTAACCATGTCCGATCGCATTGCCGTGTTGAGTAACGGACAGGTGCTACAGGTGGGGAGTCCAACAGAAATCTACGAACGTCCGAATTGCCGCTTTGTCGCCGATTTTATCGGGGAAAGTAACTTTTTGGTCGGACGGGTCATCGAATGGCAAACTGGGGGTGCGATCGTGTTGGTGGATGAAGAATTACCCATTTCCGTTCCCTACGAGTCGGAACTTCCTGTGGGTAAAATCGTAACCCTCGTCATTCGTCCGGAAAGAGCGACCATTCACCCCGAAAATTATCTCGATGATAAGGGGTTATTGGGGACAGTTGAAGAGGTTGTTTATTTGGGAACGGATACTCGTTTCGTTGTGCGTCTGACCTCACAAACTTTAATCTCGATTCGGCGGCAGAACTTATATCGAAATAATTTAGATTCTTTTTCGATAGGAGAAAGAGTGCGAATTCGAGTTGCACCGGATAGCATTCGCATCTTAGAAGAGGGCGCACCCACACCAGAGCGATTAAAAGTGACTTCAAATCCGGTTTAAGGAAGTGCGATCGCTCGTTTTCAAGGTACGGCAAAGATAGGAAATATAAATAATTTTGTAGCCAATCTGGTGGATGCTTGACAGTCTAATTCAGATCTCGATTATTCCTCAGCAAATAATTTCTGTCCGGTGGGACGATTGCGATCGATATCGTTCAATTAAAAATTTACGCATTTTTTCTGGTTTCCATTCCAAACGATGAAGCTCTTGGCTGGTTTGAGCAACAACTTCCGAGAAATCATAACTTTTTTCCCTTTCTTCGATACAGGATTGAGAATTCAATCTTTGTAAATCGTTTAAACATTCATATAGTTCGCAATCTGTCAATAGCCGTATTAAATTGGTTCCATATTCCTTAGTCAGATAATCTTCCAATTCGTCATTAGTCCAATGCAAGCGGTGCAAAAGATTTCCCGCCCTTAACACTACACCTAGCGTATCATGGTAAATCCAACATAATGTCCTGCCTCATCTCCTAGGTCGAGCGATCGCGCGAAATAGCGTTTTTTTCTAAAATTCATCTCCCCACAACACTAGATGTAGCGTATGATGGTAAACCAAACCGAAAGAAAGACACCAGACCATCGTGCATTATCTATCCGATAATTATCTACAGGAATGGCAGGCGAGTTGCGTGGACGAACAACTCACCCGCTTAAACGTCACAGCCTTAGAAGGCGATCGCCCCTACGACTACCTCTTTTATGCCGATAGCATTCCCCGACGGAATGACGGACGTATTGGAGAGTCATTACTTAAACGCTATCAGCACCTCGAAAATGGGGGTTGGTGGTGTTCGGGGATCGATATTTTGACGGGAGATAATGACCTTTGGGGCTGTTTTAAACCCATTTCTCCTCGAATTAGCTTAGAACGTCACAAACCGATCAAATACGAGCATCCCCCTAAAACTTCCACAGGAATTTTCGCGCTCAAAGTCCCTTCACACCTTTGGGAGAAAATTGCAGAACGTTATAACCAGCCAATTTTGCCCGCAGAAATCGACCCCAGCCAACCCGATTCCGGTTTTTGGCAGTGGTTGATAAAATATCCCCAAATTCCCTTATGTATCACCGAAGGGGCAAAAAAAGCTGGAGCCTTGCTCACAGCAGGTTATGCGGCGATCGCACTCCCCGGAGTCAATGGGGGCTATCGCACGCCTCGCAACGAATTCGGCAATCGCACGGGTAAAGCCAGACTCATTCCCCAACTGCAAAAACTCGCCCAGAATCAACGCCCGATCTACATTGTTTTCGATTGCGATCGCAAACCCAACACGGTTAAAGCCGTTAATGCTGCTATTCGCCAAACAGGATACTTATTCTCACAACAAGAGTGTGAAGTTAAAATTATTCGCTGGAATCCAGAGTGGGGGAAAGGTGTTGACGATCTCATCTCCGAAAAAGGACGAGAAACTTTTGAGCGCGCTTACGAAACCGCTCCAATTTTGGAAATGTGGAAGGCGTTGACCTTTTCTCAACTCACTTATCCTTCCTGTTGTCAATTAGATAACCGTTATTTACCCGAATTAAGCATTCCCCGAGAAGCCCGTTTAATTGGCATTAAATCTCCGAAAGGAACGGGGAAAACGCAATTTTTAGAACGCATTGTCAAACAGGCGATCGCGGAGCAAAAATGGGTTTTAATTATCGGGCATCGCGTGCGCTTGGTGGAATCATTATGCAAGCGTTTTGGCTTAAATTACGTGACCGAAGTTTGCGGCGATCGCACTTTGGGAATTTTGGGTTATGGCTTGTGCATTGACTCCCTACATCCCAACTCTCACGCACGATTCAATGCCGCAAATTGGCAAGATGGGATCGTCGTTATTGATGAAGTCGAGCAAGTTCTTTGGCACGGACTCAACTCGAAAACCTGTCAGGGAAATCGCGTGGCTATTCTGAAATCTCTGAAAACATTAATGCAAAATGTTTTAGGAGGAGAGGGAAAAGTATATATTGCCGATGCCGATCTCACGGATGTTTCTTTAGATTATTTAATGGCCTTAGCCGGGATGAATTTACAGCCTTTTATTGTTAGAAATGATTGGCAACCCGATCGCGAAAATGCTTGGCCGATTTATCATTATCCTGACGACGCACCCGATCGCCTCGTTAGAGATTTAGAATCTCACATTATTGAAGGTGGCAGGCCTTTTGTCTGTCTTTCCGCCCAAAAACTCAAGAGTCAATGGGGAACTCGCAATCTGGAAGCATATTTAAAAGAGAAATTCCCAAAAACCAAGATTTTGCGGATCGATTCTGAATCCCTAGCCGATCCAACTCATGCCGCTTATGGTTGCATGAACGATCTCAATGTAATTTTGAGCAATTATGACATCGTTTTAGCGAGTCCTTCTATTGAGACAGGAGTGAGCATCGATCTTAGAGGTCACTTTACATCTGTCTGGGCGATCGCTCAAGGCATTCAATCGGAAAACTCCGTGCGTCAGGCGATCGGACGCATTCGCGAAAATATCCCCCGCCATCTCTGGATTGCCTCTTTTGGCTTCAATCAGGTGGGAAACGGTTCGACTTCCATCCCAAAACTCCTCAACTCCGGACAGCGTTTGACGCAACTCAACGTTAGATTGCTGCAACAATCGGATTTTACTGCCTTAGACGATCTCGAAACGGGATTTCAGGCAGAATCCTTGCTGTGTTGGGCTAAATTTGCTGTCCGCTTTAATGCTGCGACTTTGGAATATCGCCGCACGATCTTAACGGCTCTATTAGCAGAGGGACATATTATTGAGGAGCAAAACGAGGAGAGAGAGAAAGAGAAAAGAGCAGAAAAGAAGAGCAAAAAACCGGAAATTGATGAATTGAAAGCCGCGATCGCTGAAGTTCGCAATCGCAACTATCAAGAAGAATGCGAGGCGATCGCCTTTGCGCCCGACATTAGCGAACAAGAATATCAAGTTCTTAAAAAACAGTTGGTCAAAACCTATCCCCAACGACGCAAGCTGAGAAAATACGAGCTTATCAAGCGTTACGGGATCGAAATTACGCCAGAGTTAGCCATTAAAGATGATAACGGCTGGTACGCTCAATTACGCTTGCATTATTTTCTCACCGTCGGACGGCAATATTTAGCCGATCGCGATGCTGCAAAAGCGAAAGAACTCCTCGCACAAGGAGAGGGAAAAATCTTCACGCCTGATTTCAATCGTTCCCAATTAGGGGCTAAAATCGGAACGATGGAAGTGTTAGGAATTCCCGTGCTTTTAGAGCATCCCGATCGCGAATTGCGGAATAGCGATCGCGATCTCAAAGCTATGCAAAAAATTGCGATCGAGAATCGTGCTTTTATTAAAACTGCATTCGGGATGGGAATTGCTAAAAATGCCAGTCCGATTTTAATTGTTCGTCGCTTTTTAGAACAGATCGGCTATGGAGTCACCTGCATCAAATGTGAAGGAGAAAAGGGGAAGAACAAGAAAACAAAACGCATTCGGGTTTATAAAACAGCAATACCCGATGATGGTCGTTTTGCCGTCTTTACTCAATGGTTGCAAAGAGATGAAATGGTTTTAATTCCCGATAGTCTTGTAGAAGAAAATCTCGCAATCTCTCAGAACTTAGAAAAACAACAGAATAACCAGCAGGATAATTTCATTCAACTGAGTTTGTTTTAAAATATCACAGGGATTTTCTATTAATTGCGGTTGGGGAATGGCGAGTTTTCCTCGCCTTATCCAACCCAGTCAGAGAGCGCGGATGCTCATTGGGAATCACTCATTGATAATTCCCCATTGATAATTGTTCATCGATTAGGCTCCTCCCCAACGGGCGCGATAGGGACGGATATCGAGGTGGAGGAGATTGGGATAACGGGTGTAGATGCCCATTCCTCCAGGCCAATTGCTTAACCTTGAAGCCATTTGTCGTCCCGTCATGCCCGATCGCAAGAAATCCACCGCTTGCCCGACTTTGTGACGGGAAAACCGCGCCCCGCCCGCCCGAGAGTTCCAAGGTTCGGGACGATACCAACTCGTAATAGTTAAAGGGAAACCCCCCAAACGCTCTCGCACGTCTTCCATGCGGGTGGCGAGGGCGATAATATTATCCACATGGGCTTTACTCTGAGGAATGCGCTGGCCGTTGTGAATGGCTTCTCGCCAGAAAAAACTACCATTGGGAATGATGGGATCGTTCAGGAAAAATGTACTGGTATAGCCCGGTAAATTAAAGGAATCGCCGCGATCGCGTAATTGGGGTGCTTCGTCTTCCGGTTCGTCCTGCAAGGGTTCCCCATCTTGCAAAATTTCGATGTGATCGACAAAAGCATACCAAGTATTAAAGCCGTTAAAGGTTTCGTCCGAGAGAGCAAATTTAACGTGATTGCCTTCTTCGCCCCAACTGTGCAAAGCCAGTTTTTCCCCTTCTTTAATGGGATATTTTTGATTGGGATCGGCGATCTGGGTACTGTCGATGGGTTCCTGCTTGAAGACCGTATCGCGAATGACTTCGAGTGCTAAGCGGGGTTTGGGTTGACCGAAAACTTTCCCCCAGCTTTGAGGTCCGATGATGCCATCAACGGTTAATCCCTGTTGTCTTTGAAAGTTTTTAACGGCTTCTACGGTTTTTGCATCGTAAACGCCATCGATTTCCGATCCGACTCGGTATTCAATGTAACGGACTGCCGATCCTTCTGCTTCGTTGGGACGCAAAACGGGTTGAGACAGAATTTCATCGATCGCATTCCATGTCAGGGAAACCGGGCGACCCGAGGCATTAATGCCCATGAGTTGGTGAAACTTTTGGGTTGCCGATTCCGTACTCGGCCCGGAAATGCCGTCTTCTTTCAGCGCTCTACCATTAGAATCGCGAATTTGCAAGCGATTGAGTGCCTGTTGCAACTCGAGGGTTTGTCGCTCTTCCACTGCGGGTGCGTCGGGTTTTTCATCGGGGAGCTTGCCTGCCAATCCCTTGACGATCGCATCGACCATTGCTTGGGTATTGTAGCGCCTCATATCCGTTTCCGAATCGATGAAGCAGCATTCAACCAAAATAGCGGGCATGGCTGTATTTCTCAGCACGTAGAGATGGGAGCCATTTTTAACCTTGCGATTGACAAAACCCAAATCGACAATATTTTTTAAAACCGGGGAAGCAATGCGCCGTGCGGAATCGCTAATAGCAAAAATTTCCGTGCCGTTGGCACTGCCGTTAAAGGCATTGAAGTGAATGGAGACGTAGATATCCGCCCTCTGGCTATTGGCAGTCCCGACCCGCCGTCTCAGGGAATCGAGGACGCTACTGGCACTGCTAGGAGTGCAGTTGATGGCCTCGTGCCCGAGGGCCTGTAATTTATCGATGACGAGGTTGCCGATCGCCTTGGTCAGTTGATCTTCACTACCAAATCTGGAAGATGCACCCGTATCGGGCGGGGCATTATGACCCATATCAATGCCGAATTTCATAAATTTTTCTCCTTATTTCTCCTTATTTGGTTATTAGTTATTGGTTATTGGGGTCGAACCCACCCCCTACCCCTCCCAAGAGGGGAGCAAAACAACAAACAACAAATAATAATTATCCAATCAATTTGCCCCATGTTTGCGACCCCACGATACCATCGACGGTTAAACGATGGATTTGTTGGTAGCGCTTGACTGCCGTTGCCGTATTCGCGCCGAAGACTCCATCGATCGCGCTTCTGACCCGATATTGAATGTAGCGTACTGCTTTTCCCGTCCCGTGGGAACGGCGTAGAATGGGACGCTCGAAAATTTCTTCTAGGGCTTTCCACGTTGCCGCACCTCCTCGGCTGAGGGTTTGCAGTCCTGCGATCGCGTGGAAGCGTGCAATTGCCGATTGAGTGGCAGAACCGTTAATCCCGTCCTCGCGTAAGGCTTGGCGCTGGCGATCGCGAATTTGCAGGCGGTTGAGTGCTCTTTGCAGGGCCAGCACCTCTGAGTTTGCTTCTGCGATCGCCTCGCCCTCGTCTCCATCTCCAGCCGTTTCCTTAGCGAGGGCTATTCCCGTCAATCCTTTAACGATCGCATTGGCCATGGCCTCGGTATTGTATAAGTTCATATCTCGCTGGGAGTCAATAAAGCAGCATTCGATGAGAATGGCAGGGGCGATCGTATTTTTGACGACATAGAGATGAGAGCCATTTTTAACGCCGCGATTGTAATATCCCAAAGTGACGATATCTCTGAGAATGGGTTTGGCTATTTTTTGCCCGGCAGAACTGGTGGTAAAAATTTCCGCACCGCTTGCCCGTCCGTTAAACGCATTAAAGTGAATGGAAACAAAAAGATCGACTTCTCCCGAATTGGCGATTTGCACCCGCTTTCTCAAGGAGTCGAGAACGCTAGAAGCCCAACGAGGCGTGCAGTTGACAACGCCATAGCCTAAATTTTGTAATTTGGCCATGACTTGGCTGCCTACGGCTTTGGTCAAGTCATCCTCTCGTCGAATTCCCACGGCCCCGATATCGGGAGGGGTATTATGTCCCATATCAATGCCGAATTTCAAGATTTTTCGACCTCCTGTGCGATCGCTTTTGATTATACGGTTATTCGGCCTATCCCCGACTAAGCCGGAACCTCGATCCGTTCTTCTCCTCCGAGGGCAAAGGCAGCATGAACGATTTGCAAGGCTTTCACCCCTTCACTTTCAGCAACAACGCAACTCACTTTGATCTCTGAAGTTGCAATCATTTGAATGTTAATTTCCCCTCGGGCAAGGGCGGCAAACATTTTGGCCGCGACCCCCGGATGGGCGATCATGCCCGCTCCGACAATACTTACCTTCGCAACAGAAGGATCTATCGCAATTTCGCCCAAGCCCCATTCCGAAGCAACTCCCGCCAGAACCTTTTCGGCTTCCCCAGCATCAGTGCGGGCGATCGTACAAGCAATATCTCGACTGGCCAATCCGTCGATAATCTGACACCGTTGGGATTGAACGATAGTATCGACACTAATGCGATGTTGCGCCAAGAGGTCAAAAATTTTCGCAGCCATACCGGGGCGATCCGGGATCTGGCGGATGCCCAAACGCGCCTGCGATCGGTCTAAGGCAACCCCTCGCACGGGGGGGGCATCAAGATGAGGTTGGACTTCGGGGGGGGTATCCAGAGAAGAGGTGCGAATCTCGAAAACATCGCAGAGGGCGGCGATCGCTTTTTCGCAATCTTCCTCGTTAATGGTACAACTCACTTGTACTTCGGAGGTGGAAATCATCTTGATATTCACTCCCGCGTCGGCCAGAGTCGAGAACATTTTCGCCGCAATCCCCGGACGACCGATCATTCCTGCTCCAATAATGGCCACCTTGGCAATATTGCGATCGACCGTGACTTCGGCTTCTGTTGAGGAGGGGCTGTTATCGAAGCGCAGGACGGGGGCGATCGCTTCGGCGACGGCTTCGGCAGCTTTGAGGGCGTTTTGGGTGGTGGTGAAGGCAATATCGTTGGTATTGCCTTCGTGAATGGATTGAATGATGAGGTCTACATCGACATTGTGACCGGCAATTTCTCCGAAGAGTTTAGCGGCGATCCCGGGGCGATCGGGAACGCGCAAGAGGGCGACTTTGGCTTGATCTTTGTCAAATTCTACCCCGTCTACGGCTTTATTAATCTCCAAATTGGAGAGCGATCGCCCTTGTTTTGGGGGCGGGATGACCCGAGTGCCGGGTTCGTCGCTCCAACTGGAGAGGACGACGAGGGGAATGCCGTAATTGCGGGCAATTTCCACGGCCCGGGGATGCAAGACTTTTGCTCCCAAGCTGGCCAGTTCGAGCATTTCTTCGCAGGTGATTTCCGGCATCAGTTGCGCTTCGGGGACGAGTCTCGGATCGGTAGTGAGAATGCCCGGAACGTCGGTGTAAATTTCGCAGCGATCGGCATCGAGGGCGGCGGCGAGGGCAACGGCGGAGGTATCGGATCCCCCCCGTCCGAGGGTGGTAATTTCTAGGTCTTGGCTTTTGCTGATGCCCTGAAATCCAGCCACTACGATCGCCTTTCCTTCCTTGAGATGGCGTTGCAGGCGATCAGTTTTAATGTCTAAAATGCGGGCACGGCTGTGGTCTGTTTCCGTAACAATCCCCACTTGCGCTCCGGTTAGAGAGATGGCGGACTGTCCCAATTCTTGCAGTGCCATACTTAAAAGAGCAATAGAAACTTGCTCTCCCGTGGAGAGAAGCATATCCATTTCCCGGCGACTGGGTTCCCTCGCGATCTGGTTTGCCAGTCCCACGAGCATATCGGTGGTTTTGCCCATGGCCGAGACCACAACAACCACAGAGTTCCCTTGTTGGATGGTCTTGCAAATCCGTCGGGCTACTGCTTGAATGCGATCGACAGATCCCACGGAGGTACCGCCGAATTTTTGGACGATTAGCGCCATAGTTTCGAGGACATTTGGGTGAAAAGCGTTTATATTGTAGCCTCGATTTGGGCGATCGCACCTGTTACGATTTTTAAGTTTTGTGGGATTCGAGCGATCGCGACTGGCAATTTTTCGTCACAAAAGTCAATGAATTTTTAACGCCGATCGACGGCTGTAAAAACGGATTGAAAGGCTTTGACCTTAAGATCGATCCCCGTAATGGCTGTGCCGACAACAACGGCATGAGCGCCCAAATCTAAGGCTTTTTTAGCCATTTCCGGGGAAGCCACGCCCCCTTCACAGATGGCAGGCACATCCAACTTTTCAACAATTTGACTTAACAATTCCCATCCCGGCGGACTTTTTTGAGAGGTCGATCCCGTATATCCGTAAAGTGTCGTGCCGATAATATCCGCCCCTGCTTCGGCGGCCGCGATCGCGCTTTCGAGATCGTCGATATCCGCCATGACGAGTTTACCCAATTGCTCGTGAATTTTCGCGATTAAACTGGCTGCCGTTTCTCCTTCCGGGCGATCGCGTAAAGTAGCATCAATGGCAATAATATCCGCCCCTGCTTCTGCGATCGCAATAGCATCCTGAAAGCGGGGGGTAATATAAACCTCATAATCCGGGATTTGTTGTTTCCACAAGCCAATTATCGGGGTTTGAGGTAATTGTTTTCTGGTTTCTTTTATATGAGAAGGCGTATCGATTCTCACGCCTGCTGCACCTTGGAGAACCGATGCTTGCGCGATCGCGGCAATAATTTGCGGATCGTGTAGGGGAGAGTCAACAGGGGCTTGACAAGAGACAATCAAGCGTTTTTCAAGAGTTTTTAACATAAAAAGAAAATTATCTTTACAGAGTTTTAACCGGATCGATCAAGGAAAATGAAGTAAGATATTTATATCATAGAAAAGGGCTGCATCTATTTAAAACCAATGGTTTAACCTTAAAATCTCCCAACTATGAGCCAGTCGAAAAATTCTCCACCGCAAACGCCTGCTTCTAAAACTTCCTCTCGCTATCAAAAAATTAGAGAACTCGGTCGCAGCGATCGCGGCGATCGGATTACCTATTTAGCCAAAGATAATCAAATTAAAAGAACGGTTATTATTAAACAATATATTTTTGGCAATGCCCAAAGTGATTGGGCTGGATTTAATGCCTACAAAACTCATGCCAAAATCTTATTAAATCTCAAACATTCTTCCCTACCCCGTTATATTAACTTCTTTCCCAGTAAAAATGGGTTTTGTGCAGTACGAGAATTCAAACAAGCAACATCTTTAGCCGCATTTCGTCATCTGAATTTAGATACCGTCCGCAAGATCGCCATTTCTTTATTAGAAACTCTTGCTTATTTACAAAGCGGTTCTCCTTTTATTGGTCATTATAATATTAAGCCCGAAAATATTTTAGTAGACGATCGCTTAAATGTCTACCTCGTTGACTTTGGCTTTCCTTATCTTAATAAAAAAGGAAAAAGTAACACGGCTTTTGCCGGGACATCTGGCTTTATGCCTCGAGAGCAACTCCGCAATCATAATCTGACAGAAGCCAGCGATCTGTATGCAGTCGGGGCAAGTTTAACTTGTTTGGTAGCAAAAATTCCGACGCGAGAAGTGAACGATATACTCGGGGAAGAAAGTCGTATTTCCTTAGTCGAAGTCATTCCCAAAGAGATTAGTTTTAAATTCGTCGAGTGGTTGGAAGGACTGGTGAATCCTTCTTTACATCAACGTTATTCTAATGCTTTGGCTGCATTAGACGCATTAAAAGCCATCGATCTCGAGCGATTGCCCCAAGCAAAGGTCAAACCCGAGGCGATCGAATTAAAAGGAACGAAATACGGAGAAAAACTAACTGCAACGCTTTCAGTTAACAATACCGTTCCCGATACTTTATTACGAGGAAAATGGGAGATTTTCTATCAGGGAGATTATAAAGTTTCATCTTCTTCAAAGTTAAATTGGCTTGTTTTCGATCCGCCAGAGTTTGAAGGAAATCGTATCGATTGCCATATTGCGATCGATACTAAAAAATTACAAGTAGAACAAGTTTACGAGCGCCAAATTATTCTGAAAACGAACGATGAGGAAAAAGCTCATAAAATCAATTTAACCATTGAGACTGCACCCCTTGCCAGCGAACAAATTCCTTGGCTGCATTTAGCAGGACTGATAATCCTAGGAATCTTGTCAGGGAATATATTTGGATTATTATTTAGAACTGTTTTTGCGAACTATACGGGGTTTTTAATGGGTTTGACTTTGGGAGGAATTGGTGGTGTAGCAGGGATTTTTCAGAATTACGATATCCCAAAAAAAGTCTTTGGTCTTGCTGTTGTGCTGGGTGTTTTACCTTGGAGTTTCCTCCTGCGATTGAGTGGTGTTAATCTTTATAGTCGTTTTCCTTTAATTTTGGCGACTTTAATTGGTTTGTTTCTCTTCTCTGTAGCTGGGTATATTTTGCGATATAGTTACGGACAATCCAGCCAAAGAAAAGAGCCGATTGTCATGAAAGAAATTCTTTCTTTTCGAGGAATGCTCTCGCTTTGTATTGCGATTTCTGGTGTTTTTATCGGCATGGCAATCAATGCAGGAAATCTATTCATTTATTTACTCCTTGCCTTCGCAGTCGTGCCAACGGGAGTCATGCTTTATCATTTTTGTTCACGTCAAGTGCAATTATTCGCCAATTATCGAAAAATTGAATCCCGCTTGCTGAAACCTTAAGGCGATCGCGAAGGAACTTCTACGATCAGAAATATTAGCAAAGCGATCGCAGTTTGATAAGATAGGATTTCCGCTTAATTTTAGGGAAGACTCATGCACCGAATTGCCGCAACACCGGGAGGATGGAATCCAGACTCAGAAGGTGTTATTTTTATCGAACAAACTCCCGCACCGATCGCAATTTTAACGGCTGCGGATACGGATATCCAAACGCTTGCAGCAACCCTCCCCCATCTTCCCACAAATTTCCCTCAAATTCGCGTGGTTAATCTCTTGCAGTTGCAGCAACAATTGAGTATTGATGCTTATGGAGAGAGCATTTTAGAGAAAGCTAAGATTATAATTTTACGTTTATTGGGAGGTCGTTCTTATTGGTCTTACGGGTTAGAAGTCGTTGAAGAAATTGCGAAGAATACGGGGGCATCTTTATTTATTTTACCCGGAGACGATCGCCCGGATCTGAGTTTAATGAGTCATTCTACAGTACCGTTAACGGCAGTCGATCGCCTTTGGCAGTATTTTATTGAGTCAGGGGTAGAGAACTATCTCAATGCCTTAAAATTTAGCGCGAGCTTTTGTCTGGGTTTAGAATACGACTATTCAGAAGTTGTATCCGTGCCTCGGGTGGGAATATATGGGAAGCAAGGGACTCAAAAACAGAGCGATCGCAAAGTAGGAATTTTATTTTACCGCGCTCATTATTTGGCTGGAAATACGTCCCCAATTGAGTCACTTTGTCAAGCACTCAGGGAGAGAAATTTAGAACCGATTCCGATCTTTGTTTCTTCTTTGCGCGATCGCGACGTACAAAACCAACTTCTTTCCTATTTTCAACCAGAAGATGATTCGTGCATTCAAATATTACTCAATACAACCAGTTTTTCTTTAGCAAAGATTGGCAGCGAAGCACAACCAGATTTCTGGAAAAAGTTAGATGTCCCCGTATTACAAGCGATTCTAAGTGGAGGGACAGAGGAGCAATGGAAAACGAGTTTTCAAGGATTAACACCGCGAGATGTGGCGATGAATATCGCACTCCCAGAAGTGGATGGAAGGGTGATTACACGCGCAATTTCTTTTAAGTCGGTAGAGATGTGGAATGAAGAGTTAGAAACCGATGTTGTTGTTTATCAACCCCGACGCGATCGCATTGATTTTGTGGCAGATTTAGCCAAGAATTGGGTTAAGTTAAAACAAACTTCCGTAGGAGACAGAAAAATTGCTCTAATCTTAGCCAATTATCCGAATAAAGATGGTAGAATTGCAAATGGTGTAGGTTTAGATACCCCACAAAGCTGCATCGAAATTTTGAGAGCATTACAACGAGAAGGCTATTTTGTAGAAGATATTCCCGAAACAGGGGACGAACTGATTTTTAGGTTAACGGCGAATGTTACCAACGATTTAGAAGCCAATGAATTGAGAGAGAGTCAACAATCTTTATCCTGTGAAACATATCAACAATATTTCTCGACTTTACCGCAAAATATTCGACAAGGGATTAGCGATCGCTGGAGTTTCCAATACCCGGATCTATATACAACTCAAACCCACCCCCCAACCCCCTCCCAAGAGGGGGAGAGTAAGAGGGAGAGGACGAAAGGAGAACTCAAAACCCAAAACCCAATCCCTATTCCCGGCATTCAACTCGGAAATATTTTTGTAGGGATTCAACCTTCGAGGGGATACGATCGCGATCCGAGTTTAAACTATCACGCGCCGGATTTAGAACCGACTCACGATTATTTAGCTTTTTATTATTGGCTGCGAGAAGAATTTCAAGCCCAGGCGATCGCTCATATTGGCAAACACGGTAATTTAGAATGGTTGCCGGGTAAAAGTATCGCTTTATCTTCAGAATGCTATCCCGAAATTGCTCTCGGTACCCTACCTCATTTTTATCCCTTTATCGTCAACGATCCGGGAGAAGGTTCCCAAGCAAAGCGACGAGGACAGGCAACAATTTTAGACCATTTAACGCCCCCTTTAACCCGTGCCGAACTTTATGGCTCTCTGCAACAATTAGAAGCCTTAATTGATGAATATTACGAAGCACAGACATTAAATCCCAGCCGTTTGCCATTGTTGAGTGAAAAAATCGAGCAACTCGTTAAAACAGAAAACTTAGATCGAGACTTAGGAATTGAAAAGATCGAAACTGATGCGATCGCAGAATTTTTAACCCTTGCTGATGGCTATCTATGCGAACTGAAAGAAGCACAGATTCGCGATGGATTGCATATTTTTGGGCAATGTCCTCAAGGGGAACAATTGCGGGATTTAATTATCGCGATCGCGCGTTCTCCCAGTGGCGATCGCCTGGGATTAACTCGGGCGATCGCAGAGGATTTACACTGGAATTTCGATCCGCTAACTGCCGATCTTGGTGAATTTATAGATGGGAAACTTGCTGGCGATCGGGTTGAAGAATTAGAAACAAAAGCCAGTTATTTGATCGATCGCTTACTCGAAGGCAATCTCAAAAATCTAGAAATTGGCAAACAGACCCAAAAAGAACTAACATGGATTCAAACTATTCTTTTACCCAATTTATCCCAAACCCGACAAGAAATTGACTATTTAATGAAGGGATTTAATGGTCAGTATATCCCAAGTGGTGCATCCGGCGCACCCACCCGAGGCAGACCGGAAGTATTGCCAACCGGACGCAATTTTTATTCCGTCGATATTCGTGCCATTCCTACAGAAACAGCGTGGGATGTAGGACGAAAAGCCGCAGAAATGGTCGTAGAAAGATATACGCAAGAAAATGGCGAATATCCGAAAACTTTAGCCCTATCGGTTTGGGGAACGTCCACCATGAGAACGGGAGGAGACGATATCGCCGAAGTGCTGGCATTATTGGGAGTCCAACCCGTTTGGGATGGATTATCGCGGCGAGTCGTTGATTTTGAGGTTCTCCCCCTGTCGGTTTTAGGACGACCCCGTATTGATGTAACGTTGCGCATTTCGGGATTTTTCCGGGATGGATTTCCGAACTTAATTAATTTGGTTTATGATGCGATCGCTGCCGTTTCTCAACTCGACGAACCCCCAGAACAAAATCCCCTCGCCGCCAAAGTTAAGCAGGAAACGACGTTTTGGCAACAGCAGGGGTTAAATGAAGAAAAAGCGAGTTCTCGTGCATTAGAACGCATTTTCGGCTCGAAACCGGGAGCTTATGGAACGGGGTTACAGGGGTTAATTGAGAGCCAAAATTGGCACGATGATGAAGATTTAGCACGAGCCTATTTAAACTGGAGCAGTTATGCTTATTCTCCCGCAGAAAATGGGACTATTCAAGGCATTTCTTCTCCCGAATCTTTTGCTCGTTGCTTGCAGGACTTGCAAATCGTTCTTCACAATCAAGATAATCGAGAACACGACCTCTTAGACTCCGATGATTATTATCAGTTTCAAGGTGGATTAACAGCAGCCGTTCGCAGTTTAAAAGGGGAAAATCCTACGACTTATTTTGGAGATAATTCGATCCCTGCTAACCCCCGAGTGCGTCAGCTAAAAGAAGAAATTGCCCGCGTTTATCGATCTCGCGTGGTCAATCCCAAATGGGTTGCTGGAGTGATGCGACACGGGTATAAAGGTGCATTTGAAATGGCAGCGACAGTCGATTATCTATTCGCTTACGATGCTACGGCAAATTGTGTCGAAAATTTTATGTATCAGGGCATTGCCGACGCTTATTTATTCAGCGAAAACGTGCAAGAATTCGTTCAAGAAAAGAATCCTTGGGCATTGCGAGATATGTCAGAACGGTTACTAGAAGCATATCAACGAGGATTATGGCGATCGCCGACCCCACAAACTTTAGATGCGTTGAAAATGCTGGCCAATCAAGCAGAGGGGGTGATTGAAGGGATTTAAAAACTCAATTCCCCAAAGGTTACAAGAAAAACCGTACAAATTGAATGATGAATACTACACCTATATCTGTTCGATTACAGTCGGCTCTTTTGCACCTTTCCATAATAACATGGATTCCTTTTACAGTGTTTTTTAAATTGCTTCCTCTAGAGGTATTAGGATGTGCGTTTAAACCGCTTGAAGGTTGCTCGAAAGTGCCGCTTTTGCCTATCTTAATTCTTACTAATATTACACTTTGGATATTACCTTTTCTCAGTCCTCTATTCACCTATCTAATTTGGCAGATGAGAAAAGAAAACTTATTCGTCTATAATCATGGCAGAGAGTCCTTTTACTTCCAACTTAAAATAGCAATCGTACTATTCGCTTTCCATTTTACCATTTTGATCTTTTCTCTGTGGGTATCATCATTCAAAGCAAGTCTCACTCTACTACTTGTGGTCGATCTTTTTATTCTTCCTATCGTTGCAGTATCGCAACTCATAACAGCTATGATTGCGATTCGTACAACTCTTAAAGGTAACTATTTTTACTATTCAGATTATTGTTCAATAATCTAATTCTGATTTTTTCTCTGATTTTAACAATCAAATGTAATAAGTAGATTGATTGAATTTAAAGATCGCGACTCAGGGTTTGATAGCACTCGGGGGGAGGCGGTTGAGTGGGGTTAAAAATAGCTGTAACGTCTCCAGCGCGATCGCAAAATAACAAAATAATATGCTCTTTCGGATGGTAATTTTTCACCTTCTCGGCGATCTCCTTGATATCTTCTCCAGCAATACCCAAAGGACCTAATTTCTTTTTCAAAACACTTTGGGAAATGAAACCGATCTGAAAGGGATCTTCTCCCATATCGCGCGCGAAAACCGCCCCTTTTTGATGTTTTTTCTCGTATCCTTCCCAAGCGATCGCCCCCAATAGCATCTCATTCGCTGCAAAAAATTCCTCTCCATCTAAAGTATCTCGATCTTCATCGGTCTTTTGCGAAGGATTGAGGCGATCGAGGAGTTTTCCAAAAAAGGAAGTATTTTGTTCGGGTTCTTCTGGAGTCGGTCTTTGTACGAACTTTGCCCAAGGGGATTGCTTGACAGAAGACAGATTTTTTGCTTTTTTCTCTCCCTGTCTGCGTTGTTGTTTCAGTTTTGCTTGTCTGCCCACGATCGCGCTCCCCGATACCGTTATCTAACCTTTTATTTTACCTGAGTATGGCGATCGCATCTGAAACATCGATAAACTTTTTTCGCGCGGAGGGTGCTCCTAGCGAAACATAACGCGCATGCTATACTCCAAAACATAATAAGAATATCGAAAATAACCTATGCTGAACGAACAAGATATCGATCGATGTTTGCAAATGCTCAATGGTATTTACGAACTGAACGAAAGCGAGCGATTGGCAAAAATTCAGGAATTTGTGCGATCGAGTATTACACTGACACCCGATATTTACAGTCCAAAAAATTTAAAATATCTCTTCTCGTATCCAGATCCAATTGGTGTTTTTGCCGATCTTCTTTCCCACTATATTAATTCTAATATTCATACTGAAGAATGTTCGCCAGTCTTTACCCATTGCGAAGTTGAAATCATCGAAACCCTATTACCATTAGTAGGTTATCCCGAAGGAGATGGTATTTTTTATCCCGGTGGAACTCTCTCGAACTTAGCCTCGGTTGTCCTTGCGACTCAGCGAACAAATTGCGATCGCCAACAATGGGCAATTTTGATTTCCGATCACTCTCATTACTCGATCGGGAAAGCAGCTAAAATTTGTGGGATTCCCACCATTCTCAATGTAAAAACCACAACAACAGGGGTCATCGATCTCGAACATTTAAGAGAATTAGTCAAGTATATAAAAAACAATAATCTCAATTTGATTTACTTTGGTTGCGTTCTGGGTTCAACAATTTTAGGGACATTCGATCCAGTCGAACAAATACAAAAAATATTTCAAGAATTTTCCGTTAGTCCTTGGATTCATTTTGATGCCGCATGGGGAGGAGGAGTCTATTTTAGTCAGGAAGGAGAATATTACCGAAAATTGAGTGCTTTTTCTGATTCTCTGGTCTTAGATTTTCATAAGTTTCTGTTAGCACCTCTATTATGCTCAGTATTACTGGTTAAAAATAAATCAATGCTTGTTGATGATACGATTGTTAGCGATCCGAACTCTCCCTTTAATCTTTACACCAATCAGCCCAGTGGAAAGTATAGTCTCAGTATTAAGTCTTTACAATGTTCTCGGGAAGCCTATGCTTTCAAGCTATGGTTGATGTTCAAATATCACGGTATCGATCGCTTTAAAAACTTAATTTCCAAAAACCTAGACAATCAAGAACAATTTAGACAAAAACTATCCGATCGGGTTTTATTTGTCGTTGAACCGACCTATTTTAACCTTTGTTTTTGGTTTATTCCCCCAGAAATGGAAGTAAAAGAGACCATTACAGACTATACCCAGATACAACTCGAACAAATCCAGCGACTCAATCTTGTCATTTCCCAACGCATTCAAGAAGAGAGTTTTATGAAAACCCGTCATGCGAGTTTTAACAATCTTCCTCCATTTATCAGACTTATCGTTCACCATGAAAATTTAACTCGGGAGATAATTGCCGAAATTGTCACCTATCTTTATAATACTTATGAATCTTCCGCATGCGAGATATAATTAGAATCACTTAAACCAGAAAATATAATTGTTGCTAATCTAGATTTGAGGTGATAATTATTTAGATCGATTTGTTAAAATGTATCTGGTGGTGTTACTATCAGATTGTATCTAAATACTCTAACTCAAAAAAGGAGATATTGTGGCAAAATCTAGAGAAAGTGAGTCTTATTCGAACTCGATTTTGACTCCAATTTATCAGAACGTTGCTTATTTTTATGAAAATACGGAAGACTACATTCAAGCATTACATGAAGGCTCAATTGTTCGAGGTCGTTATGGTAGATATCATAATCCGAACTGGGAAGAAGTAGAAAAGGTGTTAGCCGATTTGGATGAGGCAGAGGATTGTTTGCTTTTTCCCAGTGGTATGGGTGCAATTTATGGCACATTAATGACTTTTGCCAAATTAAAAAATTGTTTTGCCACAACTTGCCATCTATATAAAAACACGAGACGAACTTTTGAAAATCTCGAAAAACTCGGGATTGAGATGTTGATTTTTGATAACGTAAATCCCACTTATTTTATTACAAAATTAGAGCAAGTTATTCATAAAATTGATATTCTTTTTATTGAGATTCCCTCTAATCCTCATCTTTACCTTGCAGATATAGAAAAAATAAAAAGTTTATTGAATCCCGATACG
>JBCCVR010000126.1:0-22565 GCA_039194995.1 Cyanobacteria bacterium P01_E01_bin.42 | reverse complement strand
CTCCTATTTGTGTTCTAATTGCTCTAGCCAAACGATATAAGACCTGACTAAGGTGCAAATAACCTTTATCTTGCAGATCGAAAGGAATAAAAACAAAGCGATCCGAGCGAACAAAATTAGGAATCTGTAAAAGAACTGATGACTTGCCAATACGTCTTTGACCATGCAACAGAATTACTTTTTCTCCTTTTTCCAAATTTTCTTCAACAAATTGAAATAATTTTTGTCTGCCAAAGAAATATTTCGGATCGGAAATAGCCGAACCGACAATATAAGGATTTCTCTGTACTGTTCCTGTATTCATCTTATCCTAACCTCTAACTGCCCCTCTAGGGAAAGCAGCAATAACTTTTCCAACCCATTCAAGCATAGATGGTAATTTCTCCTTATTAGTCCAGAGCCAATGAATTGCACCAACAAATTGCTCTGCTTGTTTATGACTCATCAAATTGAGAAAAATTTTCTGTCGTTCCTGTAATTCTTCCTCAGTACTGTTTTGAATATTAATGATTATACCAAGGAGATTTGTCAGGTGAAGGTTGAATGCTCAGACAATTGACAAGAGCGATCGTTGCATCTTTTGGATCTTGTCCTTGTAACTGCCAGAATTCGGGTGAGGTTAATTGTTCCAAGAAAGAAGTTTTACCCATTCCAGATCCGCCCCAAATTGCCAGATGACCCCGGTTAAAGATTTGATCGAATGCCATAGCAATCTGAGTGTCTCGCCCAACAAAACGGTCTGGAGGGACGGATTGTCCGACAGTAAACGGGTTTCGCATCATTGAGATCGATTAAGCATTTGCAAGATACTACATTTTACACGACCCAGCATTCGAGCGGGCTAATTTTTCGAGTTCCTCTAGTTTCTTACTGATTGGGGGATCAAATTTCGACAATTCAATCAGATGCGCATTCAATAAACTATTAATCGCACACCAAAATTTTACTTTCATTCTCTTTTTCGCTCAAAAATGTGAGAACTTCATCGCACCATTCAATCCAATTTTGTTCGTAGCGAATGCCCCGCCGTAAGGTTAGATAACGAAATTCGCCTTGTAAACAAATCGACTGTTCTATAGGTTCTCCTTTTTGAGAGAGAGTCAGAAAAAGCTGTTCTTTTTCCCGATAGTGTTTGAGTTGTTGTTCGTGGAGTTGGCGACGAGAAAGAACCTCTCCGCGTACCATTTCGATGGGGACGTGGGGTCCGGCTAAAACTTTAACCAATAAATCTTCCCGGATGGGCGTGGGTTCGCTGGGTTTGGCAAACCAGTGCAAAAGTTCGTTTTTGCCTTCTGGCGTAATATGATAAATCTTTTTATCGGGTTTCCCTTCTTGGGGAATAATTTCGGGATGCGCTAAACCCTGCTTCTCCATTTTGCCCAATTCGCGATAAATCTGTTGTTGGCTGGCTTTCCAAAAGCAACTCACCCCCTCCTCAAAGCGCTTGCTGATATCATATCCGCTACAAGGAGAATTGGCTAAAACCGCTAAAATCGTATGAGAAAGTGCCATCCGTCATTTTGTCAATATCCAATAAATTGAGTATAGCTGAAAACAGGCATATACAACAAGTTGGATAATAGACGATAGAACAAGAGAACTAAGTCGGAACTATGAGATCCCCTGCAATATCTGGCTTGGGGTCGGTTGCGATCGTATCAATATCCTCCGATTCGATGTTATCGAAAAAATGGTCTTTTGTTTGCACAGTGGTTCTCAATTAGGCTGGTCGATCTTCCAGCACATTCCCAACCGAGCGATCGCGCACTCGCACGCAACGAGAAGATTCGAGAAGTTGCCCTAAAATCCGACAAAATTGAGGGAAATCAAAGCGTTTGAGTGCTTTTTGCCGGAGAATTTCTGGCTCGAAAAGCATTCGATTGGGATGAATTCCTTGTAAAATTGCAATCAGATTATCCGCGATCGCCTCAGTATCTTCAGGATCGACCAAACAGCCATATTTACCATAATCCAACGGCTCCACCGTCCCATCGCGATCGCCTCCAATAACGGGTTTCCCACAAGCTAAAGCCTCTAAATAAACAATTCCAAACCCCTCTCCCGTACTGGGTAAAGCAAAAACATCGCAGAGATTATAATGATCGCACAACTCCTCATCAGGAACGAACCCCGTCAGAGTAACGCAATCTTGCAAACCCAGTTCTTTTGCCAAAGTCAAAATACGAGAGGCATCACCTCCTTTACCTCCCAGAAGATAATGAATGTTAGGAAAGTAATAGCGAACTTTAACCAGTGCATGCAGCAGACGCTCGTAACCTTTATAGCGTGCCAAACGAGTTAGGGTAAAAATAACGGGCTGGTCGGCACTCAAACCATAGCGTTGCAGTAAAAGAGATGGCTTAGGAGCAATGTGGAAGCGATCGCCGAAGATAGTATTGGGTAAAATATCGGGCTCGATATTTTGTTCGGCGAGGAGTCGATCGCGAGTATAGCGACTGACTGCCAGCACGCGATCGGCATGGCGTAGGGCGCATTGGCGTTGGGGATGGGCGAGATCCCAACCTTCCAAACCATGAACGACTATCCAATAGGGGATTCCCGTGAATTTTTTGAGCCAATAACAGGCAATACCGTAGTTGAGGTGGGTGGCAATCACAAGGCTCGGACGTTCTAGAATACCCATAACTATAGTCCCCACTAACATCAGCAGGCTTTGCAACCATCGAGGGAATTTGCCCAAGCAGGTAAAGCGGGTTTGGGGGCGAACGGGAATAAGAGAAGTGATGACTTTATCGTATTTGAGAAAGACTCGATAGCGGGCGTGAGGATGGAGATTTTGAAAGGCTTGGAGAAGGAAAGCCGAATAAACTTGTATTCCGCCTTTAAATCCAAAAATATTGGGAAAAAGGAGCAAAAAACCGGAACGTTGAGATGGAAAGCCAAACATGATCAAAATCTTGCGAAATATGGATTAGACGATTCCGTTGACAGCTATCGATATTTTCAAAACGATTCATACCGTTCGATCCATAGCATTCTCTTGGTTGTCTCTAATCAGTTCTCTAGGAAAATGTCTGGGTTTTATGCAAAGCAGAAAAATATTTACAAAAGTTTACAGAATATCGTTCTCGGATTTATCCGTCCCAAATGCCGTCATCTTACCAATTTTTCTGTCGCTTGATTATATTGCAAAAAATGAAAAAATGCGATCGCAAATCTCCAAGCACCACAAACTTGATATTTCATAAGTTTATGGTGCATTCAAAAAGTACCTAAGCATATAAATTCGCTACATATTCCCCATAACCGTTATATGGTAAAGTGTCGCGCATTTCCCAATCAAAATTCTGAGTATCGCCGATAAATTTTTCCTTGGCTTGAGACCAACGAGGATGAGGTTTGCTCGGATCGACATTGGCAATAAAACCGTATTCGTGTGGGATCAGGGTATTCCAATATGTGGCGGGTTGACTGTCGAGAAATTCGATTTTTACGATGGATTTGCCCCCCTTAAATCCATATTTCCACGGTAAAACCATACGAATGGGGGCACCGTGTTGTTTGGGCAATTCGCGACCGTAAATGCCGATCGCAAAAAAGGCGAGTTCGTTAGCCATTTCTTCGATTTTCAGTCCCTCTTGATAAGGCCAGGGTAAAGAACCGAGATGAAAACCGGGACCCGTGGTAATTTTCGCATCGTAAAAGGAGGTAAAACGCACGAATTTTGCCTCTGATGTGGGTTCGACGGCTGCCATTAAATCTTTCATGGGAAATCCTACCCAAGGCAACGCCATCGACCAGGCTTCTACGCAACGAAAGCGATAGATGCGTTCTTCAATCGAAAAATCTTTTTTCAGACTATCGAGATCGTAAGTTTTCGGATTTTTAACCAGTCCGGTGACTTCAACTTTCCAATTTTCCGTTGGTAGTGCTTGCGCGGAACGCCAGATCGATTTAGTGCCGCCAAACTCATAAAAGTTATTGTAACTGCTGGCCAGTTCTTGATTGGTAATCGGGCGATCGACCCGGGCAAAAGCAGGATTGGTCGGTAAAGGTCTAATTCTGGGTAACTGATAAGTCGCTTCGAGATCGCTGATCTGTGCTTGGGATTTTTGACAGCCTAATAGGGTCGTGGCGGCTGCACCCACTCCCGCACCGATTAAACTTTTTAAGAAGCGGCGGCGATCGCGATATAGGGTTTCTGAGGTAGCTGCGGCTGCGGGTAATTGCCAAGAAGGGGGATTTTTAAAGAAAGTCATGAAATTTGAGGGAGATTCACAATCCAGATTTTAACACCTTTTAGTTATAGCCTTGGCTGAATACTTTCTGAGCGTAATTCAAACTTTTTTAAGGGAATTTTTATTGAATTTTAATCCCTATCAAATTGGAATTTTTCTCTTTAGTTGGAATGATGGGCGATCGCTTCTTCAATCTCTTTTCTGCTCTTTCGATCGAGACTCAATTACCTTTACCGATCGCATCTCGCCATCGATAAAACGATTTCTGACTCTTTTCACAGCGCGATCGCCCGGGATGCAAGCCGATTTTCGGAAAGGGCGATCGCTCATTTCTCGCCAATCCTTAAAACTTTGTTATTTTCTACCGACAATCGACGATACAGTAATCTTGACATTCCTAGAACGAACCCATGAATCTAAGCACGGTTACGACGACCCCTTTCGACGACCAAAAACCCGGTACCTCCGGTCTGAGAAAGTCCGTTCCTGCCTTCACACAGCCCCATTACCTCGAAAACTTCATCCAATCCATTTTTGATAGCCTAGAAGGCTGTGAAGGGCAAACCCTCGTTCTCGGTGGAGATGGACGCTATTACAACCGTCAAGCCATTCAAACCATCCTCAAAATGGCGGCAGCGAATGGCATTGGTAAAATATTGGTGGGTCAAGGGGGCATTCTTTCCACCCCGGCAACGTCTTGTCTTATTCGCAAGTATCAAACCTTTGGCGGGATTATCCTTTCTGCCAGTCACAACCCCGGCGGACCCGACGGCGATTTTGGGGTCAAATATAACATCGGTAACGGCGGACCCGCCCCAGAAAAAGTCACCTCTGCCATTTTCGATCGCAGCAAAACCCTTTCCGAATACAAGATCCTAGAAGCGGCAGATGTGAATCTCGATCGCGTTGGCTCTTTTAAATTGGGAACGATGGATGTTGAAGTCATCGATTCTGTTGTTAATTATGTCGAGTTGATGCAATCTTTGTTTGATTTTGCAGCAATTCGCCAATTGATTGCCGAGAAAGGGTTTAAATTCTGCATTGATTCGATGCACGCTGTCACGGGACCCTATGCCAAAGCGATTTTTGAGCAACATTTAGGCGCACCGGAAGGCACGGTAATTAATGGCATCCCTTTGGAAGATTTCGGCAAAGGACACCCAGATCCCAACCTCGTTTACGCCAAAGAATTAGTCGATATCGTATTTGGGAATAATGCCCCGGATTTTGGTGCCGCTTCCGATGGAGACGGCGATCGCAATATGATTTTGGGGCGCAATTTCTTTGTTACCCCCAGCGATAGTTTAGCCATTCTCACGGCTAACGCCCATCTCGTTCCCGGTTATAAAGGAGGTCTAGCCGGAGTCGCGCGATCGATGCCTACCAGTGCGGCGGTGGATCGGGTGGCAGCTAAATTAGGAATTGGCTGTTACGAAACGCCCACGGGTTGGAAGTTTTTTGGTAATTTATTGGATGCCGATAAAGCCACCTTATGCGGTGAAGAAAGTTTCGGAACTGGATCCAATCACATTCGCGAAAAAGATGGACTTTGGGCGGTTATTTTCTGGTTAAATATCCTTGCAGTAACGGGAAAATCTGTCGCAGAAATTGTCAAAGAACACTGGCAAACCTACGGACGTAATTTCTATTCCCGTCATGATTACGAAGCGGTTGACAAAGAACCGGCAACGCAATTAATGGAAAATTTGCGCGCTGCGGTGGGAACTATGAAAGGTCAAAAACTGGGCGCTTATGAAGTCGAATACGCCGATGATTTCAGTTACACCGATCCGGTTGATAGCAGCATTAGTCAAAAACAAGGCATTCGTATCGGTTTTACCGATGGCTCTCGTATCGTTTTTCGCCTCTCGGGAACGGGAACGAAAGGTGCGACTCTGCGCGTGTATTTGGAACGCTACGAACCCGATCCCAGCCAACACGATCGCGATCCCCAAGAAGCGCTAGGCGATCTCATTACTTTAGCGGATGATGTTGCCAAAATCAAAGAATTGACCGGACGCGATCGCCCCACGGTGATTACTTAAATTAAACGGACGGTGGAGAGTGCGTTGCGATATGGTGGCGTACTCTTCTTTCCAAAAATTAACGATTTCATAATCTTATTTTAACCAATTTAAACTTACGAAAATATCCCCAAAGAGAAAATGAATTAGACGAAAGTATAACAGTCAAATCTGTGAAATAAAGCTAAGATAAGAAGCCTGAGAGAATAATCCTAAAGCCACTCTTGCGAGGCGATCGATCCCCATGCGCAAACAATCCAATCAGGCCACTACCTCAAAAGTTACTCCTGCAATTCAACAGAAAGCGAAATCGAATCTTCTAGCTCGGAAAAGCCAAGAAAATGAAACCATTGGCAACGAGCATTTTGGGGCAAAAGCCGGAGCGATGATGGATAACGTCATGGGAAATTATGGCGCGATCGCCCCGCCTCCGGGAGTGCAAAGGGATTTAACTGTCGGCGCGCCCGGCGATAAATTCGAGCAAGAAGCCGATCGCATCTCGAAAGAAACGGTACAGCGATTGTACAGCAGTAATGGCAGCGCAGGATCTGAAAGCGTGGGAGCAGATGAAGGCGAAAACGTGCGTTTGAAACCCCTTGCTTATAACGTGCAGCGCGATGGAGGCGAAACTGGGGGAGGCGAAGGCGGAGGAACTGCATCGAAGCAACTCGAACAAAGTATTTCCAGCGCCAAAAGTAGCGGGTCAGAACTTCCCAGCCGCGATCGCTATGAAAATGCAATGGGAGCGGATTTTAGCAATATTAAAGTGCATACCGGAGGAGAAAGCGATCGCCTCAACCGCAGTCTCTCTTCTCGCGCCTTTACCAATCAAAATCATATCTTCTTCAAGCAAGGCGAATTTAATCCCGGTACCCGTCAAGGTGACGCGCTCATTACTCACGAACTCACCCACACCTTACAGCAAGGTGCTGCTTCGACGGTGGGAGACGTGCAGCGATCGCCATTGCAGATTAGCCGAGCCTCAGAAGATTGGATTCAGCGAGATATGGAAGATCCGCTTCAAGCCTATACTGACTTTTTTGAAGGAGATCTCGCTCAATCTAAGTATGGAGTAGTCACGGGAAAATGGTTGTTTGGAAAGAAGAGCGAAACTTTTAAGCTCATTAAAAAATTGCTTGTGGCTTACGACAAATACAAAGGAGAACCCGACTCCTATTTGTATCTAGAAAAAGTCTACAATCTTCTTGTTCTCAAAAAAGTGCGAAACGAAGGGAGTGACGATATTGGCGATCGAAACATTGTTAAGACAGTTGAACTATTTAGAAAAAAAATGGGATTTGATGTGCTGGTTCAAGAAAAATACAAAGCGTATCAAGAATCAATTGAGAAAGGAGATCATAGTATCGAGTCAGGAAAGAAAGATATAGAGTCTGAGGGGAGCAATCGCAAGCGTATCAAAGGCATACTCGAACGCTCTGACGATCCCACGATCGATGGGGAGGAAAGACTGAAAGAATATCAAAGTTTAGATCAAAAATATAGCAAATTAATTGCCAAAAAAGTTAAGAGTAAAAAACTCAGTCCCGACCAACTCTCTAAATGGGCAAAAGAATTCCAATCAGTGAGTAATAAAGGAGCATTGAGGAAACGAGGCTCGACTTTATCGGAGGTCGATTTTTTCCTAACCAGAGCGCAAGAAGAAGCCAGTCAGAGTTTTGATGATGTAGATTGGGGACAAGTTTACGATTATATGAAATCTGCCGTGACTTTGATGGATATTTGGTTGCTGAAATACGAGCCTCAGATGAAAGATAGTCTCAAGGAAATGTCTGGAAAGTTTAAGTCAGACGATACCGACAAACTCGATGAAACCATGCAAGAGGTTAAAGACAAAACATTGAGCGATTTAGCAAGTGCTTATAAAGGAGTCTTTACCTATCGACAAAAGATGGTCAATATGCTGGAGATGCAAGCGAAAACGCTGGATATTTCCGTTGATGATACAAAGATCGGGCTATCGAGACCGGGACAAGGAACAGTCAATGATGAATCCACAATACGCAAATTACGTCAAGACGAAGTCTTGAAAAAAGTTGGCAAGAAATACAGTGGCGAGTGCGGAATTTTCTTTGGTAAGATTTACCCTTTTATTGTCAATACTCTCGCAGGCAGTATGGGCGATAAAGGAAAAGTTGAGTTGGACGTTCTTATTCCTGTAGAACCCACAGGGACAGGAGGTTTAGGCTTTCATCTCAAAATTGATGCCGAACGAAAAGACGACCACGAACTTAAGGTTTGGAATCATCTCCTTTTTCAAGGTGGCGTTGCCGGCCCGAGTAAGGGAATCGATCTCAAAGGAACGGCAGGGGTGGGAATGTATTATGAAATTACGGGAAATTCATCTGCAAAAGTCGGTCAACTGTTCTCCTACGCCATGTATCGCCGATTCCGAGAGTCGAGAGTTGTGCCTGCTACCGTAACCAACTATCTTTGGGGCGGAGGCTACATTCCTAAATCCAATTCTGAGATGAGAGCTTCGGCAGATGCTTGGGCTGCTAGCGTTGAAGAGGAAACTTGGGGTTATGACGAGCAAGATCAGAAAGACAGAGAAAAGGCTTATGTTGAAGCCGGATTTCTGACTCGTTTTGCTGGCAAGGCAGGATTAAAATCTGGCATTGAGGCCAAGGGAGAGTTAATGCTGGGAATGGGCAAACGATACAATCAAGAATCTATGGAAGGAACGGGAGGAATGAAGGATGGAATGTCAATGAAAGATAAGAAGAAAAAATGGAGTAAAGGGGCTTACAAAAGCAAAGGAATGGATTCTGTGCGGGTTCAAGGCGAAGCAGCCGGGGAATTTCCAGTTGGAAATGGTTACATTAAAGTATCGTTCAAGCCCAAATATGAAATTCTAGTTGATGCAGATAAAAGCGCTACATTAGGATTATTCGGTGGTGTTCTTCGCAAAGAAGAGTATGAAATTAAATTTGGAGGAGGCGGAGAAATAACGGGTCGGGAACTGGGCTTTTTTCTGAGTGGTGCTGCATTCATTGAATGGTTGACCAAGACAGCTAACGATCAAAAAGCAAAGGCCCATCAAGCGGCTGCAAAAAAAGAAGAAGAGGCAGGGACGAGAAAGTCTCAACAAGTCGGACAAGCTGGAAATACGGTCGGCAAAGGATTCTTTGGGTTTACAGAACTCTTTAACGATTCGGATTTTACAATGGAAGCCGGAATGCAATTACGCAGTAAATTGGGTTGGGAGTATCCCAATGCCAAACAGAGGACGAAAGAACAACTGGAAGCACAAGGAAAACTAGCCGGACAGACAAAAGCCGTTGCTCAACAGGGAATTGTCATCGAAAGTCTGAAAAAGGAAGACAAGAAATTAAAAGAACGAGAACAAAGAGATAAAACCTTGGAACTCCAACAAATAGCTAAGATTACCGAGGCAGAAACGGAATTAGAGAAACTTAAAAATGAACTCAAAACTACCAAGAAAATAGCAGGAAAATGGAGCAAACAGTTGTATTCAAAATCGAAAGCAAAAGGCGAAGCTCATCTCGAAACTTACACGAAAGGGCAAAAGAAAGTTGATGTTTCAAATATGAATCAAGACTTTCAGGATGAAAAAGACAAGCTATTAGAGGAAGGGAAAGAGAAAGATATCGGAACTGGCAAGACTAAGTTTGAAGATGAAGCTATTGCTAAGATTGCCTCAATTTTCCAGCAATCATCCTTTACGTTTGAATTGACCCATCGCCTCGTTTCCTTTAAGTGGGAGGAAAAAGGGAAGACATGGGCGGTAAGTTCGGGTGATGACATTCTCAGAGGGAAGAAACGAAGAGAAATATTAGGTATCGATAAGCGTCGAGAGGAAGACCAATAAGGTTAAGCCAGTTGCAGACGCGGTTAAACCTCAGATCGCAGCTCTTCCTCGAGTGCAAACGGATCGGGGCAACTCACAGGAAATTATCGGGTAATTATCCTCTCTTCCACAACTAAAACATCGTTATTCATACAGCGAATTACTTGCAAATGTACGACTTGATCGATCTCGATAACTCTCTAGCTTTAAGAACATCTGAAGGGCAACTTTTGAACGTTCAAATCAAAGAAGTGGCACTCGATCGCCTCGATAAGTTCGTTAAAAATTGCAATCTTACTTTTGCCGTTCCCGCACGGGTTTACAAAAACATCGAAGCGACAAAATTATTCGGTTTGGACGGAGAAATCGGCGAAGAGTTCGTTCCCGAAGGTTTAGACGATGATAAAGAAGTCGAAATCGAAGTGGGGTTAAAACGAGAATTAATCATCAGATTATTTCAAGAAGCCAGCGATCGCGCTCCCGATGATGAGGATTTAGAACTTGCCGGACTGGTCGCGCGCTATTTACTCCAACTGGGGGATAACTTGGCAGAAAGTCCTTTTTTGCTAACCGATAATTGGTATGCTTTGTATGTCCAACAAGAAGTTCCCATTCCGAAAGAAATGGGAGAAGGCTCATTAAAAATGGGAGGAAAAACAGTTTGGGGACATCGCTTTGAAGCTGAAGCAGAAAAAGAAGATTTGGAAGAAGAAGATGAAGGGGAAATTTTTACAGTCATGGCGGGTTTCTTCGAGGAGCAAGAACTCAACTATCAATCTGATGAAGATGATGGGGTCATTGTCCTCTCAATTCCGGGAGAACCGGGCACTTGGAACTGTTATTGCGAGGCAGATGAAGAACAGCGCACTTGCAAAATTTATAGTGTTTTTCCTCTCAAAGCCAAACCGGAAAAATATGCGGCAATTTCGGAATTGTTAATGCGAATTAACTATCGCGTTTCTATCGGCAATTTTGAGATGGGTTATGAAACTGGCGAGATTCGCTTTCGCACCTCTATCGATCTAGAAGGCGATCGCTTTTCTAAAGCCCTGATGAAACAATTATTTGTGGGCAATATTTTCAAAGTCGAGCAATATTACAATAGCATTCTCATGGTTTTAATCGGTGAAGCAACACCGGAAGAAGCGATCGATAATCCCGAACTTTCTCTAACCTGATGAGCGATCGCCGATCGCCTAATAATTCAATTCTCTTACCATTTTTTGCAAATCTTCTTTTAGGAAAACGGTGACTTGTCCGCTATGAGAACCGCCGTCTTCATTAAGCGTTAATTCCAGCCAGTAGGCAAAGCGAATGCCCAAGCGCAATTGCCCTTCTCTGCCTGCCAAACCGGGTAAATCTAAGCGCCGAGACATTTCTAAAGTTTCCGGAGAAGGATAAACGCGTACGATTTGTGCATTCTGATAATCGCTGTAGATATCCAACCCATAAATGACGCGCAAGGCCTCTTCTAATCTAGGAACGGAAACCCCATTGATTAAGTCATAAAGGGAAAAATTTTCGCTGCGGATAATCCCCGGATTTCCTAAAAAATTAATGCGACCCGGTGGAAAAACCGAGGCGCGAAATTCAAAACGCTGGGCGGCGGTATCCGTGCGCCGTACCGTCAAGCCATCGCTGTCTGCGGACTGTAACGAAGGATTTCCGGCAATCCATGCCGCCACCGTTTCCGTACGCTGGCCGGGCAAACTCCAAGCCGGAGGAGCGATCGCAACGATCCCCAACAATCCCCATGCCGACAAGTACCCCAAGAGAGAAAATCGCACCTTCATTTTTAAACCCCCCAACTCTACAATCGCAATGGTAATCGATACTGGGCTATCGGGAATGGGCAAATTGACTTGTAATTTTACTCGCCAACCCCCATTTCTTCTTAAGAAAACATTTCTCAATATTTTATCGCGATCGCAACGTGATATGGTGATGAATCTAAGTTGGTTCTGATGGGGAACAGCCATCAGAGGCGAGGGGGAAAGATCGGTGCAAATCCGGCGCTGTCCCGCAACTGTGATGAAACCAAACTTTAAAAAAGAACGGTTTCTCAGTCAGAATACCCGCCAATTTACGAAAAACGGAAAAACGCATTTGCGAGGATCGAATCGTGTTTAAGAAAATTTTAGAAAAGTCTTGTAATGGTGAAATTACAGGACACACTGCAATCTGGGGAAGGGCGATCGCTTCTGGCTGCCTGCCCCGCATTTTGCCGGATTCACCAGTGCTAGTATCGGTGCGGACTTTCGTTCCTCAGTCATTTTAGATTAGCGGTTTGCCTCCCTCGATAACCGTTGGGCCGTTACCGCGATCGCTGTCATCATCGGCCATGCGGAACGGCTTTTTTTACAGCCATTTTGAGAAAATTCCCATGCACAAAATTCCCGTCACTGTCATCACTGGCTTTCTCGGAGCCGGTAAAACAACTTTAGTTCGCAATCTCTTGCAAAATAATCAAGGGCGTAAAATCGCCGTTCTCGTCAATGAATTTGGAGAAGTTGGCATCGATGGCGATTTGTTGCGATCTTGCCAAATCTGCGATGAGGACGAAACTCCCGATGCCAATATTGTCGAATTAACCAATGGTTGCCTGTGTTGCACCGTTCAAGAGGAATTTTATCCCACCATCCAAGAACTCCTCAAACGCAGGGATAAACTCGATTGCATCTTGGTGGAAACTTCCGGACTCGCCCTCCCCAAACCCCTCGTCCAAGCCTTTCGCTGGCACGAAATTCGCAATGGTGCAACCGTTGATGGAGTCGTAACGGTGGTTGACGCTCAAGCCCTCGCCGCAGGGACGTTAGTGGGGGATTTAGAGGCCTTAGAAGCACAACGACAAGCCGATCCCAACCTCGAACACGAAACCCCCATCGAAGAGTTATTTGAGGATCAATTAGCCTGTGCGGATTTGGTGTTATTGACGAAAACCGATCTCGTGGATGCTGCCACCTTAACGAAGGTGGAAACTTGGCTGAAACAGGAAATGCCCGAGGGAGTCAAAATCGTACCCTGTCGGGATGGCGAAATTGCCCCAGAAGTTTTATTGGGCTTCAATGCTGCGGTAGAAGACGACCTGGAGAATCGCCACAGTCATCACGACCATGAAGAAGAACACGACCATGACGACGAGATTAACTCGGTTCAGGTGGTCTGCGATCGCGCCTTCGACCCAAAAGTCCTAACAGAAACCCTCCAAAAACTCGTACAAGACCAAGAAATCTATCGCATTAAAGGTTTTGTCAACGTCCCCAGCAAACCCATGCGCATGGTCTTGCAGGGTGTCGGAAATCGTTTTGATTCCTTCTACGATCGCCTCTGGGCAAGTGAAGAACCCCGCCAAACCCGCCTCGTCTTCATTGGTCGCCAACTCGATCCTGTATTAATAAATAGTCAATTGGGGAGCGAACAATAAAGAATTTTAACTGGTGACTGGTGACTGGTGACTGGTGACTGAAATTCCTGTTCGGTTTCACGCATAAACGTTCTCGAAAAAAGAGGTTACAGTGTAAATAACTGAAACCGCAGATGAGCTATTTATAGAAACGATGAACGATTTATCCTCCCAAACCCCGGAGTTTTTCAACGACTCCAACCAAGATAGAAACTTACTCTGGCAGTATGTCCAAGATTTAGAACCGGAACACGCTTCTCGCCTCTCCCAGCCTACTCAAGAAGCCATACAAATCATGGAACGCAATATTATTGGCCTTTTGGGTGGATTGCCAAACGAACATTTTGATGTCAGCATTACCACCAACCGCGAACAATTAGGACGTTTATTAGCTTCGGCAATGGTAAGCGGCTATTTTCTCCATAATGCAGAACAGCGTATGGATTTTGAAAAGCAGTTATTCCACGAATAACAAGCGACACTTTGTCAAGCGATCGATGCCCAACGATAACCCACTCCCAACCAGAACCCACCCCCTAACCCCCTCCCAAGAGGGGGAACTGGAGAAAGATACCCCCTAACCCCCCTTAATAAGGGGGGAAAAGACAGGGAAATCGCCAACAACTAATAACAAACAACAAACAACAAACAACCAATAACAAACCATGTCATTACTCGGATTATTTGGTAAGAAAGCAGAAATGCCGTCACCCGAAGACGCATTACCGGGGCGATCGCAATCCATGCCCGTTCCCGAAAAACATTTCACGAACGGCAATCCCCTTAAACCTCCCTTTCCTGAAGGTTCGGAAATTGCGATGTTTGGTTTGGGTTGTTTCTGGGGCGCAGAACGCAAATTTTGGCAGGCTGAAGGCGTTTTTACTACCGCAGTTGGTTATGCAGCGGGTTATACAGCCAATCCCACCTATCGGGAAGTTTGTTCGGGTAGAACGGGGCATAATGAAGTGGTTTATGTTGTCTTCGATCCCCAAGTCATTAGTTACGAACATATCCTAAAAATCTTCTGGGAAAGCCACGATCCGACTCAAGGAATGCGCCAAGGCAATGATGTCGGCACGCAATATCGTTCGGGCGTTTATACTTATTCCGAAGACCAGAAAAAATTAGCAGAAGCCTCTCGCGAAATGTATCAAAAGGCTTTAAAAGAAGCCGGATACGGAGAAATTACAACAGAAATTCTCGACGCGCCAGAGTTCTACTATGCTGAAGATTATCACCAGCAATATTTAGCCAAAAACCCCGGCGGTTACTGCGGTTTGGGCGGTACATCGGTTGCTTGTCCTATCGGCACGGTTTCTCTCCCTTCTTAAGCTATTTCTAAAGCAATTTCTTTTTTGTAGGGTGTCGTTCGCGAAAGCGTAACGCACCCTTAAATTATGTTTCAACCGTTAGCGGCAGCAGCGAAAACAGAAGGATATGAACCGTGCTCAATATCTTCGATCAATCCAGTACGATGAGGTTTCCAGCCTAAGATATTTTTTGCGCGTGCAGCAGAAATTCGCTTATTAGATGCCATCCCGTCAGCAAATGGGCCAAGGGCAGCACTTGCCTCCTCAACTGGCCAAACAGATGGTGGGTTTGTGAAGTTCATAGCACGGCCAATCGCGAATGCAATATCAAGCATGGTCGGTTCTTCTTCAGAGGCCGCATTGAACAGAGTACCCGAAGGACTATTCTCAAGAGCACTCAGGTAGAGATCTGCTAAATCATCAACATGGACAACCGAACAAACGTTGTTTCCTTCTCCGATGGTTCGTCCACATCCAGCTTGACGAGCTAGTCCAGCAAACATGTGGAAGACATCACTACCACCGTGACCATACACTAACCCAGGTCGAATGACGACAGTGCGAATGTCACGATTTTGGGCTTCAAGAACTGTCTTTTCTAAAGCCCCCCTCCTGGCAACAGGGCCTTTGTCATCGGCAGCTACGGTTTCGTCAACAGCTTCAGTGCCCGTGTCAGCCAACACACCTGAACCACTTGTGTAAAGAAACGGTTTCCCAGTGCCAGCAAGTGCAGACAGCATAGCCTCAACTGCTTTTTCATCTTTGGCAAAAATCGCATCAAGGTTGTTGAAGTCATCAATACTCATAGCAGTATGTATGATACCATCAACATTGGAAGCCCCAGCCGCGAGGCTATCTAAATCGTCTAAATCACCCCGATGAACTTCAGCACCCATAGCTTTAAGTTTCTCTGCTGATTTATCAGACCTAGCAAGCCCTAATACTTGATGCCCAGACGCGATAAGGCATTTCGTTATGGCACTTCCAACATAACCAGTGGCTCCAGTGATGAAAACTCGCATATTTTTCTCCTTTTGAGACTAGATAGACTAATTTGCATTGATCCTTTTCAAATAGTAAACTATATTTACCATATAGACAACATAGATGTCTATATTTATGGGGCTACATATGGATGATACGAAGTGTTCTGTGTCGAAAGAAAATCAAGATGCTCTTGGTCTGGCTCAAGCTGACCTTTTAGAACGTGTCTCTGAGGTTATGAAGAATGTTTCTCGCGCTTATGTGAAAGCAATTATTGCTAGTCTTAGTGAAGAAGGCTTTGACGAACTGACACCTGCATCAGTTTCTTTATTGGCACGTTTGACGCCTGATGGCTCCCAGACAGTAGACCTTGCAAGACAAGTTCGTCGAACAAAGCAAGCAACTGGGAAGCTAGTTCAGGCATTGGAAAACCAAGGCTATGCCGAGCGCGCGCCTGACCCAAACGACAGCCGTGCCCAACTTGTGCGTCCAACTGATAAAGGAAAGAAGGCCCTTGCAGCAGGAGTTGGTATTAGGAAGAAACTTGCTGAAGATGCGATGACTGTATTCGGATCGGAGGCTCTTGAAAAGCTCCATGATGACCTAACTTTGTTAGAAGATATCTTTAAAGACAAAGTCGCAGAGTCAAATAGAGATGCGGACGCTATATGAATAGAAGTGAAATTAATTAACTCTTGAAAAGGCTTGAGAATGCTGTGGAGGGTTTGCTAATTTTTCTAATTGTCCGATACCTTCAAATTAGACGACACTTTTTTCAATGCACTATTTTACCATCTCGTCAATGCGTTATGAGTTAATGTATTAGCACTTACTTTTTTACTGCCGATCGCATTGCCGCAATAGTTGTTAAATTGGGGAGGGGAATTCAACAATCGGTTATGAGTCACTGGATTGAAAAATTGGGGATTGCCATCAGTTGCGGATTGGGAGCGCTTCTTTTTCCGTCTGGTTCGACCTACGCCCAAGGAATACCGGACGGGCAGGGTCATACGCCTGTCTTTCCCAGAACCGCACCGCCGACCGCCCCCTTGCGATCGCCCCCCCAAATTCAGCGCGATTTTCGCGTCACCGCCCTACAAGAGGACTATACCGGGGATTTGTGGGTGGGGACGTGGATGGGGTTAACCCGCATTAATCCCCATACGGGGGCGATCGTGGCTCGCGCAGGTTTGCCAGATTATACTCTCTCCAGCTTGGCGATGGATCGCTCTGGGCGCATTTGGGGAGGGAGTTATCGGGGTTTAGTGCGCGTCGATCCCCGCAGCAACGAACTCACCGCTTACAGCTTTCGCCTGCCCTCCAATCGCGTCTTATCCCTTCTCATCGACAATCGCGGCTATCTGTGGGCGGGAACCGATCGCGGTTTGGCTCTCGTCAGTCCCGATCGCGGCTTTTTAATGACGACTCTGCAAGATTTGCCCGGAGTCAGTGCCAATGCCCTCGCCCTCGATGCGGAGGGGCAATTATGGGTGGGAACCCTCGAAGGTTTGGTGCGAGTCGATACCGCCAGCGCTTATCCTATCGGCCGCATGACGGCTTTACCCGGGGGCATCGTTCAGGCGATCGCGACTTCTCCAGAGGGCAATCTCTGGGTGGGAACGATTTCGGGATTGGTGGAAATCGATCCCTTCAAACGGCAAATTATTCGCTCGATTCGTCCCTTTGAAGGGCGCAGCATTACTTCGATCCGCTTTGCCAACAACGGTCGCGTTTGGGTGGGCAGCGAAAATGGCTTATTCGATGTCGATCCCCTCAACGGTGAAATTATCGGGCAAATCCCCAATCTCCCCTCCAGCCGCATTCTCTCCCTTTCTCCCGATACGGGGAATAAACTCTGGGTGGGAACCTCGGAAGGCTTGGCTTGGGTCAGCCCAACTTCCGGCCTGGTTCGTCCCCACCTCGCCTTCATCCGCAATCCTCCTATCAATTATTGAACGAAACCCACCCCCAGCCCCTCCCAAGAGGGGAGAAAGAGTAAACCCCCCAACCCCTCCCAAGAGGGGAGAAAAGTAATGGCTGTTACAACCCGCAAATTAGTAGAGTGGAAGCAACAAGGACGAGCGATCGCCGTTTTGACCGCATGGGATTTCGCGATCGCCAATCTCCTCGATGAAGCCGGAGTCGATATCATTCTCGTAGGGGATTCTTTGGGGATGGTGGCCTTGGGATATAAAAATACCCTCCCCGTTACCCTCGAACAAATGCTCCATCATACCGCCGCCGTCAGTCGCGGCACAAAACGCGCTTTGGTGGTGTGCGATCTACCTTTCCTTAGCTATCAAGAGAGTATCGAAGTTGCGGTCAGATCCGCCGGGCGCGCCCTTAAAGAAGCGGGGGCGCAGGCTGTTAAAGTAGAAGGAGCCAGTCCGGATATGCTGGCAACCATTCGCAAATTAACGGCCATCGGCATCCCCGTCATGGGTCATGTCGGATTAACCCCTCAATCCGTTCACCAGTTGGGTTACAAACAACAGGGGAAAACGGCAGAACGAGGCGAAGAAATTTTGCAAGAGGCGATCGCCGTGGCTGAAGCCGGAGCATTTTCGATTATCCTCGAACATATCCCCTCGGATTTAGCTGCTAAAATTACTCGGCAAGTCCCCATTCCCACAATAGGGATTGGTGCGGGGATTCATTGCGATGGGCAGGTTCTGGTCACGGCCGATTTGCTTGGACTGACCCCCAAACAACCCCCCTTTGCTAAAACTTACCTTAATCTTCGCCAACTTGCGACCCAAGCCGTGGGAGAATTTATTAATGAAGTGCGAGAGCAAAAGTTTCCTCATTAAAAATATCTGAGTATGTCAATTCATCGTAAAGCCCTTCTAAAAATCAAAAATAAATATAAAATTTCCAATGTTTCCATCAGTCGCTTGACGGGAATCAGCGAAAATCATCTCTCTCAATTTTTTCGAGGCAATCGCAACGCCACGGATGCCGTTTTGGATGAAATTTTGGGGGCCTTGGAACATATCAATCCGGGGGCGCGAGAAGAATACGGTATGGAAATCTCTCAGAGTCACAGTCCCCAATCTTTGCAAAAATGGATTGAGGGCATGAGCAACGAAGAAATGTATTCTCTCTTGGTGGCAATTTCTCAACGATACAAACCAGAAGGTTTTCCCCTCGGCAATCGAAAATTGTAATCTCGCGTTAGAGAAAGTCAAGGACGAACGGAAATGTAATTCTCTAGTCGGCAAAAATCCCTAAAGAAACGCGATCGCCGTGGCGGTCTTGCAGTTGCGTTAATACGCGCACGACACGTTCGTAGGGAACGTCGGGATCGGCAACCAGAAAGGCGATATTTTGAGAATCTTCCTGTAAATACAGGGCAAGAGGTTCTTGAATTTCAGCATCTGCAAAGGCCTGTTCTTGAAACAAAAATTGTCCTTGTGCGTCTAAATAAACGATCTGCGAGTTTTCGTTGACTTCTCCCGCAATTTCTCCGCCAGCTTCTCCTTGGGGTAGCTGGACTTCTACTGTTTTGGGAGGAGTTCCCACGGAGAGGGCAATGAGGATAAAAAATGCCAAAACGACCATCATGACGTTCAGCATGGGGATGAGATCGAGTCTGGGAATTTGGGAATGACGTTGTTTGGTTTTAAAGTTCATCAATCTCGAGTTTACGGTTCTTGTAAACCGAGAAAGGATTTAATGGCGACGATCGCCTTCTGAATATCTGCGATCGATACGTTCAACAATGCCAGCATTCCCAGACCGATAAAGAGAAACCCGAGCCAAAAATTACTGGCATAAAGGTACAGCCCTACGAGAACGGTGAAATAGGGGGAGATAATGCGGCTGATCCGTTCGAGATCGCTAATGCGATCGGATTTGAGGTTGTTGGGTTGGGAGGTGCGATCGGGAACGAGGAAAGAAGATTGAGGCGGGGTCGATTTTTCTGGCATGGCAATTTCCCTGAAAAATTTCCTTTATTATGCCCGCTTTTGGCATCAAGACAACCATAAATTGGGTAAAAGACGCTTGCCCCATTCCCGGACGTTTTGATTGACCAGTCTGGCGATTTTGATATGGGGTTCGTCTTCTTCAATGGGGATAATATTGGCTTTTTCTCCCATGCCAAACCGTTCGATAACTCGATTAGCGGCTTCTAATCCCGTAACATAGGCTTTTTCTTGAGACCAAGAACCGTGACGGGTGACAATCCAATCGCCACTTAAGAATACATTGTCAATGGGACTTTGAGCGGGGAGAAAATATTGATAGCTTCCGGGAGCAAAATGGGTTACGCCTTGACGCACGCGAATTACCGTACTGTGGAGAACTTTGGCTTCTTGGAAGGCGGGGATACAGGTACTTAAATCTCGCTGAATTTTGGCGACTATTTCGCGATCGCTTAACGGTAAGAGTTGATTGGCATGGTAAAAGTCGGCTTCGATGACGCTTCCCGGTTCGTCTCGATATTCGTCGTGGAGGGCGTTAAGGTCGAAAAACGTCCAACCCACGGCGCGATCGAAGCCAAAACAAGCGTTAGAAGGCAGGGGAATCTCGATTTTGCGATCGAACCACAAACGGGTTGCGAGGGCATCAATACCGCCTAAATTGGTAAGGTTGCGAAATTGGGGATATTGATGCAGCTTGGGACTTCCCAAAACGATTTTTTTCATTCCCGTCACGCTAACGGCAAAAATAACAGCATTGGCGGGAAAAACTTCCAACCCGCAAACAACGCCTTTGGCTTGACCGTCTTCATCTAAAATCAGATCGCTGACCCGCTTATTAACGAGAACATTTCCCCCTTGTTTGCTGATTTTTTCCACCCAAGGGCGAAAAATTGTCTCGCCGACAGTTCCGCGACACCAAACCACATCAAAATCCGGCTGATGGGCGAGGATAAAATAATAGAGCATTCCCAAAGTTGCCGCCGCGCTGCACTGTTCCCCGGGGGCAAATAATCCCACCAATAACATGGGTTCAAATGCCTCGCGATACAGGCGGGCAGTTACGCCAAATTGTCGGAATAATTCTCGTGCTGTCACTTTATCGTAACGCTGCCAAGCATCGTGAGAATTGTCGAAATCAATGACGGAATAAAGCAGGGGTAACGCAGATAAGCGATCGCTTAAGGGCAGGCGTTTAAACTGGGTATAAAGAAACGTTCCCAAGGGGGCGGGAAGGCGAAATTCGTTTTGGAAAAGAGGCGATTCAACTTCTAATCCTTGGGGTGAATATTGGGACGATCGCGTAAACGGGGTAAAGGGAGAAAGTTCGAGTTCTTTCACCAAATTAAAGATATTTTGATAGGGATACCAAAATCCGTGAATGCCCCCTTCGACAGATCGTCCCGTGTCAGTTTTCCAACCTGCAACCAGCCCCCCCGGATAGGGACTGGCTTCGAGAAGGGTTACATCATAATTTTGCTGGGCGAGATGATAGGCCGCCCCGAGTCCGGCCCAACCTGCCCCAACCACAACAATCCGCTTTCTTTCTGACATTGGCATCCGTATTTTTGTGACTAAAAGAAACAAGCGATCGCGCAAGAAAATCCCGGTAGTAAAGGAGAGGTTATGTCATCTTCTGCCAATAGCGTGGCCGTTAATCTCAACTGTGCATTGTCCCGGCGATAAATCTCCACTTGTCGGGTAAAGCGATTGACAATCCAATACTCTCGTACACCTTGAATTGAATAGAGTTTTAATTTCACTTCGCGATCGCGGCGTTCGTTCTTTTGTCCGGGGGAAATCACCTCGACCATCAATTCGGGCGCACCCAATAAATGTCCGGCTTCATCTTCAATTTCTGCCAATCTCTCCGTACTGACCCAAGCTACATCGGGAGACACATTATCGGCATCAGAGAAGATAACACCGGGCATGATAATCGCTTCTCCCCAATTACTCAACTCAGACCAAGCATCCAATTGTCGGAAAATTTTGCCGCTAATTTGTTGATGCCGTCGGTGAGGCGATCGCGTCATAAATAGTTCTCCATCAACAATTTCATAATCAACCCATTCATTTTCGGGAAGACTTTCTAAATCGCGACTTGTCCAGCGTATTTTTTCAGCTATTTTTTCAACAGTTTCCATGACTATTTTTTCGATCGAGAACGGGTCTACAGGAGCGCACAGATCCCCACTCTGTTAGAATACCATTGTCAAGGTCAAGCTGTCAAGTCAAAAACAAACAATATTAATTCAAAATGGTGCGTTACAAAGTCATTCATTCATGGTTTTGTAAGTGGCTACAGCAGAGGGAGAAATGCGGTTCAAATAGCGAAAGATCCAATATTTCAAAACCGTGTCGAGAATCACGGGAAATGTGGCAATAAAGAGGAAATTAAAATCATGACTTTCCGGTAAGCCAAAATGTCTTGTGATTCCGGATAAAACAACCTCCCAACCGTGGGGCGAGTGGAAGCCGACGAACATATCGGTAAAGAGAATGATCAGAAAGGCTTTGGCAGAATCGCTCAATCCATAAATCAGTTCGTCAATAAAGTCTTTTAAAATCTTCACTTCCTCGCGACTGATCCAAACAACCCAACCAAAAGCAATTAAAGAAGCAAGATCGGCAAAAATATTAGCAACGGCATCCGCACCGAGATCGCGGTATTTCTCTGCAAGTTCTCCGGCTTTGAGTGTCAATTCGGTTTCTATTTCGTCATCGGTAAATTTTGATGATAATTGTAAGAAATGGCTGAATTTTAAAGTCCTCTCGTAGTCTTCTAACTCCCTAAATGCTTCATCCTGTAAATCTTTATTGAGAAAAATAATTTCACTTTCTTGGTTGAAAAAATTGTTAGAAATTATAGGTTTAAAAACAAAAGTTTTAG
>JBCCVR010000125.1:0-22871 GCA_039194995.1 Cyanobacteria bacterium P01_E01_bin.42 | reverse complement strand
TTGAATCTATGGCGATACACTCAGACCTTGCTATTCGTTTGATGAATCTCAAACCTCATAAACGCCTCTTTTTTCAGAAAGGTCTCACCGCTCTATCCCTTATACAGTCTACCTTTTAACTGGGTTGTCACCCCTTGAGCCGATGGGGACATGGACTCATTCAACCCACAGAAGCCCTAAAAGCGTTGAGTTAGGAGGTGCGATCGTGGAAAAGACCAGCGAAAAAATCAGCCCTCAATTTGCCGCTAGACTCGATCGCCTCGATCGCCATGCCAAAATTCAAGCGATTGTTTTACTGCAAAGCGAGAGTGCGATCGATACAACAAAACGCCCCAGTCGCAGCGATCGCCAAGCCGCAATGAAAGCCATCCGAGAATCCGCCGCACAATCTCTAACCAAAATTAACGCCATTCTCGAAGAATTCAACGGAAAATTACTCGCAGATAGCCCGGATCTGTTGGGATCAATCCCCATTGAAATTGAAGTGGCGGGTATTAAGACCCTCGCTGAATCCACCTCCGTTAAAGCACTACTAGAAAATCAAAAAATTCATCAGATCGAATAATTCATTGTTGCCCTTTAAGGTGAGGTTTGACATTGTTGCCGATCGCTTAGCAGCATTGGACGGGGAAGGATAAAAGTAAAAATTTGCCCTTTCCCGTGGGGCGATCGCGATCGCCTCGTACGTAGGTTGAGGTAAAATTGGGAACGCGATCGGAGCAACTACCCCAAACCCCTCGATTCCCCCTGATTTACCCCCCTAGCAAGGGAATTTTAGGAAGGATAACCAACAACTAACAACCAACAACCAACAACCAGCAAAAATGTTTCAAATTCCGTTTCGATGGCTGCAAGACCTCTTGGCGGATTTACTCGGACCCAACTCCGATCTTCCCGATCCCGCAGATATTCCTCCCCTGACGAATGAGGAGTACAAATCCCTATGGTCGGATGTCCTCGATGGAGTCGCCCGAGGCTGGCCGCAAGGGCGTATATTTGAGAAACTGGGCATTCGTCGCTACGACCCTTGGTTTAGTTCGTGGTTGCAGCGTTACGGGCGCAGTCTGTTGCGTCGGGATCCGGGGACGATCGATCGCGATATCGCCAAACAAATGGTGCGTTTGGGGGAAATGGGGTGCGGTGACTTAGGAGAGATTGCCAAACAGATCGGGACGCGGTTACTGGAGTTAAGCGATCGCGACATTTTAACCCCTCAACCGGAAACAACCCTCCCGCCGACTGTTTCCGCCGAAGATCCGGTCGAGTTATTTAACTACGGTGCCGAACAATATCGCAAGGGACAATACGACGGGGCGGTATCCTTATGGGAAACGGCGTTAGAGGGGCAACCGGACTTCTTTGACGCGAGGAATGGCTGCGGTGTAGCCTTGTACTATTTGGGACGCTACGAAGCCGCGATCGTCCATTTCAATCGAGCGGTAGAAATCGATTCCGATTCTCACTTTGCTTACTTCAATCGCGGTAGCGTTTATTTGGAATTGCAACAAGATGAAGCCGCGATCGCCGATTTCAGTCGCGCCCTGGAAATTAAACCGGATTTTGCCCTCAGTTTCAACGGTCGTGGCACGGCTTATTCTCACTTAGAAGATTTCGATCGCGCCCGAGAAGATTTCGATCGCGCGATCGCCCTCCAACCCAATCTCAAATTTGCCTATAACGGACGGGGGATTGTACAAGGAAAAACAGGGGCATTCGATGACGCTTTAGCTGACTTTCAAGAAGCGCTCAACCTCGACCCAAACTATCACGATGCCTATCATAATTGCGGCAATATTTTGCGAGAACTAGGGCGCTATTCCGAAGCAATTGACAAGTTTACCCAAGGCATTTTAATCGAACCCAATCTTTATCTTGCCTATTACAATCGCGGCAATACTCATGCGGCTGCGGGCAACAATCGCGATGCGATCGCGGATTATCGAGAAGCGATTTCTATTCAACCTGCCTATATTTTGGCTTATAACGGTTGGGGATTGGCTGCAACTCAATTGGGTCACTATCAAGAAGCAATCGCTCAATTCAATCGCGCGATTGAAATTTCCCCAGCATATTGGCAGCTTTGGGCAAATCGCGGTTGGACTCTTTTTCATGCTTCTTCCCCAACCAATTGCGAAGCTGCGATTCATAATTGGAATGAAGGGTTGAGCAAACTCAAACCCGAAGATCCCGATTATTATTTGGCACGAGGAACATTGCAGTATTATAAAGGATTGGCTTGTGCCAAACAAGCAAGCAGAGGAGAAAGCAGTCGCGATTTGTGGGAAAAGGCGATCGGTAATTATCAAAAAGCCCTCGATGCCTTACAAGACCGACCGCATTTAGAAGAGGCTTATTTAGAGGTCATGCAAGATTTGATTCTTGCCAATCATGCCCTCAAAAATACTTTAAATGTTAAAAACTATATTAATATCGCCCTCATTATTCTCAATCAATTGATCCTGAATTTGAAAAATCCCAGAGAAAAACTCAGACTTTCACAGAAATTTATTGGTTTCCATCATTTAAAAATCGAACGATTGGCTCAATCTGCCGATGGCAAACAGCAAATGCTGGCATTACAACTGGCCGAAGAGCGCAAGAATTTGTCTATTTATTGGCAACAACACCAAGCGATTAACGAAACGCCGATCGCTTCCCCGAATTATCAACAGATGCAGCAATTGCTCAATGCCAATACTGGGGCAATTTACTGGCATATCAGTCCCGTTGCCATCACGACTTTTATCCTTCGCGATCGCCAGCTTCTGACGATCTTGCCTGCCGATCGAGATCGCCTCAATGCCCTAAAAAACTGGTTAAAAAATGGCGATCGCACCCATCCTTCTCGCCCCTCTACCAACCCGAAAACATTTCCCGCCACTCATCTCCAATCCTTACAAGAATTGGCAGAAATTTTACAAATCGAGAAAGTTTTATCCTATTTTCCCGAAACTGTGGATCGCTTGGTCTTAATTCCCCACCAAACCTTACATTTATTGCCCCTACACCTACTTTTTGCGACTCCCTTTCATGGGCGAGATTTTACAATCACCTATCTTCCTAGTAGTAAATTTGGATTGCGCTTAAAAAATTCTCTACCCATTCCGCCCCAAACTCAACCGCAAATCCCTTTATTAAGCATCGACATTTCAGCCAATCCCATTTCTTCTAAAGTCTTGGAAGTGAATGCGATCGCCCAATTTTTTCAAAACCGAACCATTAGCGAGACAACAATCGCGAGACAAAAGGTATTAAAGGTATTAGAAAATCCAACAAATATTTTTCATTTTTCGGGGAATAGTTATCATAATCTCACCGATCCCAAAAGTTCTGCCCTTATTTTAGGAGAAGCAGAGGAACTGACGCTTGATGATATTTTTAGTTTGGACTATCCCAGCGCTTCTTTAGTCTGTCTTTCTGCTTGCGAAATACAAGGTTTTATCTCTCAACTCGATGCAAATGAATTTGTAGGATTTGCGGTTGGTTTTTTGGTGAAAGGTGCAAGTTATGTGGTACATAGTCTTTGGTATGTCTCGGAAATCTCCACCAGTTTGCTGATGATTCGTTTTTACGAACTGATCGAACAAGAAATTAAACCCGCAGAAGCCTTGAAAAAAGCACAAATGTGGCTGCGAGATTTGAGTTATGATGAACTGATTAAAACTTGCGATCGCCTCCTCACCAATTTACAGGATGCTCCGGCGGGATGTTTGGGAAATCTAAAAATGACGCGAGATTTAGCACGAGATAAAGCGGCGAGACAAGGAGAAAGTTATTGTCCCTATTCAGAGCCTTATTATTGGGGCGGATTCGTGCTTTCGGGTAAGGTGGATTGAGATGCAAACTGTTAATTTTCAGCTAACACCTTGTCAGAACACTGCCCTGGAGCAAATGCAGGCATTCTATTATTCTGAGGGGCGTTTCTTTCTCTTGCAAGGGGGAGCCGGGACGGGAAAAACCACGGTAATTCGCGAGTTTATTCGCAATCTACAAAAGAAGTATCGCCAAGTGAAGATCGCTGCGTCGGCTCCGACTCATAAAGCCGTCGGGGTATTGGAGGAAATCGGAGAAGAGAGCAGCAAATCTCTCCATTATGCTACAATTCACCGTCTCCTCGGATTAAAGTTAGAGCCAGAAAAAGGAGAGCGGGTGCTTAGAGAAGGACGGCGATCGCGCATTGGCAAATACGATTTAGTGATTGTCGATGAAGCCTCGATGGTTTCTTCGGCGTTGTGGACGTTGCTACAACAAATCTCGCAAAAATACAGTACTAAATTTATTTTCACAGGAGATGTCGCCCAACTCCCTCCCATTCATGAAACGCGATCGCCGATTTTCGATCTCCCTCAACAGTTTTCTTTAACGGAAGTGGTGCGACAAGCGCAGGATAATCCTATGATGGCGTTTATTTCCGCCGCCCGAGCCAAAGTTTTCGATCGCAATGTTATCCTACCCCAAAAAAGTCAGTACACGGGGGATAAGGAGCGCGGTGCGTGGATATTACGGCGATCGCAATGGTTTGCGCAACTCATTCGCGCCTTTCAATCCCCCAAATATGCCAGAGATTCCAACTATATTCGGGCGATCGCCTGGACGAATCGCGAGGTAGATTATATCAATACTCAAGTCAGGAATGCTCTCTACGATCCTAAAGTCCCCTTTTTTGAAGGAGAGCGCCTCATCGCGAAAGAAGCCATTCACGATCCTGCGAGTGGGGATGTGGTGCTTCCCAGTTGCGCGGAAGTGACGGTGATCGATAAGCCCCAATTCCAAACCAGTCCCGACGGGATCGACTATTGGCGCTTGCGAGTCGAAGACGAAGAGGACATCTATCGCTTTAAAGTCCCCGATCCCAGCGCGCGCCGTCAAATGGATCGCCATCTTTCTCGCTTGGCAGAAAAATCTAAGCAAAGCAAAGGTAAAAATGCTTGGGGAGAATATTGGGATTTTCGCAATCAATGGGCGAACTTAAAACCCTGTTATGGCATCACTTCTCATCAATCTCAAGGCTCTACTTATGAGAATGCTTTTGTTTGCGATCGCGATATTTCTCGCAATCCTAGCATACCGGAGCAGCATCAATCTCGTTACGTGGCGTTTTCTCGAGCGCGATCGCGGTTATTCGTGCTGTAATTTTGTTATTAGCTTTATTTTAAATTCCTAACCCAATTGCGAAAGATTCTAATTAGTTCCAAATAATCGGTTGTCTCGGCTTGTTGTAGGAATTGGGCGATTTCTGGGATGGGAATATCGGGGAAAAACTGACTGCGATCGCGAACGGTATATTCCTCATTTTCTAATTGGTATAGAATCAAAGTATTGCGATCGTAAATCCAAACTTCGGGGACACCTAAAGAAGAATAAACTTGCAAGCGATCGCTCGAACTGCTGGTAATATCAATTTCAATAACCAGATCGGGAGGCGGATCCTCTGGTGTCAATCTTCGTTTACCACGAATGGCTGCAATATTGCGAATATAAAAACATTCATCGGGTTCTGCACCGCTTAACTGAGGACGTTTATAAGTGGTCGATCCGAGGGGATAAACGCTAACTTCTAATTCTTCAGCGAGAGTCTCGACAAAACGCCCCATTACTTCTTTATTGAGTTCGTGCTCTGGTGAAGGTGTCAATATTTCTAAACTTCCGCGATAGTAGGTTAAACGCAAACGGCGGTTTTGCAGGTCTTCCAGAAGATTTTCATAGGTTTTCCAACTGATTCCAGAAAGGCGAACGAGTTCTATTTCTGTTGTTGGAATTGGCAAAGTAGCAGTCATCGGAGTTCTCTAGAACGGACTCAGTTAAATTGTATCAGATGGTTTTGGTACTGCGTTGTTATCGAGCGGGGATTGTGTTTTGTTGTTTTGATTGGGGTTTGCGATCGGAAAATTCCTACAACGTAATATTTAGTCTACATTCGCGATTTTGGGTAGCGATTCACTTTCAGTGGAAAAAACAAAAAGGCAAAACAGCAAAGGGTTAACGAGTCCTCGCCATCACGCATCGCACAATCCGAAAACCGAGAAAGTAGTGACGATCCGCACGATTATAGTAATAGCGACAAGCGGAACGACAATTCCTTGGAGTGAAGTACCAAGAACCGCCTCGCATTATTTTTCTAATCTTATTGTCACTTTCGATCCAAGCACTACCATCAGTTGGTGCATTCTTATAAGTATTATGCCAATCATCTTCGCACCACTCCCAAACATTACCATGCATATCGTACAAACCGAAAGCATTCGGCGGAAATTGACCCACTGGAGTAGTTTCTCCTCGAAATTGCCCTTTGACTTCGTCAGCATAAGTGTAGTTAGCATGATAGTTCGCTAAATTCGCAGTTATTGTCTTGCCAAAATAGAAAGGTGTCTTTTTCATCCCACGACAAGCATATTCCCACTCTGCTTCGCTGGGTAGCTTGTATTCCTCTCCTGTCAGCTTAGAAAGTCGCTGGCAAAATTCTATCGCATCATACCAACTAATTTGTTCTATAGGTCTAAGATGGCTATCTTTACGGTTTTTGAAATAGGCAGGATTAACATCCAAGTCTCGTTCTACTGTTAAATCTGTGCGGGAAGCAATCGCTCTCCACTGAGTTTGAGTAATGGGATATTTCCCCATAAAAAAGGACGAAACTGTTACTTCATGCTGAGGATATTCCCATCCCTGTGCACCTTTTTCATTATTTGCTGACCCCATTTTGAACGAGCCCTCCGGAATTTCAACCATATCGAGAACAATCCCATTTCCCAAATCTTTGCTGAAATACCGAGTGGTTTCATTTTTTCGATTGATAATGTCACCATGACTATTAACAGTAATGAGTTCAAATTCAAAAGAAGAAATGAACTTACCTCGAATACTCCTCAAGCGATTGTCTGCTTTAATCATTCCTGCACGATCGCCCTGTAATTGATAAAGTTCGAGAGCTTTTTGATAACTGTTCGATGCTTCTTCAAATTTTTGTTGTGATCGTAGTAAATCCCCTATCATCATTCTGATATGAGCAACTTCTAAGACTTCATTTTCCAACTCATACAGATTAATTGCTACTAAATAATGTTCTAATGCCTTCTCTACATTGGGATATTTTTCCCAGATTATGCCTATCTTTTTCTGTATTCCAGCTTTTTCTAAAAGAGATGATAAATTTTCCGCGATCGCTTTATAAAGTTCTATTGCTTGTTCGTAACTTTCTCGAGCAATGTCCAATCCTTGACGCAATCGCTGAATATCTCCTCTGGTTTCGTATAAGCCTGCTTCTCCTGACTTATCTTGGTTGCGCTTTGCTGCTTGAAAAGCATTTTCAAGACTATGGAGAGGATCTGCACCGGGAATAACCCATTTCCAGTTTTTTCCTAACAAAGCCGTAATTCTAGCACTGCGGCAAACTCTGTCTTTACTTTTTTCCTCTTCGTAACCCCAATAGATAAACTGTTTAAGATTGGATTGTTCGGCAAAAACTTGTTGTTGTAAATCTTGTTCAGATATCTTGTCCTCAATCAATAAATCGATTAATTTAGTGACAAAGCAATAGTAATAGTCCAATGCTCTTGGTGCAAATTCTTCCATTGCATTGGATAACTGTTTCTCTTCAGCATAACGGCGAGTGGGTTCCGGCAAACGCCAAGGAGAACTTGTCGTTTTCTTCTCTGCCATTGAGTAAAGAAAGAGAAATTCAAGCGATTCTACTCCATCTCTGCCAAAGATAAACTCGGCAGCTTCTTCAGTTATTCCTCCCGGAAATAGAGCCAGTTGAGGAAACATTTCTTTTGACCCCGGAGGAAGAATATTATAGGAAAGATTGAGAGCAGCAACCAGACTATTTTTCTTATTCTCTGGATAGGGAGTTGGTCGTAAAGTTTTGCAGGGTTCTCTCTGCAAACGTTCCCATAAAGTACGCAAGCTACATCTTTTTTGTTTCATATAAGCTGCTGCGATCCGAATGGCAAGAGGGTAGCCATCTAAAAATTGCATTAGGGCTTCCCAATCTTCTTCTGAATTTTCTGCTAAATTCCATTGTTTTTCTGGTGGGGCATATTTACGAAAAATTTGACGGGCAATACGCGGCTCAATTGTTTGAACTTCCTTTGACTGATAAAATAAATCTGGTGGTAAAGCCAAACGAGAAGTGATTAACAATCGCAACTGCTGGCAAGAGAGTAAAGCCTCGATTAAATCGATTAAATCTTGCGGTTCTTTTTCCAATAACCGATCCACATCATCTAAAATTAGCAGTAAATTCCGATCTCTCAGTGCCGAGATTGCACCGCGATCTGATATCTTCCCCCACTCTACAACATCGATCGCCTCCATTATTTTAATCCTTGCTGCTTCAACTGAATCGACATTTCGCAAGTCAATAAACCAGACTCCATCATGCCATCGTCGTCGTTCGTGCTGCCATCGTGCAACAGCGATCGCTAAAGCTGTTTTCCCCATTCCTCCCATCCCGTGAAGGGCAATACAGCGGGGTCGATCGCCATCATTGAGGGCAACAGCAATCTCGTGAATTTCGATTTTTCGACCGATAAATGTAGGGTCGTAATTAGCAATATTGCTTTTGTCCCAATGAGGGAAAATAATATTTGCTTGCGCGTGAGATTGAATCCATAAAATGGCCTGGTGAATCGCTTTATTTTCCGGTAAAAGTCGAAATTTAACAGCTTCCTTGAGGTTAATTCTGGGTTGCCAGAGTTGAGCTAGCTTTTGCAATTCATCATTAACCATCACAGCATTTTGTCCTTGTTCGTAGGATTCTTGCACGCGATCGCCATTAAAAAGAGCGGCATAAAAAACTTTGGCAAAACATCGAGATGCTGTATCGAGAATAGGATCTTCAGTATTAATCGCAACAACGTGAGATACGCCCGCATTGAGGAGTTCTCCTGCCATTCCTTGAGAATGGCAAGCATTTAAAAAAGCAACCTGACACGGAGGATTTCTTAAATTCCGGAGCAGATTGCGTAACTCCTCAACCGAAAACGATCGCGCCCTTCCCACTCGATCTTCTAAAACCAAAGATATTCCCTTATCGCTCTTCATCCCATGCCCGATAAAGTGAATTATGAGAGGTTTAAACCAATTACTAAAAGCCTCAGTTATTGATTCTGTCGTGGCAATTTTTACGATAATTTCTACCTCAATTTTTCTAGGTAAATCTCTTAAAACATCAACAATATTTTCGATTTCTTGTTGAATGGATAACGTTTCTTCCACAGGTTGCAAATCTTCATCAACTAGCGGAGAAGAAACAAGAATGAGAATCTGATTTTTGACATGAGATTTGCGATCGACTTCTACATATAGTACAGAAGAATCAGAAGGCTCATGCCATCGAATGATCGCTGAAGGAATTACAACTGATTGAACCACTTCTCCACCTCTTCATCGCTAGCCGCATTCAAATCGAGATCGAGGCGATCGGGATGCTCTAGTTTTCCTATAGGTTTTTGTCCTCTTTCTCGCAGCTTTTTCCGCCAATTATTCACAATTTTAGCGACCTTAACGCCATAGTCGATCAAATTCGCTGCTGATGCCAGTCCTCCGAGGATCGCCGCAATAAAAACGATATCATCCGCACCCATGACTCGACTGGGAGGTTTCTGCACTTGTATAGAACTCATTCGCAACGATGTTTCTAAAGCGTCTATCTCCTCTACGGGGAGGTTCGAGGAAACAATGATGCTGCAAAGAGGAATTTCGCTCATTTAAGTTTGTTAGTGGTGTTGATTTTAGCGAGGGGAAGTGTTTGTTATGGGATATAACTTTTCCATGCGATCGCTATCTTAGCAATCGCATCGCTCAGTTGTGCGACCTCTCCATGTTTCTTAACGAACTATAAGCCTAATATCGAGATAAACTTTGACGCAACGATCGCAACATTTTCCGAGTCCCTTGATTAAATGCTTCCTCAACTAAACGAGGAATGCGTTCGATAATATTAAAAGCTGGGAATGTCGGACTGATATTGGATTCTTGATAACCATCTTTTGTTAATACGTAGATTTTTAACCGACCATTGCTAAAAATCCAAAGTTCCGGGACGGCGATCGCTGCATACGCATCTAATGTAGTTTTAGAAGTCAGATCGCTTTCAATCGCTAAATCTGGCGGCGGATCGGTTTCTAAATCAATTCGTTGCAGCGATCGCACAATTTCGGCATTCTTAATATAAAAACAGGTATCGGGTTCGAGTCCAGCCTGTTTCATTTTCTTAAACGTTGTCGAACCAAAATCCTCCCAATCTCGCTCTTGAAAATCCAACATTGCCGCTACGATATAACCAATAATCCGATGAGGTCGTTCGTGGGCGGGCAAAGGAGCCATGAGTTCTAATATTCCATTACAGTAGTTGATGCGAGGAATGCGGCGATCGCTTGTCAATTCCTCCAATAAAACCTCATATTCTTCCCAAGAGACACAATTAAAAATCAGATGACTGCCGGGAGAAAGTTCGAGCGATCGGATAGGAAGAGCAACAGGAGAAACAACCATAATGCGATTATCGAGCAATATTCTCTTATTGTATAGCATTACAGAATACATTAGGGCATGAAGAATTTGAACCACAGAGGCACAGAGAAGCACAGAGAGAAGAAATCTTATCATTCACTATAGTCATGCTTGAGACCGCGGTTATTGGTGCTTTAAAAACTCGATTGTTTGGACAGTTCCAATAAAAATAAAATATTCAGTAAAATTGTGATAATACTCCCTATCAATACGCCGATCGCTAGATTCCTGTTTCGCGATCGCGCGGCGTAAATTTCTAAGGGAAGAAGGTAGAGAAATTGGGATATGCCGATAAAAACGCTTAAAAAGCCAATGGTATCGATGTCCGTGCGAGGGGAACGCACGGGATTTCCGGGAGTGTAATAGGTTGCAAAAACAAGAATCCCAACACCAGCACAAATTAAATTAAAGAAAATTACCGCAATTGCACTGAAACAAATCCGAACAATCCCTTGGTATTTCTTCTTCATTTGCCCCGCGCAATAATCAATTAGACCTCTACTGTAACCTGAATGACCCAATCATCATAATCGCGATCGCCGCCTCCCAATAAATCTTCAAAGCCGAAAACGTTATCTCCCAACAGACGAACGTGATCGATGCGATCGGGATTGGCCTCCAAATAAGGAAAATAAGCAATAACATTCCCACTGGCAAAATTATCGGGATTATTGGTTAAAAAGTCCTCAATCGTTCCGTTAGCAATTAAAAAGGGCAGAATGACACTTCCTCCCGGTAATCCCTCATTCAAATCGAGAGCCTGTTCGACTGCATTTTTGGCATAATTAATCTCTCCCGGCAATATCCCATTAATTTCTCCCGTTAGGGGATCGTCTACCACATAAAACCCGTAATCGTTACTATAATTTGCCAAACTTGCCGTTGCAAATTCTGCTTTTACCGTTCCCGTAAAATCCCGTAAATCGATCGCTTCCCCTTCTTGCTGTCCTTGAAATGTCGTGGTTAAAGAAGGACTTTCCTCGGTTATCCCAATTTGAACTTGCAACTCTTGAAAATCTACGCTTCCCGAACCATCTTCCCAAGAGAGAAGGAAACCGTCACCCGATTGTAAGGTTTGGGTGGATTGCAGGGAATAGAGAACGCGGGAAAAATCTCCATCGGCAACAACTTGTTCTACGGTGCGATCGCGAATTAAAAAGAAAGCCAAACGTTCTCCCTCAGAAAAGGATAAATTTCGGGTGTAATTAAACTGAGGAAAAGGGGTTTGTGGTAAAGCCGAAAAAATAATTTGAGCTTTGGATAAAGCTGCCTCAAAATAGCCTGCATCCCCCGGATTGAGACCGTTTACCCGCCCCGAATCATCATCGACAACAAAGACCCCTAATTCATTGACTTGCTGGGTTGCACTGGTTTGCAAACTAACTTGCATATTAACGGTTTGAGAAGATTGCGATACTTGGGAAGATTGTCCCAATTGAAAAATCCCGGGTTGCGTTTGCTGGTTGGCAGAATTTTGAACCTGAAAAATTCCCGACTGCTGTGAGGAATTTCCCTTTTGTTGTTGGGAGTTTGACGTATCTCCCCCAGATGTATCTCCCCCAGATGTATTTTGATTGTTAAACGCGATCGCGTCACTCACCACAGATGCCGACGATCCAACACCATTTGTCGCCCGCACGCGATAGAAATAAGTCCCGCTTGTGGTTAAACTCGTGTCGAGATACTCGGTTAAATTGGCAGAAATATTCGTAATAACCGTCCAGTTATTTTGATCGGGCGATCGCTCTAATACAAAGCCCGTTTCATTATCGCTATTGTCCTGCCAAGTGAGGCGAACTTGTCCCCCTTCTTCTACGGCTGCCAAATTTCCCGGTGCATTGGGAATCGTCCCCGAAACTGGCGTTCCGGCAACTGCACCCCCCGTAACTGCCGGATTTCCCGGTTCTGGAGGATTCTGGATTGCCGTGCCGTTGTCCGAACAGGTTCCCAATTGCGGATCGAGCAGGGTTACGCCAGCCGTCACTAAAGTATCGTTCGGATTGGGATTGAGGGATTGGAAATTACCGCCACCATCGCTAAACTGCATCCCCGTGTGATGAAATTGGTCAAATCCCGTCTGTCCTTCATTATCGGCAACCAAAGAATCCGTTAGAGTCAGCCCCGTTCCCCCGCCCCAAAATCCACCCCCTTGAAAACTGGCAATATTGCCTGCAATTGTGGTTTGCGTAATGCTGGCGATCGGGTCGCCTGTCACCGATAATCCGCCCCCGAGTCCCGGGCTGGCAGTCGTAGAAATTGCCCTATTCTCACAGAAAACACTATTGAAGATTGTAAAGGGAGAGTTTTCCCCCACCCACATTCCTCCCCCTTGGAGTTCGGAATGGTTCTGCAAAAAGGTGGTATTGCTTACTGCCAAACTCGCACCGCCGCCAAATCGCACTCCTCCCCCCAAGGCTTCCGAAAATTGGCTGTCCAATTTGACGGTATTATTTACAATCGTGCTGTTCTCAATCGCGACTGTATCGCCATCGTAAGCAAAGAGGAATAACCCCCCGCCTTGTGCGAATCCTTCATTGCTATCGAAGCGACTGTTGCGAATGGCGATCGCCCCTTGCGTCCCGGAATCGATGGTTGCCGATGCGCCGTCGGTAAAGATCGCGCCCCCATTGCCACCCACGCGCAAGGAGGAAGCATCCCCCGTCGCTTGATTGTTGGTAAAGGTGGAGTTCTCGACCGTCAGTCCTCCCAAAAGAGAGTTAATCGCCCCTCCTGTAGTACCTTGGTTGTTGTTAAAGGTACTATTGAGAACGGTGAGATTGCCTTCGCTGGCTCCCGCGATCGCGCCCCCGCCCCGTTCTGTATTCAGATCCAAGGCTTGATTGCCATCAAAGGTACTACTCGAAACGGTGGTCGTACTTTGGTATCCCGTCCAAATTGCGCCGCCCCCTTCTCCCGTGGATACGTTGTCAAAAAATTGGCTATTCTCTACGGTGAGTTGGGTTTGATTGCTGGTAGCGATCGCGCCCCCATAACCGCCATCTTGTACCGCGCGTCCGTTGCGGAAGGTCAAATCTTTTATCGCGACATTGAGACCGATCCCACCAACGGTAATAATACGGGTGCTATTGTTCCCATTCAGCGTAATGCCCGCCGAGCCGTCAATGGTCAAGTTTTGGTTAATTTCGAGGGAACTGCTGAGAGAAATCGTCCCCCCGGCGAGAGAACTATCGAAGGTAATCGTATCGCCGTCGCTAGCAGAGGCGATCGCGGCTCTTAAACTGCCAATTCCACTATCGGCGAGACTGGTAACAATGCTCATGATTATCGTTGGGGGGTGACACCATCCATCCCAGAGTATAATTTTTCTCCCGCACAAAAAATTTATTTTGTGCAAAATTGCGACTTTCCGCAACTCATTTGCGTGGCGATCGGCAAAAATAAGCAAAAAAAAGGGGGAAATCCCCCCAAAAAATAAATTGTCAGATTGCGAGTTTTTATTCGCCACCTACGGCAACGGGTTCGCCAACCTCTTCGGGTTCGGTATCGGTTTCGGCAACTGCTTCTTCGGTAGTTGTTTCTTCGACAGTTGTTTCTTCTACAGTTGTTTCTTCTACCTCGGGTTCTGCGATCGCCTCGGGTTCTGCGGTTTCTTCTTCGATCGCCGTCACTTCCTTGGCTACGGGTTCTTCTGCTGCTGAAGGAATTTCGGCTTCCTCGGAAGCTACAGGAGCGGGTTCGTCGCGAGTGTCCCCCCGTTCTTGTTGCAAGAGTTTTTGACGATATTTCTCTGCCATTTCTTCGGCTTTCTCGAAGACAATATCCCGATTCTTCAACATATCCCCGGGTTCGGGTTCGAGTTGTTTGGTGGAGAGGGAAATACGACCCCGTTCTGCATCGAGATCGATAATCATGACCTTCAATTCATCATTGACGGCAAAAACGCTATGAGGCGTATCGATGTGATCGTGCGAGATTTCGGAAATGTGAAGCAGTCCGCTTACGCCGCCGATATCGATAAACGCACCGTAGGGTTTGATACCCCGCACGGTTCCAATGGTAACTTCTCCCACCTGCAAGCCGTTCATCTTCCGCTCGACTAAGGCGCGACGATGGCTCAAAACGAGGCGGTTGCGGTCTTCATCAACTTCTAAGAATTTCAAGGGCAAATCTTGACCCACCAAATCTTCTTTCGCCTGACGGGTGCTGATATGAGACCCCGGAATAAAACCGCGCAATCCTTCGATTCGCACGAGAGCGCCCCCTCGGTTGGTGGCGAAAACATTGGAGCGAACGGTTGCATCTTCAGCTTGTAGCTGGCGTACCCGTTCCCAAGCCCGCAAATATTCGATGCGACGAATGGATAGGGTTAGCTGTCCGTCTTCATTTTCATCGGTCAGAATGAAAAACTCCCGCGTTTCCTCTGCCTGCAAGACTTCGCTGGGATCGTCCACTCGGTTGATGGACATCTCTTGGATGGGGATAAAAGCAGCCGTTTTTGCGCCGATGTCGATCAGCGCTCCTCTAGGTTCCATGCTGAAAACCGTTCCCGGCACGATGTCCCCCGGACTAAAGTGATAGTCGTATTTGTCAAGAAGAGCAGCAAAATCTTCGTGAGTAAAACCAATGTCTTTGTTTTTGATAGCGGTTGTTTTCTGACTGACCATATGTGTAGTTTGTCCTAGTTTTTTAGCTCCGTATGTACTGACTGTGAAGGAAACATTGCTTCTTGCCAAAAGTCATAAACGAAAATTCATAAACGAAAATTCATAAATGCTTTTACAAGATGCTCTGCTCGATCGCAATGCTCTCGGTTGCGCTCTCTTCGATCGCAATCTCCTCGATCGCAACATTTCGTTCCGATATTTTTGTTAAGCTATTTTGCTCTTTTAAATAACAGATACAGTTGCCAAAACCATACTATAGCATTATCCGGTCGAAATTACAATTTGTTAATTTAAGTTAACAAAAGGATATCGTGCAGGAATTTAATGCTATTTTCTGATTTCGATATTGCCACTCGCGATTGCCAATTTTGCAATTGGAGGCTGATTTTTTGAGTTAGAGATCGTTATTTTAACATTCCCAGACTGAATTACGCCAAGAAGGGCAAGGGTCTCAAATTTCTTTGTCCGTACTCTGTCTACCTTTACGGTTTGTATTTTTTACCCCTGTCTTTATCTGTGTCTCTACCTGCGTCTCTAGCTGTGTCGATCATGGAGAAGAAGGCATTGCCACTTCAGGGGGGATGGGTTCTTGCCAAATTTCGGATTCTTGTGGCTTTTTGGGTTGAGTCTGTAATTGATTTAATGTTTCGATAAAGTCGGCAATCCCTTGAAATTGGCGATAAACTGAAGCAAAACGAATGTAAGCCACCTCATTTTCATCCCGCAGATAGCCGAGAACCAGTTCGCCAATTTCCCGCGTTGCGACTTCTCTGAGGGAACGCTGTTGAAGTTGCTCCTCAATTTCAGCGACAAACGTTTCGAGGCGATGATGGGAAATTCCGGTTTTTTCACAGGCGCGCACGAGTCCGCGCAACAATTTGGAGCGATCGAAGGATTCCCGACTTCCATCCCGTTTGATGACCAGAACGGGAACGAATTCAATGCGTTCGTAAGTTGTGAAGCGATGTTTGCATTCCAAACATTCTCGCCGTCGGCGAACGCTTTTTCCGCCTTCTGTGGAACGGGATTCTAAAATGCGATTCTTTTGATGCTGACAGGCCGGACATTGCATGATTCAGTCCAAAATGAGGATGAGAAACACGGACGAAATTATATGACTTTAGCCGCATTATCTCAATTATCCACCAAAATAACAAATGATGGCAGGATAAATGAGATTTTGCGGCTGAAACGTTTCTCAAACAATGAGAGAGCTTGCGGGCAAAATAGCTCGGAATTCGAGATTATCTTTCGAGATTATCTGGCAAGACTATCTTCCCAGGCTACTTTTCGATCCGGGGGGGTTCCCGAAAGGCGATCGCAAAAAAGAGGATGCCGATGCCGACAGCAAGCAAGAAAATATAGGCGACGCTTTCCATAACTGAATTTGCTAAAAAACATTAATGAAGGATTTGGCGTATAGAGCGATACAAGCCTGGCGGCAAACTCCATACAGTATCATTCTATCGGATTAGCGGACAATTGCAGCGATCGCGAAGAAACAACTTAATGACAAAAAAAATGAGAAGAGAAATTTTCTCTCCTCAATTATTCTTGAATTAATCTTGAGATGGGCGATCGCGTTAGGCTTTAATCCGGGTGGATTTATCCCCAACTTTCGCAAAAACGCCCCATTCGACTTGTTCTTCTAAGTCGGCACCAACACCGGCGAAGACATCTCGATAAAGCGTCCGAGAACCATGCCAGATGTGACCGAAGAAGAAGAGCAACGCAAAGACAGCGTGACCGAAGGTGAACCAACCGCGAGTCGAACTGCGGAAGACCCCATCGGATCCCAAGGTTTCGCGATCGAACTCAAACGGTTCTCCCAATTGGGACTTACGAGCGTATTCCTTCACCTGGCGGGGGTCGGTGATGGTTTGACCGTCGAGAGCGCCACCGAAGAAGCTGACGGTTACGCCATTTTGCTCGAAACTGTATTTCGATTCCGCGCGACGGAAGGGAATATCGGCGCGAACGATGCCTTCGGAGTCGGTTAAAACAACCGGGAAGGTTTCAAAGAAGTTCGGCATCCGACGCACTTCGAGAACGCGACCTTCACCATCTGTGAAGACGGGGTGTCCCAACCACGTTTCGGGAATGCCATCGCCGTTCACCATTGGCCCGACGCGGAACAGACCGCCTTTAGCGGGGCTATTGCCGATGTAGTCGTAGAATGCCAGTTTTTCAGGAATCTTCGACCAGGCTTCGGAGAGGGTATCCCCTGCTGCAACATTGGCTTCTACCCGCCGTTGAATTTCGGTTTTAAAGTAACCGTCATCCCACTGATAGCGAGTGGGTCCAAACAGTTCGATAGGGGTTGCCGCATTGCCATACCACATGGTGCCGGCGACCACGAAAGCCGCAAAGAAGACCGCCGCAATACTGCTGGAGAGTACCGTTTCGATGTTCCCCATCCGCAGGGCTTTGTACAAGCGCTCGGGGGGGCGAACGGTTAAGTGGAATAATCCCGCAATAATACCGACGATGCCCGCAGCAATGTGGTGGGCGACGATTCCGCCGGGGTTAAAGGGGTTGAAGCCCGCCGGTCCCCACTCTGGCGCAACGGGTTGAACGTGACCCGTTAAGCCGTAAGCATCGGAAATCCACATTCCGGGTCCGAAAACGCCAGTCTGGTGGAATGCACCGAAACCAAAGCAAAGTAAACCGGATAAGAACAGGTGAATGCCAAACATTTTCGGCAAATCGAGGGCGGGTTCTCCCGTCCGGGGGTCTCTGAACAATTCGAGATCCCAATAAACCCAGTGCCAGCAAGCCGCTAAGAATAAGAGACCTGCGAGAACGATGTGAGCGATCGCTACACCTTCAAAAGACCAGTAACCGGGGTCGTTATAAGGAAGTCCGGTGACGTTCCAGCCCGCCCAAGAGGAATCGACTCCCAAGCGTGCCATGAACGGCATCACGAACATTCCCTGCCGCCACATGGGGTTCAGTACGGGATCGCTGGGATCGTAAATAGCCAATTCGTAAAGTGCCATCGACCCAGCCCAGCCCGCAACGAGAGCTGTGTGCATGAGGTGGACGGAAATCAAGCGTCCGGGGTCGTTTAAGACGACCGTATGGACTCGATACCAAGGTAGTCCCATTGACTACGCTCCTCCTAAATCGAAAAAATATTGAAAGGAATATCTAAAAAATTAGATTTTGTTAAAGAAGTGTAAACGATCGCGAGAACTCATTGCAACACTTACCCCCTCACCCATTGGGGTAATTTCCCGAGCGATCGCCCCTATTGCTGCAAGAGGGTTTGAGCAGTGGCGAGGATTTGCAAGGCTTGTTCGGCATCGATGAGGCGCTTGAGAATGACTTGGGCGATCGCGCCACGTTGGGAATCTTCGGGAGGTCTGACCTCCAACATGAGAACGGCATCTTCGACTTGATAGAGCCAGAGTTTTTCCCCCTGCTCGACAATGGCTAGGGATAGCTGGCGAATTTGCGGTCTGCGCCGCCACGCCATCTCATTCCACAGTCCTCCCAATTCCCAAACGCGGCCGACTTCCCAGCCTTCCGATAAAAAAAAGTATTTCACGATTGCCCCACACTCCTCTAAAAGTGGCCAAAAGAATAGAGTATCAAGCCTCCTCATTCAGGAGGAAGAGCCAAAAACCTGCCGAATTCCGAGCCTCCCGCTTGAGCCGGAGGAACTGATAACTGATAACTAGTAACTGATAACTGAAATGACCTCGCCCAAAATTACGACTTGGTACGACACCCCTCTAGTCCTAGAGAGATTTTCTCGAATACAATAGCAAGACTCGCGATCGCGTTGGGAATTTTATTCCCTCAAGATAATAAAAATTTTTGAAAAGACTCGCCAAATCAGGGCGGATCGCTCGGAAAAAGCGTAAGATACCCAATAACGCGATCGGATTCGCCATCACAGAGTATCTCGGTCTACCAGCAATAGAGGTTAAACGCAAATGGGGCAACTGGACAAGCAACCGGACATCAATCCCGAAGCACCCGGAGCAGCACAAAAGAGCCTACAAGAAATCACAGAGGAACTCGAATACCTCAAACACAGCGTCATTCTGCAATTGTCTCGAGAAATCGAGCAGTTGCAAGAGCGCAAAACTCGCTTGCTGGCAGAAACCGAACAGTTAGAATTGCAGCGTCAAGAACAACTGAACCAGCAACACGACCTCGCCCGAGAACTCGCTCCGGTTTTGGTCGAGCAGATTGTGGAGTTATTACAATATCGCCTGCGGCACGTGGAGAATGGCACGGCTGGGGGCGATGGGCTGAACGGTTACAAAGATAATGCTTACCGTCTGATTGCGTCTCTCGATACGACCCTGAGAACGACGTTCAAAACCCTCCAGCAAGACTTAAATAGCTACCAAAGCACCCTCTCTCAGCAATTGGGGCAAATGTATACCCTAGAGCAGCAAGGAGAGGCGATTTTAGAAGCATTAGTAGGTCGCTTGCGCGAAGAGTTTCGAACCGATGGCGTGGCAACGCCCCGTCCGCTTGTCGAACCCCGAGAGAGCGTTAGCGATCGCCTTCCCCTTCCCACGGAACCCCAAAGCATCAAACTCCCTTTTGGTGATTCTCCGAAACCCGTCCAACCCGCTCCTCCAGAAGAAGTTGCCCCGCCACCAAAACCCAAGGCGAGAAAAGTTACAGCGACGCAAATGCAGTTGGGCTTCATTTTGGTGCTGTTCTCCTCCTTTGCCCTCTCCCTGCAAAATGTTGTTATTTCCATCGTTCTTAATCAATCGTCCCTCTTTGGGGTATGGGACACGGGAGGATTTATCTCGCCGGGATTTGGGAATTCCCTGCTGATTCTCTTCTTTCGCATGATGGTGGTGGTTCCTTTGATGGCGGCGATCGCCCAAATCCTCTATCCTTCAAGCTGGCCGGATATCGGGCGTTTTCTGAAGTCGGGAGATATGCTGGCATTTTTTAACGTCACGGCTTGCGGTTTCTTCCTATTTGCTTCGTCTGCCTTTATTTACATGGCATTGGGGGCGCTAACTCCTGGGGTTGCCCTAACCTTATTCTTTGTCTTCCCCATCGTCACCGTATTGATGTCTTGGCTGCTCTTTGGAGAGCGTCCCTCTCTGGTTCGCAGTTTGTCAACAATGACAGTATTTGGCGGGGTCGTTCTAATTGCCTTTCCCGATCCCAATGCTCAAATCCGCATTTCGACTCTAGGGATTGTTTACGCCCTTGCTGCGGGGATTACGTTTGCGTTTCACGTTTTGCTAATTCAAGCCTGTACGAAAAAGCTCCATCCCATTCCCTTTAGCGTCGTCAACTTTACCGTCATTCTCCTCTTTTGCGCCTTGAGTTTGTTGATTCCCCTACCGGAAACAATGCAGGTGAATGTTGCGCCGGAAATGTGGACGAATGTTTTAATTAGCAGTTTGGTTTTAGGCGGTTTAACACTATTGAGCTATCTGGCGAATAATGTCGGAATCAGCTACATTGGTGCTGCTCGCGCTTCTATTTTTGGGGCAACAGGTCCGGCTTTAACTTCCTTGTTAGCTTGGTTGATTATTGCGAAATCCCTAGCCTCCAAACAATTATTAGGAATGTTAGTGGTTACGATTGGGGTTGCAGGTCAAAACTTAGAGCGAATGTTTGCCAAGAAACCCAAAGCCGTTAAAGGGAAAAGTAAATAGAAATAATTGTTCTTGAGTTCTCAAAGAGTTTCCCTAGGAGAGGAAAAAATGAGCAGTGGCAAAAGTCTCCAACCCACTAAATATGCCAAGCATAAATACAACATCACCAAGCCCGTTGATTTCGAGGTAGCGGTGAATTATGCGGGGGTGTTAATGGCGATCGCGGGGGCAGATGGTGAACTCGCCGAAGAAGAATTGCAATGGTACATTGAAGAACAGGAACTTTTATTTACAGACCCGGCAGAATATGTCGAGGAAATTCGCTCGTTTCATTGGCAGAATGTTAATATTACCGAACTCGTGGGCAAAATCAAATACGATTTTCCCATCAATTTTCGGCGGGCAATTTTATATCAAGCGATTAAAATGAGTCGTGCTGATGGGGTTTACCAAGAGCAAGAAAAAGTTGCCGTTGCCAAAGCCGCAGAAACGTTAGGAATTCAGCATAGTATTGTCGTCAGTATTGAGTCTCTCGTAGAACTAGAAGAAACAGGCGATCGCCTGCGACTGGCTTTACTGGAAACCGAAGTCTGAGATACGATACTTGCAGTTTTTAAAACTTATATAAGCAACTGTAAACCACTTTAGTCAATTAAATCTCTCAATTGGAGAAAATATAATAAAAAACGTTCCCAGATTCAATGAGAACGTTAATGCTGTGGTCAAGGGCTAATATTGTTTGACTCATAAGATATCCTTATTTTTTCTCCATCTGGGTAAATTCCTATTTCAGAATTTGAAGATCGAATAAATCTTGAACTTTCAAGATCAATTCATAGTGATTGAGTACGATGACAATTACTAAAACGCCAAAAATCCCCAAGGCCATATTACGGTATTGCCATCGATTGAAATTGGTCAGCCAAGATGTTATTGAACTGTTACGCTGGGGTTCATGAATATTGCCCAGTTGTCCTTCCGATACCGTTTGAGCCATGAATAAGCGTGCCCACATACACTCATCTAATAAGCGCGCCCACGTACGGTCGTCTGTATAACCCGTTACTTCGATATCTTCATAATTTTGCATTTTTTTAACAAACATCTCTGTTTTCTTGCCAAAAAAACCATCAACGGGTATTTGGTAACCATACTTATCGTGTAGCACTTTTTGCAACAGTTCGACCAGACGTCCGCGATCGCCTTTGCGAAGTTCGTGCGACCCGCGAGGACGCGATCCAAATCTAATGATCATTTTGCCACCTCCTGATTAAGATTGAATTGATTCTTAAGTAGATAACACGCCCCTCTTACCCGAGAAAAATAACTGTATCGATTTATTGATCGGAAGAATGGGAATCAGTCGGCTCTGCCCGAAGTTGCTCGAACATTAGCCTTACCTCTTGCGATCGACAGACGATACATGCTATGGTCAGTCTACTCTTTAGACGCAATTCAGTCTAAAGAATAGACACGCAAGTTTGTAATCAAAAAAAAATATCTCAATGTATAGAAAATGATATAGTGAACAAAATATATAAGTCAATATACTTAATGTATATTTTTTAGACAAAATACAATTCTATAGACAAGTAGGAGGCAAAAAAATTCTGTCAACTTCACCAACTCAATATTTGAGTCAATTCAGAGATACCCGGGATCTACTCCTCTTTTAACGAGAGAGAAAACTATCTCCAAAATCAACAAAACACAATCAAGGAAAAATAATAATGAAGAATATAAAAGAGTATTATAAGGAAGAGGAGAAGTATTGGCATCAATTGCGCCAGAAACTAAAAGACTATAAGCGCAACTTAAAAGCAACTGATGAGGACATCAAAAATGGATTGGGTATTAGTCGTCAGCCCTTATCTGAATTCCTGAACGAAAAAAAGAAAACCCTATCAATTAGAAGGCTAAATCTGATACAACTTTGGGATTATCTGACAAATCCTGAAAATTTTGAAAGCAAAAACTTATCAGAAGAATTCAAGGAAGCAAGAAATCTCTTACGAAAAAAAGGATACGGCGAGCTACTAAAAACAGCCGGTTACTTACCAGATCCAGACGATACCTACATCTATAAGAATTCCAGTCCTTCAGATCATCAAAAAATAGACTGGGGTGAAGACCTTGATAAGGC
>JBCCVR010000124.1:0-23216 GCA_039194995.1 Cyanobacteria bacterium P01_E01_bin.42 | reverse complement strand
TTGAATCTATGGCGATACACTCAGACCTTGCTATTCGTTTGATGAATCTCAAACCTCATAAACGCCTCTTTTTTCAGAAAGGTCTCACCGCTCTATCCCTTATACAGTCTACCTTTTAACTGGGTTGTCACCCCTTGAGCCATTTTTGTTAAAAATGAAGGTTATTGAATGGCGGCATGCCTAGCATAAATAGTGTATCTTTATCAATCTTGCAACAAAACTTAATATTCGATTTTTGAATTTTAGGGGCGATCGCCTGACGGCGAAGAAAAAAGCAAGAGGGCTAAATGGAAAAGGGCTAAAGAGTCCTCGGCTCGAACCTCACAATACGAAAACCGCTGTAATAGTAGCGATTCTCGCGAGAGTCGTGGTCGCGAATGGCGGAACGGCAATACCTCGGAATGTCGTCCCAAGAACCGCCCCGTACAATTGAACTATCTTCTTTGCTCAATAGCTTTTTGAGATTTTTAGACAGATTTTGATAATCATTCTCATTCTCATCCCATACTCTCCCATCCGTTGGCGCACCTTCATAATTTTTGTGCCACGGGTCTAAACACCACTCCCAGACATTCCCGTGCTATCGTACAGGCCAAATGCGTTCGGATGGATAAATTCATCGACTGGGGTTGTTTCTTCCCTATACTTCCCTTGGGGTTCGTTGGCAAATGTTCCGGGATAAAGCGTTTTGCTAATTTCTCGATCTTGACCGCAATAATTTGCCAAACCCGTTGTTATTGTTTTCCCAAAATGAAACGGGGTTTTCGTCCCTGCACGGCAAGCATATTCCCATTCTGCCTCGCTAGGGAGTCTATAATTCTGTCCTGTCAGTTTTGACAGTCTGACACAAAATTCGATCGCATCAAACCAAGAAACGCTCTCTACGGGTCGTTTATCGCCCTTAAAACCGGATGGATCCGGGTCGAGGTCTCTTTCTATGGTTTCTACTCTTGTCACCACTTCTCGCCATTGTGCTTGGGTAATAGAGGTTTTTCCCATGAAGAATGGTTTCACAGTAACTTTGTGCTGAGGACTTTCACATTTAAACCAATCAGTATTGTATTTTTTGCACAATCTTTCGATTTCTGCTTCTTCCGTCCCCATGAGAAAATCACCTTTTGGGATAGACACCAGATCGATCGCAACCCCATTCCCCAAATCTTCTCAATAATAATTCGCCGATCGCTTCTCCTTCTGAACGATCTCACCGCGATCGTTAACCGTCACAACCTCAAAACTAAAAGAAGGAAGAGCGGGTTTAACAACCGATTTTTTCCCCGTTTCATCAATGGGTTTATTCGGTTTATTTTCCTCTCCCGAAACCCATGCGATCGCAATTCTTTCAATTGCCCGAACCGCTTTACCAATATGCACCAAATTGCGAGGAGATACCTCTAAAACACGAACCCATAGCCGTCTCGCCAAAGGATAATCTTTCTCTAATTCTGCCCCTTGAGCATCAGTCACTAACGCCAAAATATCGCGATCGCTCGCCTTGTGGGGCAGCAAAATATCGTGATACATTTGGATCGGTTCGACTGCCGTATAGGGGTTTTATTCCGGTTTATCAAACTGCTGATTTAGCGCCTTGACGCGATCGCGTAGGCGATTGTCCAAACGTTCCACCGTCGCGCATTCCGAGCCGGGAATTTGCAAAGATTCCAACAGCGCATAAGTAAAAGAACCTTGTTCGATCGCGTCTATTTCATAAGAAATTCGCCCCGGCTGACAAGAATAAAACGTCACGATTCCTTTGATTGTATCCCGCCCGAAATATCCCTTCCCATCCCGATAAACATTGCGACAGGCATCGAGAAAAAGAACGATATTTTCCACCCCGCTTTGCCGCAAATATTGCGTAATCTCCCGCACCGAAAGCGCCGTTCTTTCAATTGCCCGTACACTGCCATCGCAAGGCATCAAATAATCTTCGCCATTTTGGACGATCCCGTGACCGCTAAAAAAGAACCAAATATTATCGCGATCGCCAAACTGTACATCCTCAAAAAACTCGGTAAAAAAATGAATCAAATTATTATGAGTCGGTTTCGCACGATAAATTCGCCCTAAAATCGAAATCGGTTCGGCATCATCGGCAAAATAAAAAATATTATCGAACTTCTCCTTTTCTGCCAGAAAATCCCGCACTTTGCGAGCGTCATTCATAGCCCAAGAAAGAGAATCCCAACGCTTTTCCCGTTCGTATTCATTAATGCCGATACAGATTGCATGATTTGCCATCCCTAGCCCTCGCGCTTAAACTTGAGCGTAATCGCACCCTTTCCCTCAACGCCCATCCCCGTCCCCATCAGCTTAACCTCTCCATTTCCCGTAATTTCCACCGCAACCTCCACCTCGTCCAACTTCATCCCCGTCTTCGTTTCCGCACTGGCGAAAATATCCCCCACCAGATCGATAAATTCAGCCATATTTTCTTTTAAGGTACTCGCACTCACCTGCACGCTTTGGATCGCGCGATCGCTCGCATCCTTGAGACTCAATCCCTTTCCCCCCGCAGGATCTCCAGAAGAATCTGCCGTCACGATCCAGATGCTTTTCTCTTCGCTCATCACTTATCGCCCATAATTTCAAAACTTGGCAACCTCTATTATAGATGTCCCGAATCCCCATTGCGATCGCCCGAGAATGAGTCGGAAACAACGCGCAACCCGATCACAATTCCGCGATCCGTCTCCTTCAAAAAAGAAAACCGTTTCGAGGAACGGCAGGCATCAGGGCAAAAGTTCCAATAACCACCGCGAGCGCAAGCCCGGGGCGATCGCTGAAGATTGTGAGAATTATTCTCCCAAACCTCCCCATGATTGGGCGCACCCTCATAATTATCGTGCCACGAATCCAAACACCATTCCAACACATTGCCATGCAGATCGTATAACCCGAAAGCATTGGGATAGATAAACTCATCCACAGGTGTTGTTCCTTGTCTGTATTGTCCTTTGGACTCGTTGGCAAAAAGAAAATGCCCCTTATAGTTTGCTAAATCCGTCGTTATCGTTTCCCCAAAATGAAACGGCAGATAACCTCCCAACATTGGGGGAGAGGGCGCACGACAAGCATATTCCCATTCTGCTTCACTGGGAAGCCGGTATTCTCGCCCCGTAAGTCGGGACAGTCTGGCACAAAATTTGATCGCATCGTACCAAGACACGCCTTCTACAGGTCGCCGATCGCCTTTGAAACGAGAGGGATCGGGATCGAGTTCTCTTTCTATGGTTGCGACTTGCGCGACCACTTCTCGCCATTGTGCTTGAGTAATGGGCGTTTTTCCCATACAAAAAGATTTGACCGTAACTTGATGTTGGGGGCGTTCTTCCTCATATCCTTGTCCCTCTGGCGATCCCATCATAAACGTTCCCCCCGGAATGGCGATCGCCTCGAGATCGACACCATTTCCCAAGTTTTCTCGATAATAGTTTGCCGATCGCTTCTCTCGTTTGAGAATTGCGCCGCGATTGTTCACCGTAACCACTTCAAAACTACAAGAAGAGAATACGGGTTGGATTTGCGATCGCTCGAAAGTTAACGGTTTTTTCTCTTTACTCATATCCGCACGATTATAAGCGATCTCCCCTCCCCAACGAAAGCCGATCGCCAGCCAAAACAGTGGAATCCCATATCGTCAAACTCGACATCTAACGAACGCGCGATCGTCTCTCAACTCCGCAGTCCGTCGATCTTGTAGTACAAAAAATTTGATACAATAGTTCTTAACAGATGATTATCCGACAACCCCATACAATCGGGAATTTTGTCGATAACCGATCGCCGAACAAGGGCATCTACCCAACACCATTGCCCTAATCAGAATGCCTAAAACACGAACGAAAACCATGCAAACTTTCCTCTGGCTGACCTTTGGACTGGATGCAGATAACCAACTGGTCGCGATCGCCGATGCTCCGCGCGGTAAAACTGATTTAATTTGTCCGTATTGTGGCGATCGGCTCATCGCCAAAAAAGGCAAAGTTAAAGCTCATCATTTCGCCCACCAAACCGAATCCTGTCGCCTCATCGAACGCCCAGAAATCGAACTGCCTCGCCTACCCTGCTACGATCGCTTCAATCTCTATCTCTCCCCCAAAGAACTCGAACAATTGACCCGATTGTGGAACTGGGGACGGATCGGGGAACGAGTCCCGAGGGAAAAGGGGGCGATGAAACTTGCCCTCAAAGGCTTTTTGCGACGGCTGCCCTCGGAACCCCCCTACGAGTTCGCCGATATTGGCAAAATTCCCTTTGGTGCATTACCGCTCAAACAATTCTGTCAAGTCCAAGAACCCTTGATGGAAGAAAAACTCGCCCAACTCCAGCGCAAAGCAGAACGCGAACCCAACGATCTCAACACAACCGATCTGCGCATCTATCGCGCTCAATACGATCGCGTCAAAGCCCAAACCATCTATTTCCTGCGAATTCAAGCCGACGGGAAAACCCTCCATAAAATCGGCGTGACAACACGTTCCCTCTCCCAACGCCTGGCGGAAATTCGCCGCGACTTGCAGGAGCATTTCGAGAAGATTGCGATCGCGCCTCTGGGAACTTGGGAGGGGCGAGGCAATGTCGAACTGTATTTTAAGCACCGCTATCGGGAGTGGAATTACGCGATCGGTTCCCTGACTGAATATTTTCTCTTTCCCGATGCACTGGCGGTTTTGGCGGATCTACAGGCGATCGCATCTCGCGAGGAGTGAAATGCGATCGCCAAAAATAGTGAATTGAACGGAAACTGGAGGAATCGAACCCCTACGACCAGCGTACTTCTGTTTTCAAGACAGATTGCTACCCATTAGCAGCAGTTTCCACAAGCGGTTCACGAGATTTGAACTCGTACCCAAAGTTTGGAAGACTTGGATGCTACCCTTACACCAGAACCGCAAGTTTGTCAGGGAATCGAACTCGATATTTGTCGGTTTGCAAGACCCTTTTTGCATCGTCATGCTATAAATATACTACAAAAATAATACAAGACTGTCAAGGGATAGCCAAATATTTCGCGTTGGTTCGATCGATCCCAACATTCAACCCAGTCCCGTTCCCAAAAAAACCTCCAATTTTCCAATTGGAGGCAAATCTAGCATTATATTTGGATGTCTCAAAAATCTGCGCGAATGCTTATTCTTTGCGCTTGCGGATAACAGTTCCGGCAATTCCAACAATAGCAGCTAAGCCGAGAAGAGAGGCGTGTTCGGGCACTTCTTGCTTTGTGGCAAAAGCAGCACCAGAGAAGGTAATTCCCTCAAACACTTCACCACTATCATAACGCGTCCAGAAATCATCAACTGTAATTCCTGCTTCAGCAATTTGGAAAGTTAAGATGGATTGACCTTGAGATTCATCACCTGTTTCGCTAATAAACATCCCATCCAGCTCCAAACTTAAACTGAGTAATCCATTGGCTTGCTGCGTTACTAAAAGTCCGGAAGAGTGGGTAACATTGAACAGGGAAATGCCATCAGCTAAATTGACTTCATCATTAGGGAAAGAAGGTGAAGCTGCACTCAAATCCAAAAACGAATTAACCTCTACATTTCCGGCTGTTAAATCGGAAAAATCGGAAATAAAGGCGCTGTTAAAATCGTCAAAATCTCCTGTTTGCCCTGCGAGTCCGACTTCAGCGAGAGGATCGGTTACGTCATTCATAAAATCAATACCGTTTTCTTTGGAAAGATCTATAGTGGTGAAGAGATTGCTAATTTGAAAACTGCCTTCTAGAGATGCTGCTTCGGCAAAACCTGTATTGAATGTAAGACTAGCCGCAATAACAGGAAGAGCAATAGAGACTTTTTTGAGGTTAGAAAATACAGATTGAATATTCATGGTTTTTGTGGGGTTGTCTCTCTCGATGTCGTTATAAACAATATATCCACTCTCTATTGTTTCCACAATCACTAAAAATTGGCTTTTTTTGACATCTTTGACTCACAAAAAATAACACGCATTAATTCTTGAATTTATAATTCATATCAAAAAATATAAGATTTTTACTTGGGGAAAGTTAATTCTCTAATAAAACCGCAATTTAGATTATTTTTTGGTTTTCAAGAGATAGCAAAAAAAAACTCCGATCGCGCGATCGGAGTAGAAGGGACTCGTGTGAAAAATCTAATTGTCGAGAGATGTAGCGTTCGGGGGAGGCTCTAGTTGCTTGATATCCAACTCGGTAAGAAGCGATTGACTCGCACTAGGCAGCAACCTGAATTTTGCCCCGTCGAACGGCTCGAAGAAGGCGGTTAATCGCACGGCGTTCGTCTTCTGCAAGGCGTTCGTCAAGGGAAGCGGCGAGTAAACTGTAGCGATCGCGTAACGTTAAAATTCCGGTATCGGTGGCAGAAGCGAAGATTTCAGAGATGGCGGTGTGGAAGAGTTGGAGTTGAGTCATGGTTCTTTGTTTGCTCTCGACATCTTTATCATCCCGTTTTTCCCAAAATTCCGAAGCGATCTGCTCCCCCTTACTGGCGTGAATCTCATCGCTAGTCCTCGGTGAATTCAGGGGGGTGGGAAAGATGATGGAGATGGGAGGGAACTGGCGATCTGAGGAGATGCGGAGAGCGATCGCGATCGCTGTTTGTTCGGACTGTCGATTGAAAAAGCAACCCGCAGCACGGATTCTTACTGACAAGACATTGAGAGCAGTTTTTTGCGGAGAGCTTTGCTAGGCTGAAGTGCTATCGTAGAGAGAAAACGCAATACACTTCCTTAAACTGGAGGATACGCGATCGCTTTTTAACAAAAGGAAAGATATAAAAAATGGATAACCCAACAATAGTAAAAACCGAGATACAAACCATTAAGGCACAAATGAAAACCAAGGGGCTGAGGATTACGCCCCAACGGTTGGCCGTTTATGCCAATCTTCTCCACCGCGACGACCACCCCACGGTTGAAGCTATTCTCAGGGATATCAACTGCGAATTACCGATCGCGTCTAAAGCCAGCGTTTACAGTGCGTTAACAATATTACGGGAAGTGGGCTTGGTTCGGGAAGTCTTGTTGGATGAAGGGGTCACGCGCTACGATGCCCGCATTGCCCCCCACCATCATATTATTTGTCAGAGTTGCGGCGCGATCGCGGATCTCGATTGGGATGCTGTGGGAGAGTTACCCATTCATCGCCTTCCCCCCGGTTTTCAGCTCGAGAGTTATGAGGTGATTCTCAAGGGGAAATGCGATTGCTGTTGATTCTCAATCTTTGGGGGTCTGTTGGTTATCATCCACATCGACTTGGTATTTGCGATCGAGTTTGTCCATTTGGATGGCATAGACAAAAATCAAAATGACGAAGATAAAAATCGTTCCTTGTTGCGCCATCCAAAATCCAAAGGGGAGATTACCCAAGCGAATTTTGTTAAGAACGGTAACAAACAAGATACTCGCTCCAATAGACGAGATCGCCCAAATAATTAAGAGATTGCGAATTAAAGCGATATTGGCACGCCAATAGCCTTTTCTTCGTTCTTCATCTATATCTTTTGTCTCCATGTCTTTTTTATCCATGTCTGGCAAACATTTAATATAAAAAGCAATCTTAGTTTACAGCAGAATCCTTGTAATGTTGGTAAACTCCCATGATAAGTTAGAAAAATTAGTAAATTTTCCCAACTGACAGAACGCTGTATGAATTCTCTTTCTATCCCCACTTGGATCGTCCATATTTCTAGTGTTATTGAATGGGTTCTTGCCATTTGGTTGATCTGGCGTTACGGCGAAGTTCAAGGCGATCGCGCTTGGAAATGGTTTTCTCTCGCCATGTTACCCTCATTAGTGAGTGCCATGTGCGCCTGTACCTGGCATTTTTTTGATAATATCCAATCTTTGGAATGGTTAGTGACCCTGCAAGCCGCAACAACGGTTTTGGGCAACACAACCCTGTGTTTAGCTGCATGGGGATTGTGGAAAACGGCAAAGAAACAAGTTACGAGTAAAGAATAGAGAGTAAAGAGTAGTAACAAACAACAAACAACAAACAACAAATGTCTACCAATACCCTATTTGCGCTTTCTCTCTTTCCTTATTTGGGATTTTTATGGTTTTTGACGCGATCGCAAAAAGCGCCGCCTTTAGCCTTACTGGGATTTTATGTTTTATTGATCTTTGTTTTTATTACTATTCCTGCTGGAATTTATGCGAAAACAGTCTACGATCTCCCCCTCGCCGATCTGGATTGGTTGCATGGGAGTGCGGAATTTTTCTTGACCGCTTCTAATGTGCTAGTCGTTCTCGGATTTCATAAAGCCTTGACCAACAAATAACAATTCAATGGGCGATTATCTTAATCTCGCTCGCTCCCATCCGGCATAATTGCCCCTTTCCACTCAACCCAAGTTAAAATTGCCGAACTCAACTCCGCCCGGGATAAATTCGCATCGGTTAAATTAACCCCCGTCATATTAGTTCTGGCACAATATGCCTCGATTAGATCGGCATTACTTAAATTGGAATTGCGTAAATTGGCGCGACTTAAATCGGCTCGATTCAAACGCGCTTCGATTAAATTGGATTGAGTTAAATCTGTTTTATCTAACTTTGCATCTGGCATCACCGCCCCTTGCAAATTCACTTGTTTTAAATTGGCTTCGCTTAAAATAATGCGTTCCATTTTGGCATTTTTCAAAATCGCCTCTTCCAAATTTGCCCCTTTCAAGTCCGCTTCCGTTAAATAGGAATTACTCAAATCCGCACCGCTTAAATTTGCTCCCCTCAAGTCCGCACCGCGAAAATTAACCTCTCGTAAATTTGCACCGCTCATATTAACCTTCGAGAGATCCGCCCCTTTCAAATCCGCGCCTTGTAAATCGACTCCGCAGAGAATTGCCCCAATTAAATTAGCGCTATAGAGGCGTTTTTCTTCCCGTAAATTTGCTCCCCGCAAACAAGCTCCCGTTAAATTTGCCCCACTGAGATCGCTACCTCGCAGATCGGCTTCAATTAAATTGGCATCTAATAAACTGGCTAGGGTCATATCGGCACTGCGTAAGTTTGCCCCCTGCAAACTCGCACCGTGTAAATCTGCATTATGTAAATCTATTCCTGTCATCGAGGCTTGATTCAAATTCGCACCGCTTAATTTAGCATCTCGTAAATTGGCTTTACTCAATTGAGCGCGGCTCAAATAGGAGAAAATTAAGGTTGCACCGTGTAAATCTGCATTTCTGAGATCGATACCAATGAGATCGGCTCCGAGGAGATTCATGCCGCTCAAATTAATCCCTTGAAATTTATTTTCTCCGGCTTCGTAACGTCTTAAGAATTCTTGAACATTCATATTTTTTGCCCTCTTTGATAGCCTTTTAAAGATAATAAGGTTTCATTGCTTTCACGATCGCTTCTGCCGCTTGGGTGCTTTCGTCGGGTTCGGCTAAACTACTTGCCGTTTCGTAGAGCGGTTTTTCGAGAGCCTGCAAGTTGGGATAATTGTCATGCAAATTCTGCAATAATTCATCAAAAGACAGCGTTCGCAAACTCGACCACTCCTTACCAGTAATCTCAAATTTATGATGCAGGGTTGAAAATGCCAAGATTTTGGCTCGCAGGGGGTTGGAATATTTCATGACTTCCAAACGCACCTCAAAGGCATCATAGTCCTTTACTGTGTCGCGTATTGTCGATCCCTTGGAAACTCGAGGAAGTTGGACGGCTTCGCTTGCGGGATTAAAATCCGTGTCGGGGGCGGGGGTATAGTTTGTTGTATCGTTGCCCTGCTTTTGGGGGCTTTGCGGGTGGGGAGAGGTTGCCGCTTTGGAGACGACAGTTGCGATCGATGCCTCATCGATTGTTCTGTTGCTATTCCACGATCGCTCGGCTATATAAGGAGAAGGGGTTGCAAAAGCGCTATTATCTTCTACAAAAGCACTGGCTTCTTCGAGATTGCGGTTTGTGTATTGGGTGTTCGGGACTGTATTATCGCTCACTGCTGTATTTTGAGCGCTTGTATTTTGAGTTGTCTCTTGAATCGACAACGAAACAACGCGATCGCTATCGGGATAAAGCGCAACAAGGCGATCGACAATCAAATTACCAATTTGGGCGTATTCTTGCTTGCGATTTAAACTATTAATAATTCGTTCTAAATTCAGACTCAATGTGTTTAAATTCTCGTATTTTTGTTGTGTTTTTTCTAAAAGATTTTGTAAGTTTAAGTTGAGAAGTTTCTGAGGATTATTTTCCCATTTACCGTAACAAATGCAAAATAGAAGTTTTCTGATGCGGAGTGCTTCTTCATGACCTTCTAATTCCCTCAAAATTTCCGAGACGGGAGAGGAAGGCGGAGAAAAAGCCATAAATTGAGTTGCGTCGTCATCGATCATTGCAAATATCGTCGCTTCGTCGTTTGTTTCGTCGTAAAGTTGACTCAATTGGGCGATGATAGTATTGGCAATGGTAGAATATTCAGCTTTTCGGTTTAATTGTTGAACGACTTTATATAGGGATTCGGTTAATTTTTCTACCGTTGTATTATTTTGATAGAGTTCGAGAAGCAAATCAGGTAAATTAGAATTGAGCAGAGTATCCTTATTATTTTCCCAGCGATTTTTACAGGCACAAAAGATTAATTTTCGGATTCTAATGCGATCGCTTTCTCGTTCTAAAGCGCTTGCAATTTCATCCAGTAAAACTAAAACTGACATTGCATTTTCCCCAACAGATACACCTGATTTTGACATTCTCTCATAGCAAATGCAAGTTGCTCTCAAGAGAGTTAGCTCAATTGTAGCGGTATTATGCGCTCGGGACTGAAAATTGAAAAGGAGAAGCATAATTGCGCTCCTCCTGCAAGAATATCAAAGGATCGGGAAAAATAATTTAATCTCTATTGCTTACTCTTCAACTGTCACGGCATCGATATCAACGGTTTTCGCGTTTTCGGTCGCACCATCTCCTGTCTCGGTGGCGTTTTTCCGTTCGTCTTTCTGTTTGTTGGTAACATCGATCAGCATTTGCGAGACTTCTGTGACCAAAAGGCCGATCAGGACTCCATCATCGATCCAGCCGACAATAGGAATGAAATCCGGGGAAATATCCAAGGGACTCAACAAGTAGATCAAACTCCCCAAAATCAGCCACCAACGGTATTTGGGATTGCGGAGGGTGTTGCGATACCAGTCGTACAAGGATTTCATGGAAATGCTCATGGAAATATCTTAGATTCTCTATATTCTACAGTGACAGATTCCGATTGGATTCTCCAGTCGGGGAAACCGTTCTACAATGGGTGCAATAGAAGGCAGACAGGGAAGGCATTTGAGCAATTCCAGAAATCGCGAGGCGAAACTTCCGCATTCGCACTGCTAGCAAACACCGATAACCGATAACCGATCGCTGAAATGATTCGATTGCTTTTAGTTGACGATCAAAGTATCATCCGTGAGGGCTTGAGTAGCTTATTGCAAGCACAACCCGATTTAGAAATCGTCGGCACGGCTGAAAATGGCAAAATAGGGGTCGAACAAGCCTTATCCCTTCATCCCGATGTGGTTTTGATGGACGTGCGGATGCCGATTATGGATGGTGTTGCCGCAACGCAAACTCTACGAGAGCAAGCACCAGAGATTAAGGTTCTGGTTTTAACGACTTTTGATGATGATGAATATGTGAGCAAGGCACTGAACTATGGGGCAAAAGGTTATTTATTAAAAGATACGCCGTCCGAGGAACTGGCTCGGGCGATTCGTTCGGTTCACAAAGGCTATACGCAACTCGGCCCGGGGTTGTTGGAAAAAGCGATCGCGCCTCCTGCGGCGATCGAACCTCCTCCGGAACTCTCCCAATTAACGCCGCGAGAACTGGAAGTCCTCCACTGTTTGGGGAAGGGATACAGTAATAAAGAAATTGCCGCAACGCTTTATATCTCGGAACGTACCGTTAAAAACTACGTGACCAATATTTTGAGCCGATTGAATTTGCGCGATCGCACTCAAGCCGCTCTTTTGGCTGCCAATTTGAAATGTTAACAAATATAGTGTAAAAAAAATAGCTAAGATAAAGAAAAGCGATCGCCGTCGATAATCACTATGGTTTTACTTTTCCCCGTATTGGGCGCATTTTTCCCGGGATTGGATAGTTTATTCTCCACTCAAGGTATTATGGTCATGCTGCTGGTTGGATATGCCGGAGCCATGTGGATGTTTTTGACCAGCGCGCCGAAGGTCTATACGGTGATGGTTTCGGATCTGCGACTGGCGAAGGAATTTTACGAAGGATTATTGAATTTGCCCGCAGCCGACGTTCCCCTACATTACTACTATAACTACGAGCAAACAATGGGCGCGGCAAGTATCGATCCGCTTTATATGTCGGCAGCACCGACGGCGATGGGACCGACACCAAGCGGGACAGGGAATGAGGGATTGTGGTATCAACTCAAGAAAAACACCCAATTACACGTCATTTCTGGCGCGAGTTTGGGGGACAAAAATCGCCAACGTCACGTTTGTTTCGATCGCGAATGTTTGGATGCTCTTCTCTTACGCATTCAATCCCGTCGCTTGCGATTTAAAGTTCGCAACAAAAAGCCGTTGAATTTTTTGGTTAAAGATATTGACAATCGCACCATTGAAATGGCAGAAATTTCTAATTAAAAACGCCTCTTGTTTCAATCTCATTCTCTCAAAGCAACTTTACAACGAGAGTTATTCGCGTTAATCCAAGCGGATGAATTCAAGAATGTGCACGGGGTTGCACCGGGAGAAATCCCCGTCTATCGCCTTAAATCCAACGATCCGATTGTTTATCGTTGCGCGATCGCCAAACAAGTGTCTGGAAATGCGGAAGAATTCGCTCACAAAATTGTGGGGAAATTTGGGCAAAATGGGGGCTTTTCTGCAACAATTACCCGATCGCCTTGGCTGGATTTTCGCTTGAGCGATCGCGCCTTAGTAACGTGGTTACATGAGATAATTCACCTTCATTCTCTCCCGATCGAAAATTGCGCGGCTTCTGACTGGAATTTATATCAATACGCTCACGCACGCTGCCTCTCTTTGCTATACTCTGCCTCGAGGCAAGGATTAATTGTCTTGTATCCTTCAGAAAAATGTTTGCATTGGCAATGGTACGAACCGAAAATAATTCCTTGGTTGGATTCTGAAGCGAGTATTTCTCAATTGCGGGGACAACATTCCACAGAAAACGCATTAATTGCCGCAGCGATCGATCTGTGCGATCGCGCCATTTCCCAGCAAAAAACGGACTGGGAAAAACAAGCGTTACAGTTGAGCCAGAAAATTTTAGCCTGCGATCGCGCTTGCCGGATTTGGGGACAACCTTTAGACTTAGCAATCGCAAGATTGGGACGCATTGCCGTCGCACAACGCATCTTAAGCTGGATTTTGCAGGAAAAATTGATGATAATTCCCTGGTTGGAGTGCTAGCGCATTTTCTTTCGCGGAGAGACTTTTCCAGTGCAAAAGCAAAAATAAAAAATTCTGGTTCTGAGTTGACAGTGATAAAAATCGTAGGTATTCTGAAGCGGTGTGAGGAGCGAACCAGCGAAGAGAACCGAGACGAAACACGGCAAGTCATCGGTTCTCTTTCTGATCGGGGGTAATAAATTAGAGCAAAAACTTCGCGATCGCAGCAGCAACCCCATCCGCTTCTACAGAAGGGGCAACCCATTTGGATACATCCTGTACTCCGGTTGGCGCATCTCCCATCGCAATACCCAAACCAACCGTTTGTAACATTTCCAAATCGTTATAATTGTCCCCCATCGCCATAACATTTTCCAGAGAGTAACCGAGGATTTCTTCAGTTAAAAAACGGATTGCCGTCCCTTTATTAACATTGGGATGAGTTGCTTCTAAAAAATAGGGAGAGGATTGAGTTAAATAAATTTCCGAGGGCAAATAACGCTTTTTCAAATCTGTAGTAACCTGTTGAATTGCTTCGATATCCGGACTCAATGCTAAGACTTTTGTAGGCGGACGATCCAATAACGCGCGCAAGTCTCCAGCAATATTTGCATCGATACCTGCTCGTTCCACATATTCGGCAGTATAGCGGGTGGATTCTCGCACGTAAAGCAAATCGTCCCAATAGCAGTGAATGTCAAGGCGATCGCGCCACTGCGGATTTTCGTAATAGTCTAGCAATTCCTTGGCAGACTGGAGAGAGAGGGGACTGTGACGAAGCATTTCTCCCGTCGCCGGATCTTGAATCCACGCCCCATTGTAAGCAATAATGGGCAACTGTGCGCCGATCGCTTGGTGAAAGCGCAAGGCCGAACGATACATCCGTCCGGTTGCGATCGCCACTTGAATGCCTCGGTTTTGCACTTCGGCGATGGCCGTTTTAACCGCTTCGGAGACTTGATTGGATTTCCCCGCGATCGTACCATCAACATCTAAAGCCAGCAAACGAATTCCCATAATTGAGTTCCCAGTTATCACCGCATCATTCTCAGTGTAGAGTTTTAAGGAGGGTTAAAGGCGATCGCGAACGAGATGAACGACGAAAAAAACGCTTATTTTGTCAGTCGCTTGGTATTGTTGGCGACACTGTGGTTAATGGGGTTGGTCTTTTGGGTGAAAATTTCCGTAGGCTGGGAAGCGCAATCATTAGGGCTGTTGGTACAATGCCTGCATACCCTCATTATTTGTTTTAATGCCCTGTTGGGATTTATAGCCGTGATTAGCCCCGATCGCCCAGATGGGAGAGAAATTTACGGCCATGGGAAACAAGAAGTCTTACTGACGTTTGCTTTGGTTGCGGGTTTGGCGATCGCCTCGTTCTTATTTTTCGAGATGTTAATTCCCCAATTCCAAGCAGCTTTAAGGCGAGAAACCTTACCGTTTCCCTTAGAGATTCAAATTCCTGTTTTACAATTTCTCGGTTTTGTTTCTTTGCCAATTTTAGGAATCGGTTTTTTTTCCCTCTATCAAGCCAAGCGTTTGGAACACGCTATTCTTGCATTTAATGCCAACCAACTGTTTAAAGAAGCGGGGTTGACATTATTAGTATTTGCGGGACTTTGGGGGGTTTGGTGGGGAGAACCGTTAATCGATCTATTTTTGTCGATTATTATTTACATTTTAGTTTTGGATGAATGCTGGCAGGCGATCGCGTGGAATTTGCCCTTATTGGTGGAACAAAATGCCATTTCTACCGATGCGATCGCGGCGATCGCCAAAAGCGTGCGCGGGGTTTCCCATTGTTATCGCATTCGGGCGCGCGGAATTGTGGGACAATTTGTCTATATTCAAATGCACTTAATTTTAGAGCCGCGTTACGAGAAAGCGGCGACCGGAATTGCTCGTAAAATTGAGGAGGCGTTACGGTTGCGATATGGGTCTTTACAGGTGACTTTTTATATCGATGCAGAGGCGGGAAAAGCGGGGGTTTTAAGATGAAATTTAACAATTCAAAATTAGAGATTTCAAAAAGCAATCTCATTTGAAAGCGGTGAGGATTGCGATCGCAAAAATCGCCAATGCCGCTCCTCCCAAAGCTGTGAAGGTCATCGCCATGCCAAAAATCCGATAGCGCGGATTTTCCTTAACTTGACTGATGCCATAGGCGTGAGAAATGCGCCCGATCGCGAGAATCCCGCAGAGTGCGTGTATGAGAATGGGAAAGTCACTCGCCGACTCTAACATATAAATGAGCAGGAGCGTCATGGGAACGTATTCGGCAAAGTTAGCATGAGCGCGTATCGCCCGGAGCAATTCTGCATTATTGCCATCTCCGATCGCAATTTGATACCGTCCTCGCAATCTCAAGGTTCTCACTGCGAGTCCCATGAATAATAGTGCCAGTCCTGCTGCGTAGATTGCAGTTATCATTGTTCTCCACCTCGGGGCGATCGCAGGTCTGATTATATCGGATTGGCGTTCCTCCTTTCCTGCCTTCTCGCTCTGTTAAGGCAATTTTTTTTGCTTGAATTTTAAAGCGATCGCTCATTATTGTGTTAAATACAAAATATTTTTATCAAAAAATATTACAGATCGAATTAATGTTAGCGATTAGTAGCAACAATTAAGATATTATAAAAAAAATAACATAATGACCGAATATCTCGTTTGATAACGGGTCTCAATCGCGGGAATCGGCGAGAGCGAATATTCTTCTTTTTAACCGAACTGTCAACCCGATACGGGAATAAAATCAATGAACTTACACGATCGCCATCGCTTCAACACCGATGTTATCGAACTCGAAAAAAACTCAACAAAATCGGTGCGTACTCCGGGATATATTCAATCGCATGGCGTTCTCTTAGCACTACAAGAACCGCAACTGAGAATTATTGGGACGAGCGATAATAGTTTTACAATTCTGGGGGTTCATCCCGACGATTTGCTCGAACGCAATCTCTATTGCCTTTTGAGCAACGAACAGATCGAGACTATTCAAAAGGCTCTAACTTACGAAGATTTACAGATTGTTAATCCCCTGAAACTTTCAATTAAAGTTGGCGATCGCGAACTGCCTTTCGATGGCATTCTCCACCGCTCTGGCGATACTTTGATTCTGGAGTTAGAACCAACAGTTTCCCACGAAGTCTTTACATTTTTAGATTTTTATCGCTTGGTACAGAGTGCGATCGCCAAACTGCGCCGAGCTAAAGATTTAGATGCACTCTGCCAAATTGCCGTCAGCGAAATTCGCCAAACGACGAACTTAGATCGGGTGATGCTTTATCGCTTCAACGAACAGGGAAATGGAACGGTCATCGCTGAAGATAAGCGCCCCAAATTCAAACCTTTTTTAGGGTTGAATTTTCCCGCTCTTGATATTCCCTTGGAAGTCCGAAAATTATTTTTAGAGCGGGGACTGCGGCTGATTTCCAATGCCAAAGATAAGCCTGCTCAACTCATTTCCTCCGAAGCAGAAATCGATTTGAGTAAAGCCGTTTTACGAGGAGTTTCTCCCTGTCACGTGGAATATCTAAAAAACATGGGCGTATCGGCTTCGATGAGCATTCCTCTCATCAAAGAAGGCGAACTGTGGGGATTAATTGCTTGCCATCATTATACCCCCAAATATTTCCCCTATGAAGTCCGAGCGGCTTGTGAATTTTTCGGTCAAGTGACCTCATTGCAGTTAGCCTCCAAGAAAGATGATGCCGATCGCGATTACCAATTACAACTCAATGGCATACAAACCCAATTGATTGAATTTCTTTCGACAGAAGAAAATTTTATTGACGGTTTGACCCAATATCAACCCAATGTTACAGATTTAGTCGGAGCAACCGGAGCCGTAATTTGGATCGAGGATAACTATACTGTTGTTGGCAAAGTGCCGGAAAAAGAAGCGATCTCATTTTTGGTTCAATGGTTGCGCGAAACCCATCCCGATGAAAAGATCGTTCATGCCAATTCTCTGGCAAAGATCGATCCACAATATCAAGCCTGTAAAAATATTGCTAGTGGTTTCCTCGCAATTTCCCTTTCGGAAACAAGCTGTAAATACATTATCTGGTTTCGACCTGAAGTCATTCAGACCGTAAAATGGGCGGGAAATCCTCAACAAACTGTCTCTCAAAATGAGCAAGGACAAGTAATTCTTTGCCCTCGACAATCTTTTGAACTCTGGAAAGAATCGGTACGTTTTACTTGTTTGCCGTGGAAAGAAAGCGAGATCGAAGCAGCCTTAGAATTACAAAAAGCCATCCAACGAATTACCCTCCGAAAAGCCGATAAGCTCGCCAAACTCTACGAAGCCTTAGAAGCCTCAGAAGCGCGAGAACGAGAAAAAGCCCTAGAATTAGAAAAAACCCTGCGAAAATTACAGCAGGTTCACACTCGCTTAATCGAGACCCATACTCACTTGATTCAGAGTGAAAAAATGTCCAGTTTGGGACAATTAGTCGCGGGGGTCGCTCACGAAATCAATAATCCTACTAACTTTATTTATGGCAATTTGGTGCATACCGATCGCTATATGAAAGATTTGATTCGTCTCTTGGAATTGTATGCCCGAGACTATCCCGATCCAACTCCGGATATTGCAGAAGAAATTGAAGAAATCGAATTAGATTTTCTCTTGGAAGACTTACCGAAAATGCTAGGTTCGATGAAGATTGGAGCCAGTCGCATTCGGGAAATCGTCCAATCTTTACGGAACTTCTCGCGTTTAGATGAAAGCGAGACCAAAGGTGTAGATTTACACGAGGGTTTGGATAGCACATTATTGATTTTAGGCAATCGCTTGAAAGCAAAACCCGAACGCCCTGGGGTTACAATTGTCAAGCAGTATGGAAAGTTACCGGAAGTCGAATGCTATCCCGGCCCTCTCAATCAAGTCTTTATGAATCTTCTCTCTAATGCCATTGATGCTCTTGAGGAACGAGATAAACACCGCACGTTAACCGAGATTAAAACCAATCCCAGCACGATCGCTATCAATACCCGCTTTGAAGCCAGCGATGGCATTCCGGAACCCCATGCGATCGTCGAAATCTCCGATAATGGTACGGGAATTCCACCAGCAAACCAAGAAAAACTCTTCGATCCCTTCTTTACCACTAAACCGATCGGTAAGGGAACAGGGATGGGATTAGCGATTAGCTATCAAATTGTCGTCGAAAAACATGGCGGAATCCTCGATTGTCAGTCGAACTTGGGAGAAGGCGCAAAATTTACGATTGAAATTGCCCCGAAACTGGATGCAAAAGGAGGGTAGTGCAAGCTCTACACGGTTTGACATAGCATTACACTGACAGATTAAAACATTTCCTCTCTCTGTGTTTCTCTGTGTCTCTGTGGTTCAAATTCTTCATGTCTTAATACAAGCCCGTAATGCTATATCACGGCTTTTGTTCTCGCTGTCGGTCTGAATTGCTCGCGCGATCGCAAAATTGTGTAACAATTCTTAATAGATTCCCCAGTACGAGCCGAGCCACTTCAACAGACCCATGCAAAACCTTGTTACGCCCACAGTATTGCCATCTTATCGTCGAGAAGAATGGATTAAAGGTTATCTTTCCCAACCCAACGAAGGAGCCTATTGGATTGAAGAGATTGAAGGAGAAATTCCCGCCAATCTACGAGGAACCCTCTTTCGCAACGGTCCGGGGCTAATGGATGTGGGAGGACAGCCCTTTGCTCATCCCTTTGATGGCGATGGCATGATTTGCGCGTTCTCCTTCTGCCCCAATGGTAAAGTTTATTTCCAGAATCGCTTCGTCCGCACGGAAGCCTATATCGCCGAACAAAAAGCACAGAAAATTCTCTATCGCGGTTTTGGGACTCAAAAACCGGGGGGATGGTTGGCGAACTGTTTCGATACGAATTTCAAGAACGCTGCTAACACAAACGTTCTCTATTGGGCGGATCGGCTGTGGGCATTATGGGAAGGTGGATCGCCCCATCGCCTCGATCCTGCAAATTTAGAAACCGTCGGGCGCGATCGCTTCCTCGCATCGGTTCTTGACTCAAATCAGCCCCTTTCCGCCCATCCGACGATTATTAAAGGAGATGATGGGGAAGAAAGATTAGTTACTTATAGCGTCAAAGCGGGACTTTCGAGCAAAGTCGAGATTTTTGAATTCGATCGCCAAGGGAAACTGTTAAAAAAACACGCGCATATCCTTCCGGGCTTTGCCTTTCTCCACGATATGGCAGTCACGACCGATACTTGCATCTTTTTCCAGAATCCCGTCACTCTCGACGGATTCTCGATGCTATTTGGCTTAAAAGGGGCGGATAAGTGCATCCAGTTCCGCGACGATCGCCCCACTAAGGTCGTTCTCATTTCCCGTAATGGCGACTTTGAAATGCAGGTTCTCGAAACCGATCCTAATTTTATCTTTCACTACGCCAACGCTTGGGAAGAAGGGGACAAAATTTGGGTCGAGGCCATTTGCTTGGATTATTTCCCCCAACTCGACCCGGATATCGATTTTCGCGACATCGATCCCGGTCAATATCCGAAGAGTCAGCTTCGTCGCTTCTGTATCGATCGCGCCCGTAAAACCGTTGATTCCCAGCTTGTAGAAACGCGGTCTTGCGAATTTCCCCAACTTAATCGCGATCGCTGCGGTCGTCCCTATCGCTATCTTTACGTCGGAGCAACCGATCGGGAACAGGAGGAAAATTCTCCCTTGCAAGCAGTAATGAAAATCGACTGGCACACCGGAGAGCGACAATTGTGGAGTGCGGCTCCATCGGGATTTGTCAGCGAACCCATTTTTGTGCCTGCTCCAGACGGTGTAGCCGAGGATGATGGCTGGCTGTTAGTCTTGGTCTATGATGGGGCTAAACATCGCTCAAAATTGGTCATTCTCGATGCGCGAGACCTGCAACAAGGCGCGATCGCTCAACTCCATCTTCCCTATCATATCCCCTACGGTTTTCATGGGATGTGGACTTCATTTTTGCCAAACTTGCAGTGAGATCGCGATCGCATCCATGTCGAAGTTAAGACAATAAATCGGTAATTTGTGGAACTGGCATCACTTCGACAAGCTCAGTGATCGTCTGCCAGTTTCTTGCCATCAAGCAAGTAATTTTTGGAGGAAAATCGTGGGACTTTTAGTAGACGGCATTTGGCAAGACCAATGGTACGATACCGCCAGTACGGGAGGGCGATTCGTCCGCAAAGCCTCCCAATTTCGCAATTGGGTAACTGCCGATGGTAGTCCGGGAGAGACAGGAGAAGGGGGCTTTAAAGCAGAACCGGGACGCTATCATCTCTACGTCTCCTATGCCTGTCCTTGGGCCCATCGAACGCTAATTTTCCGCGCCCTCAAAGGGTTAGAAGAAGCGATTTCTCTCTCCGTCGTCAATTGGTTCATGGGCGATCGCGGTTGGACTTTTGCACCCGGAGAGGGCGTTATCGGCGATCCTCTTTTTAATGCCGAATTGTTGCACCAAATCTACACCCGCGCCGATGCAAAATATACGGGACGGGTAACGGTGCCAATTCTCTGGGACAAGCAAAAGCAGACCATCGTTAATAACGAATCCTCAGAGATTATTCGAATGTTAAATAGTGCCTTTGATAGCGTGGGGGCAAAACCCGGAGATTACTATCCCGAAGACTTGCGAGAGGAAATCGACACCCTCAACGATCGCATTTACAATACAGTCAATAATGGGGTTTACAAATGCGGTTTTGCCACGACCCAAGAGGCTTACGAGGAAGCAATAAAACCCCTCTTCGAGACCCTCGATTGGTTGGAAGAACGCCTCGCAAAACAGCGCTATTTGACAGGCGATCGGGTGACGGAAGCAGATTGGCGACTCTTCACCACCCTCGTGCGCTTCGATCCAGTTTATGTGGGGCATTTCAAATGCAACATTCGCCGCATCGTCGATTATCCCAATCTCTGGGGTTATCTGCGGGATTTATATCAAACTCCGGGAGTGGCAGAAACTGTTAATTTTGCCCACATTAAAAGACATTATTACGAAAGTCATGAAACTATCAATCCTACAAGAGTCGTTCCCGTTGGGCCAGAAATTGATTTCACGACTCCTCATAATCGAGGGGCTTAATTTTTAAGCAGTTATCGATTGTTGAAAAGGCGAACCTCGAATTTTTTCGGGGTTCGTTTTTTACAAAAAGGAATGCGAGATATCGTTATAATGACCGAAGTAGCTCGATTTGATGCGATCGCTCTAGGATCGGGAAAAATGAAAATTAAAAATTAAAATTAAAGGCTATCTAATTCTGGTAAATTGGCTGATTTTTGCTATATTTGCTCTTACTACTTGGCTCGTTATCAGTGTGTCCATCTCCATCTTTTATCATCCTAATACTGCTTTTGCACCATACTCTATTGCTTTTATAAAAATCTGGAATATTGGAATTGTTACATCTTTCCTTTTCGCCGTCATGCTATCAATTTTTAGAAAACGGTTTTCTCTCAAAGGAATGTTAGGAAGCACCGCCGGAGTTTACGGAATTCTCCTCATCATAGCAACAGTCGTAATGATTAAAGTTAAGCCAGTTCCCGACTATTTTAGTCAATTTGTTGGTGATGTTGAATATCGAGTTCCATGAGAATTTACTACACTTAGAAATAGTAAGCATGGACTAAATCTTCATATGTGTATTGAAAATCTGAGTGGAATTTATGACTCTCGTAGAGATTGTAGTTACGAACACGTACTTTTATCTTTGCGGCCTCTTCCTGAAGTCTCAGATCCTACGTTACATCTTTTTTTTAAACGAATTGATGAATTTGAACTTGACGGCGATCGCGTTATCATCTTAGAAGGAGCAGACCAATACCAAATCCAATCAATAGATGGAGTAAAATCATACATAATTGACAAATCATTAGATCCGGATTCAGACCGAAAATTTAACATGAGATCCGCTCCAACCTATTTTCAGATCGATACTGAAAATAAACTTGTTAAATTTGTCAGTTGCAAGCAATTCAACTCGATCCAAGACTTTAAGTTTACTAAAACAGAACGTCGGGTATGCTCCCATTGGGTTAGAACTACGGAAGGGACACTCCACTATAATTTTAAAAACTCAACAGATTTTGATTTAAAGCGATGGCAAGAAACAGAGAAGAATCTTGTTGATCTCATCTCCCAATGGAAAGTTAATTGATAGCTTTTCTCATACTCCAATCAACCACAGAGATGCAGAGAAACATAGAGACAAACTTTCCCGAGCGATCGCACCGCAAATTCATCAATGTTTGTCCTTATCCCAAGCCGCAGCAGCCCATAAGTTGCTAGAATCTGGAAAGGTAAGCGGGAAACTTGTCCTCAATCCATAACGGGTCACCTCATGCAGCGATCGCAACTCCCAAAAACTGCTTTTATCGATCCTCTCGGTGGCAATCGAGCCGAGATCGAACAACTTTTTCAGCAGGTGTTAGAACTGGTTTTAAACCATTTGCACAATGCTGGCGATCGCTCTCCTTTACCTTCAGCATCATCATTTCCCAATAAGATAACGATTCCCGATACTCCCCTAGCAGAAAATGAGATCGTCGAGCAATTACAAAGCATTTTAGCGGGTGCGATGAATGCCGCAAATCCGGCGTTTATCGGACATATGGATTCAATTCCCACGACTTTTTCGATTTTAGGGGAAGCGATCGCCGCAGCAATTAATAACAATATGCTGAGTCTGGAAATGTCTCCAATTTTCTCGCGTTTGGAGTCTCATCTACTGGCAGAACTTGCGGCGTTATCTGGGTTGGGGACGCCATCGGGGGGAGTTCTGTTCAGCGGGGGGAGTCTCGCCAATTTACAAGCCTTAGCCGTCGCACGCAATGTCAAATTTGA
>JBCCVR010000123.1:0-23254 GCA_039194995.1 Cyanobacteria bacterium P01_E01_bin.42 | reverse complement strand
TTTTTTGCGCAAGTTCTTCACGAGTGAGATGAGTTGTGTTAATCTTATACTAAGGGTTTCTTAGATTTCCTGCACTCATCTGGCAACACTCATTTTATAGTATTTTGTACTATGTAGCCTGTACTATGTAGCTTGTACTTTATACAAAATTCTGTACGGTACATTTTATACAAAACATTTTATACAAAATGAGAAATCAGTAAACCATAACTGCACGGAATCATAGTATCAAAGGAAAGTCATCAAAGAAAAGGCTATTGTCAGTCTCACTTGATGCGATTGTAAAAAGTTTTACCTTTTTACTGGGGATGTTTTTCAAGGAATTAAAAGGTGAACTTTTCGATGAGAACCGAAGTTATAAATCTTGAGAGCAACACTTAGATGATATATCTAAGGTTTGGATCTGAGTTTTGGATCTAAGGTCAAGATTGAAGGTCTTTATTTAAAAGTTCGCTCCCACACAATCGAGTAAACTCTTTGGAAGATATTTTTAGTGAAGATGTTAGCACTAATTTAGAGCGACGAAGTAATACTGAGGATAAAAGTGATTTGTGCTATCGAGCATTTTTATTTGCTTTTATTTTTATATTACTCGAAGAACAAATTTGAATTTTGCGATCGCTTTGGCTAGATTCCTGTAAGGGGTTGTAAGAGCAGTGCGCGGTACTTGTTGCCTGCGTTCCATGCAGCCAATGCCCATCCGATTGGAGATGGGTTGAGGGTGTAGCGGGTTGAACGAGGAGCGAATTGGAAGCGTTATTCAGTTTCTTGCCTATCAAATCTTGCCGGACTTTTTTCAGCAGGATTTAGAGTTGGCTTTGTTATGGCGATCGGCGGGCAAACAAAAGGAGAGATTGTCTTCTCATTTCTTGTGAGGGAGTTTTTGCTTAAAGAGCGCAAGGCCAAACAAGGCAAGTTAAACGAATTGGGATCGGGACAACTTGTTTGCGTTGTTTTTTCGCGTTGCTTTGGAGGTGGGCTTATGATGATTCTTTTGGTAGCCACGAGCTACCTACTGTTGATTTATTGTTTGTTGACGCTGGCCGGACGTAAGTATAAAACGGAACGACCAGCATCTCGTAGAATCCAATCTGGAAATTAATCATTCCAGATTGTTCTCACTAGGACTTACGAGTCTACCGAATTCAGAGGCATTGATGCAAGTCGTGCGGAGGAAAGGTAGACTTTTTCTACATTGGGCGTTTCTGAGAGCCACTGTTGGGATAAACGAGCAAAACGCTGGGGATCGCCACTGACGCAAAAGCGCGTTGGACGCTTCTCTCCAATATTGTCCAACCCCAATAATTGAAGTTCGCGTGCTGTGGCTTTGGCAACGCAATCGGCCGGATTGACCAAACGCACGGAAGGGGGCAAAATTGTCTTCAAGACGGGAGCAAGATGGGGATAGTGAGTGCAGCCGTAAATTAAAGTATCGATTTGATTATCGAGTAAAGGCTGGAGATAAGCCGTTGCCACTTGACGAGTATAGGGATGATGAATGCGATTTTCTTCAATCAGGGGCACGAATTCCGGACAACCCACTTGCCAAACACGAACATTCGCATCAATTTCTAAAATCGCTTGACGATAAGCATTACTCGCAACAGTTGCCGGGGTCGCGATCGCGCCAATACGCCGGCCTTGGAGAACGGCAGCCTTTGCGCCGGGCAGAATTAAACCGAGAATGGGAAAATCAAAACATGCCCGCACTTCATCTAATGCTAAAGCAGAACTGGTATTGCAGGCCATCACGACCATTTTGACCTCTTCTTCTGCCATCCAAGCTAAAATGTCGAGGACAAACTGGAGAATTTCCGCCTTCGATCGCGTTCCATAGGGCAGTCGTGCCGTATCTCCAAAATAAAGAATGGATTCTCTTGGCAACTGTCGTTCGAGTTCCTTGAGAACGGTTAAGCCTCCCACACCACTATCAAAAACGCCAATGCGTTGTTCATTGAATTCTTTCATATGCGAATGTTATTAGTTATTAGTTATTGGTTATTGGTTATTGGCATCCAAATAATGAACAAGCGGTCAAACCCCAATGGAGTTTGTCGAGCGCTGTCGAAGTACGCATTCCCTCGGGGAATGCTGACCAAAACACGAACAACAAACAATAAATAACAAATTAACGCCGAGTTGCGCGAATGTAGTCTAGAATTCCTTCCGCGATCGCTCGAGCCATTTGCGATCGGAAACTGGAAGTAGCTAAACGAGGTGCATCGTAGCGTCCGGTTACAAAGCCAACCTCTACCAGTGCGGAAGGCATCGAGGTATTGCGCAGAACATAAAATCTCGCTCGTTTAACGCCGCGATTGCCAATGCGAATATTGCGGAGAATGCGAGACTGGATGGCACTGGCCAAACGCCGTCCGGAAGCAGAGTAATAGAAGGTTTCCACCCCATTCACATCGGGACGGCTCATGCTGATGGCATTGGCATGAATGCTAACAAAAATATCTGAACGAGAGCGGTTAGCCATGGATGCCCGTCCTGCTAAACTCACAAAATAATCGCGATTGCGCGTCATGACCACCTGCACGCCATTTTGTTGCAGAATGCGGGAAACTTCTAAAGAAATTGGGAGAACCACATCTTTTTCCCGTAAGCCGCCAATACCAATCGCCCCCGGATCTCTGCCCCCATGGCCGGGATCGATAGTAATTAAAACGCGACGGTTAACAGGACGGGATGGCGTTGTTGTTCTCGGTTGCGTAGAACGCGGATCGGTCGTTCTCGGTCGCGGGGTTCGGCGAGGATTCGTCCGGCGGGGAGTGGAGACGCGAGGGGGAATGGGACGAGAAGGAATGGGGGTCGAAGCGATGGGATCGTTGCGCAACTCGAGGGCGAGCAGGGTTGACCCCAGTTGGTTGAGTTCCCCCGCAACAAAGCCGCGAGCGGTCTTCAGGGTAATTTCTACGGTTTGTCGGCGATCGTGCTGGCGCAGGCGCATTTCCGCGATCGGCCCCCCCGCACGCAGTTGAGGACCCCGCACGCCTTCTGCTAAACGAGCATTGGGAATGGTAATGATATAAGCCTCTGCATCACCGTCCCAACGCATCGAACCGTTAATCCGGCCGTTGGCGCGAATGTAGAGTTGATTGCCTAACCCCCAATTTACCGAACGGATTGTCGTCAGGCGATCGCGTTGGGCGAGATTGCCCGACGATTCGCGGGTATTGGGGGTGTTAACTTCAAGTTGAGGGGGAGCAGTTGGAGGTGCGACAGGCTCAGCCTCGACATTAACATTATCCAGAGAGATATTATCGAGAGAGATTGAGGAAAAACGAGTCGCAATGGATTCGGGAGGAGAAACATTTCCGCTGCGCAGTTCAGCCCCTTCGACTGGCACGATCGCCAGTCCATTGCGTCCCAATGCTGCATTCCAATCCAATTGTTCTCCCGTCGTATCGAGAGTAATTCGAGCCTTGGGGGGAGAGGCACTGAGTTGGGCAAAGGCCACGCGATTGACCCCCAAACGTTCCACCGAGAAAGAGCGAGCCACCAAATCTTTAGGTAGGACAATTCCGTCCAGATCGATTTCCACTTGGCGAACATCTTCTCCGTGGGTCACGTTCACTCGACCCGCCGCCGTTTCTTCCAAGCGCACGAAAAAGCCATTGCGAGTGCTTTGAAAGCGTTGGCGTTCGACTTTAGTTGGCGCAGGAGTTGGAGCGGGGGTTGGCGTGGGAGAATCGGCGATCGGCGTTAATTCCGGTGCAACAGCGGCAGCCGCAACGATCCGCTCGGGGGTGGGGAGTTGTACCGACCATTGCGTTGCCGAAGCCCCCGTAAAACTGACTTTTTGGGGATCGAGGGTATAACCGGGAGCCAGTTCGACCACCAAGCGAGCCGCAGCCGGGGTAACTTGACCGACCCGAACGCTGGCGATCGCGCCGCCGATGCGTTGGGGGTAAGCGCGATCGTCTAAGCGCACTCCCGGTAGGTCAATGACCAGGCGAGTGGGATCGTCGATTAATTTGGCGCTCGGTCGCACATCGCTATCCGTGGTAAAAACCAAGCGATTCTGAGAAGAATCGAAGCGCCAAAACAAAAGCCGAGCGGCTTCTGCGGGGGAGCAAGAGAGCAGGACGCTCAAAATGCTAATGAGTAACCAGTATTTTCTCAAAATCCTCTTTCCTCACCAAGGAACGACGAACGAGAGGCTTTAGGCTTCAGAAGATTCTTCCGAAACGGCCTGCGGTTCTTGAAAGACAACCCGCAATAAAGGCGGTGCGATAAACGTAGTCGTAATCACCATCATAATGATAGCCGCCTCTGTTGCCGATGACAGCGCGCCACTGGCAGCGCCGACCCCAGCAAACACCAATCCTACTTCGCCTCGGGGGATCATGCCCACGCCAATCGCCAATTTTTTCAAATCCGGCTGGCCAAAAACGGTAAATCCCGTAACCACTTTACCGACGATCGCGACGACGATCAGGAAGGCAGCAATAATTAGTCCTTCTCGGTTGCTGGGAATCGCTGGATTAAGTACGCTCAGGTCAGTTCGCGCACCAACGCCGACAAAGAAAACGGGGACGAGAATATCGGCAACGGGGATAACCTGTTCTTCGAGTTCCTTGCGTTTTTCCGTTTCTGCCAAGACCAATCCAGCAGCAAATGCACCCAAAATTGCTTCAAGTTGAATGGCGGCAGCAATATAAGACAGGACGAAAGCAAAAATGAGGGAGACAAGCAGAAGTTGTCCGCGAGTTTTTAGCTTCTCAACTAATGTAATATAAAAAGGCTTGAGAAACCGACCGATAAGAATTGCGCCGATGAGAAAGGCTCCGGCACTAATGACGAGATAGACAATGTTAGTAATTTGAATTTCTCCGGTTTTCACCAAACTGGCAACCACGGCGAGAACGATAATACCGAGTACGTCATCCAATACCGCCGCACCGATGATGATTTGCCCCTCTTTAGAACTCAGTTGCCCGATTTCCGCGAGGACTTTTGCCGTAATGCCGATACTGGTCGCCGTAAGAGCCGCTCCGGCAAAAATAGCGGGAATGGCACTGACACCAAAAAGGAACATTAACCCGACAGTTCCCCCGACGAAGGGAACGACAACACCGACAACCGCCACGATCGCCGCTTGAGGACCGACGCGAATCAGTTCTTGTAATTCCGATTCCAAGCCGATTTCAAACAGGAGTAGGATCACGCCGATTTCCGAGAGAACGGAAATGACTTCGCTTTGAGCGGCAAAGACGGCATCGGCATTTTCGGGGGAAAGATTGGTGGTGAGTTCGAGGAATTGGATTAGGAGGGAATCGCTGGCTTGGGAGCCACCTTCGGGAAAGACGAGGAGATGGAAGGCAGATACACCGATCGCCACACCCCCAACCAATTCGCCTAGAACGGGGGGAAGATTAATGCGAGCGCAAAGTTCGCCGCCGATTTTACTGGCAGCGTAGATCAGTACCAAACTGAGCAAAACCCCAGCAAGAACCAGGCTGCTATCTGCCTCTTCTGCGGTGGCTAAGACAGGCTGGGGAATCCAAGGAAGGAGGGAAAGGTCAATGAGGGGAGGGGAAGCCGCCCGAGTCATTAAGTTAAAAATCATTGAAAGTTTATTCGCTTAACATTGCTGCACCCTCAACAGACGCAGATTTTCTAGGGTATTCCGAAGGGGGTTGGTGAAAACGCCCCCCTCGCGACGATCGCTCGCAATGCCGATCGCGACTGGCGATCGCGTTGTCGAGACGATTTCTTAAGTTAATGTTAAGCCAGTGGGGTCACTTGGCCTCGACCCGGGCTGCAAATTTCCCGAACTGAGAGAAAAGGGGGGATTATCTTTGGGGGCGATCGTCCGAGCATTACTTTATCGCCATCCGTTAAACCGTCAGAGGATTGAGTGTAGAAAGAGTTTGAATCAATATTCTCGCTTCGGGAATATCTTTGTAAATTCGTTGCATCTCTTGTTCGTCGAGATACTGTAATGCTTTATTTTCCAAAGCATCTGAATCCATTGTATGAATATTATTAGTTTGATAAGGGAGTTGCTTTAGCTCTGTTGGCTTTTTGCCACGGCACTTACTCAATAGAGAACGAGCAGAGGCTATCAAAATTTCTGTTGAAGGAAAAACAACAAAAGGAAGAATTAAAGGTAAATATTCAAATTTTTCTGTGAGATTTAAAGTACCAATAATACTTTTAATATTTCTCAATCTTCCTGCTTCTGTATTAGTAGTTTTTTTGACAAAAAAATTCTAATTGAGGAGTTATATATTCAAGAGTTTGTTCTCTAATTGTTTCTTTAGTTCCTTCTAAAGTTTTGACCTTTTCCGAGTCAGCCTCTCCATACCGAATTTCGGCGATCGCTGTCAAATATTCCTCGAATTTTTGTTATTGTTCTGAAGAGTTATTGAATCATTTTAGTCAAAAATTTTTAGCGGTTGCCAATAAAGTCAAATAATCAGAAAAAGCGATCGCGCTTCTCATTCATTCTTGGAAAGTCCGATCGCGCTTAATCATAAAATCCAAGTCTCTCATGGGAAAGGCGATCGCCATTGACAGCAACACCCAATCCCATTATCATCACTTTTGTATCAAACATCTACAAAATGAATGAATCGCAAATCGTTAAAAACTCCGAGTCTCTTCAATGTTTTTCGGCGCAGTCGATCGCAAACCTCGACCGAACCTCGTTATTGGTTTGAATTTTTGTTTTACTGGGACTTTTCCGTTATTCCCACAATTTTACCTCGCGTCGTTTTCTTTCTTGTTTTAAGCGCGATCGTATCGGTACTCTACGATCGCCAAGTTCCCATCGCTTTACCCTCCCAAACGAGTATTGTTTCTAGTCTCGTGCTCGGACTACTCCTCGTATTCAGAACGAATACCGCTTACGAACGCTTTTGGGAAGGGAGAAAACTATGGGGGGTTTTAGTCAATACCGTTCGCAATCTCTCCCGATAACTTTGGGTAGGCATTCGCGAAGAAAATCCGCAGGATAAAACCGAAAAAATCGCAACTATTCGATTATTACCCGCCTTTGCGATCGCCACCAAACTACATTTACGCGACGAACCGATCGATCGCGAACTGGCAGAACTCATCCCATCGGAACGCTACGAACAATTACAGCGCATGAATAATGCACCCTTGGAAATTGCTCTCTGGATTGGAGATTATATCAACCAACAATCCCAACGCGATCGCATCGAAATGAGCTATTTACTCTCAATTCTGCAACTTCTCGAAACAATGGTCGATGTGTTGGGGGGATGCGAGCGAATTTTAAAAACCCCCATGCCTTTGGCTTATTCGATTCATTTAAAACAACTTTTATTTCTCTACTGTTGCTGTTTGCCTTCCCAATTGGTGAGCGAATTTGGTTGGGGGACGGGAATTGTGGTTGGTATTATCAGTTTTACCGTTTTTGGCATTGAAGCGATCGGTCTGGAAATCGAAAATCCCTTCGGTCACGACCCCAACGATCTCCCCCTAGATGCAATTTGCAAAACCATGAGAATTAATATCGAAGAACAACTATTAATGAATGATAAGTGATAAATCGCCTTTCCTCGACCCGAGCAATAAGAGAACAAAACTTGGGTGCGTGATGTTTTAATCCGGCTGTAAGCCCGAGCCGACGGGTGCGGTAGAATTGAGCTTTAATTCGGGATGATCTTCCATAATTTGGCGCATATTCCATTCATTACGGAACAGTAAAACCGGACGCTCCCAATTGTCTTTTACGGTCTCCGTATTAAACAAACGCCCCGCCTTTTCCAAGGCTTCCCAACCTCCAGCAACCCATCGCGCCAAACTATAGGGTAAAGACTCTAATCGCGTTTCTACATTGTACTCATTTTGCAGGCGAAATTGTACCACTTCAAATTGTAATTGTCCGACTGCTGCCAAGATCGGATCTCGTTTAAATTCATCGGACGAATACATGATTTGTACGGCACCTTCTTCCTGTAATTCCTTAATTCCTTTGTTAAATTGTTTGAACTTAGAAGGATTGGGATTTTTCAAATAGGCAAATAGTTCCGGCGAGAAACAGGGAATGCCTTCGTATTCTAATTTCTTGCCTTTATAAATCGTGTCACCAATGGTAAACACCCCCGGATTGTTTAAGCCAATGACATCTCCTGCATAAGCCACATCAAGGGATTCCCGACCTTGGGCGAACAATTTTTGCGGTCTTGATAGGCGTACCGTTTTACCCGTTCTCGCATGGCTGACGGTCATATCTTTTTCAAATTTCCCCGTACAAACGCGAATAAAAGCCACGCGATCGCGATGCTTGGGATCCATATTGGCTTGCAGTTTAAACACAAAACCGCTAAAATCTTGACTGGTGGGAGCGATCGCGCCGCGAGAAGAATTCCTTCCCTCGGGTTTGAGAGCATATTCTAAAAAGGCTTCGAGGAAAAGTTGCACGCCAAAATTGGTCATAGCACTGCCAAAAAAGACGGGGGTTAATTGACCGGCATGGATCTTTTCCATATCGAACTCGGAGCCGATTTCTTCGAGAATTTCCAGATTTTCTTTGAGTTCGTAATACAGATCTTGTTCGAGTAATTCTTCTATTTTCGGGTCGCCGAGGTCAATCGTTGTCGCTTCGGCTGCTTTGCTTCCATGAGCGCGTCTTTCAAATAAGTGAATTTTTTGCTGACGGCGATCGAAAACTCCCTTAAAGCGATCGCCCATACCGATGGGATAGTTCACCGCATAAGTCTGCAAACCCAACTCTTGCTCGATTTCGTCCAATAATTCTAGGGGATCTCGTCCCGGGCGATCGAGCTTATTCGTAAAGGTAAAAATCGGCAATCCTCGCATCTTACAAACCTCAAATAGCTTGCGAGTTTGGGGTTCCAATCCTTTCGCCGCATCGATCAGCATGACGGCATTATCTGCCGCCGCGAGGGTACGATAAGTATCTTCACTAAAATCTTGGTGTCCGGGAGTATCGAGTAAGTTAATTTGATAGCCGTCATACTCGAACTGCAAAACTGTTGAGGTAATGGAAATGCCCCGTTGCTGTTCCATTTCCATCCAGTCAGAAGTTACCTTGCGTTGCGCCCTTCTCGCCTTTACGGATCCGGCTTCGTGAATGGCTCCACCATACAATAACAGCTTTTCTGTCAGTGTTGTTTTGCCCGCGTCTGGGTGGGAAATAATGGCAAAATTGCGGCGGGTATTGACCGCATTATTCAATTCATCTTGGAGTTCTACAGACATTGGTTATTGGTTATTAGTTATTAGTTATTGGTTTACTCTTCTCCAAATACTTCTCTTTCTCTGCCAATCCACCATTCTCCTAAATTCATCATATCTCGGTGAATATCTTCGAGGCGTTGAACGTACTCTTCTGGGGAGAGGCGATCGCGACTCTCTTCGAGTTTTTTTAGCCGCAGTTGGACTAGCAACCACGGTTTGGTTTCTCCTTTCGTTTTTTCGATGTATTGGGCGAGTTCTTCGGCATTCATGGGTTCGGGCGATTGCTGCGGGTCGGTATTCTCTATTGGTTAGTTTGCTTGTGTTTTAAAGATTTAGAATCTCGATCCAATAGGGCGCAATCGTATTATTTCACATTTCTGTATTTTTTACCATTGCTCAATATTCCCAAGACATCTTTGCAAATTCTAGTGAAGTCGAAATTTAAGGCGATCGCATTGCAGCACAAACAGGTAATATACCCCTTCCACGGTACAATAATCGACAATTCTACCCGAGCGATCGCGCTGTGACGGAGGCGATACAAATTCCAGCCGAACTCCATACAAGAGAGAGCTTGACCGAACGCTGACGCGATCGAAACCAGCAAAAATTGACCGCTAACAATCCATAACTCACAAAACCATGACAGAACATTACGACATCATTATTATCGGGACGGGTGCCGGGGGTGGCACGATGGCTAGAGCTTTAGCACCCACTGGTAAACGCATTTTGATCCTCGAAAAAGGAGGCTTTGTCCCTCGCGAAAAAGACAACTTAGACGCTCATGCTATGTGGGTCGATCTGAAATATACGCCCAATGATACTTGGTATCATAATGGCGAGGCTTTTCGCCCCCTACACCCTCACTATTACGTGGGTGGAAACACGAAATTCTACGGTGCGGCACTCTTTCGCTTGCGGGAGGGGGATTTTGAAGAAATAGAACACCACGGTGGGGTATCTCCAGCTTGGCCGATTACCTATGATGACTTAGAACCCTACTATACTCTCGGAGAAAAATGGTATTACGTTCATGGGGAAGCGGGAGTCGATCCCACGGAACCACGTCGCAGCGATGCTTATCCCTATCCCCCTCTAGAACACGAACCGCGCATCCAAACCCTCAACGACGATCTAGCGGCGAGTGGTTTAAAACCCTTTCCCATTCCTATGGGGATGCGCATGGGTCACTATGGAGAAGAGGGAGCAACTAGCAGTTTGGATTTATGGCCCCAATTTGACGGCTATCCCGACCCCTATGAAATCAAAGCCGATTCTCATATTGTCGGGGTTAGACCCGCGTTACAGTATGATAATGTGACTCTGAAAACCTATAGTCCGGTCGAACGATTGGAGACCGATGCTTCAGGTCGGAAAGTCAGTAAAATTGTCGTGCGATCGCAGGCTGGAGAAGTTATAGAATATTCTGCCAATGTTGTCGTCGTCGCTGCGGGTGCGTTGGGTTCTGCGCTGTTATTTTTACGTTCTAAACAGGATAAACATCCCGACGGTTTAGCCAATTCAACGGGTTTAGTCGGTCGCAATTTTATGGGACATAATAACGCGACTTTGATTGCCATCAGTAAAACTCCCAACGATTCTATTTTTGAAAAAACCCTCGCCCTCGCCGATTATTATTGGGGAGATGATACCTTTAAATATCCAATGGGGTTAATTCAAATGTTGGGTAAGGTCAACGAGCAAATCATGAGCTTTGAAACCCCAGAACCTTTAGAGAATATGACCTATGCGGAAATGGCGGCTCATTCTTTAGATTTCTGGCTGCAAGGGGAAGATCTACCCGATTTAGATAACCGAATTGGTTACGATAATCAAGGCAAAGTAATCTTCGATTACACTGTCAATAATGTAGAAGCCGCCATACAACTTAAAAATCGTCTCCACGATCTTTTAGATTCTATCGGCTGTCATGATTGCGGGACTCGCAATGTTGATTTTTATCTCGGTTCTGATGTTGCTATTCCTTTGGGACATACTATGGGAACGATGAAAATGGGGACGAATGCCAGCAATTCTATTCTCGATCCCTATTGCAAAACCCACGAACTCGACAATGTTTTTGTAACGGATGGCAGTTTCTTTGTTTCGGCTGGAGCAGTGAACCCAACTCTAACAATTATTGCCCAAACATTGCGGGTTGCAGATTATATTAAAGAGCAAGTTCTTTGATATAAAATTCGGATCGTTAATTTTGATTTTCGTAGGGGCGTATGCAATACGCCCTCTTAATTATGGGTAATGAGACAGATTTAATATGAGATAAATTCGTCATGCGATCGCCGATTTTCTATTTATACCATTTTTTATAAACCTCTTGCCCTCGTTCGATAATTTCCTCAATCGCTTCTTTACTATCTTCTTGAAAATTTTCTAAGGTTTCATTGACTTTATCTACGGCTAAACTCGCGCCCCCGATTGCTAAATATAAAACTGTTTTTAAGAGGTCTTGTGGTGCGACTTCTTTATTTTGAGGAGGAGGATCGGGTTCGCGATCGCGCTGCAACGGAGGCGCTTCAAATTCCATCCAAACTGCATTCCCATGAATCGTAGCAGGTTCGCAATGTTTCGTTTTATCGTAGACTAAATTTCCTTCTCGTTCGTCTAACGGCCAATAACTCACTAAACCTTTTTCATCACCTGATAAATGACGATTCATATCTCTTTTAATTTCTTCTTCAGCGCGCGCAATTTCCCAAATTCTTAACTCGGCAATACTTCCTTGGTAGAGCCAAGACGGCCGAAAATCCCCTTCGACATTCGATCCAATTCGAATTCCAGCAGCTTTAGATAGCATAAAAGTTTTCCCATCTCCTTCGCACCACAGTTCGCCATTATGATAAATTTTCATGTTTCCGGTGATGGCATTTTTGATAAACGCCCAATGACACCATTTTTCCTTATAATCAACGGGTTCGGCCTGTCTTTGAATGCGATCGTAACCGTTCTCAGACCCCCCGCAATCAAAGTAGATTTTACCATCGCTCCAAGGCAGGTGAATATTAAAAATGCGCTTGCCATTGGCGATCGCAGCAGCCAAAATTGAGACATTAGCGGGTAGCGTTCCTCCGCCATAACTCCAAAAACTCACTGTAATTTCGCTACCCGTGGGAAAACTGTTTACGGGCAAAGTAACATAATCATCTCGCCCATCTAAAAATAACTGCAATCGCATTTCTGGTTCGACCATAACAATAATTGATTGAAACTTAACGAGAAACTGACTACTTTAGTATTTTACCATAAATAAGGATTGCCAACAGCTAATTTGCAGGCAATCCTTTGTAAAGCGGCTGTTAATGAACGCGAATAGAGAGCAGTAAAATGGCGTAGACTGCTGCACCCATTGTAAAGGCAGGAAAGCAACTTTCTTTCGTATCGGGTAGTTCTTCCTTTAACACATTTAAAATCAATCCTCCTGCCAATAATCCCCATAAAACAGCTAGAAATGCTTGCGGTAAATGAAAGGAAATTCCCACAATCCAACCTGTCATCAGAGACCCAGCTAAAATCCAGCGACCGATGCGATCGTAAGGCTTTTTGTGATGGTGTCGTAAACCGCGATCGTTAATCAGAAAGTGTAAAGCAAGGGCAACAAAAAGCAGCGTGGCAGGAATTAATCCTTTCTCTTCCGTATTGCTAAAAAATTCGCCAATCAGGGCATTATAAATCGCAAACGCACCGATATGTACCCAAAAAACTCCTTGACTGGTTGCATCTTCTCCAGATTCTTCTCGGTTGACCCGTCGTGACTGGTGTGCTAATAATTCCAAACCGTAAAAAAGTGCCAATCCCACTAATGCCAGAAGATAAGCGTGTTTTTCTAAAAAACTTAGCCACATTAAACCGGATTCTTCGATTTCTTCTTGGGCAATACTGAGTTCGGGTAAAATATCTAAAAATACATAGGCGATCGAAACTCCAGCCCCCAAAGAAATCCAGCGATGCTGGGGAATAATTCTATTAATCCATTCTATTTTTCCCACGTAAATATTAATCAATGCCAAAACAATCGGAAAAACAACAGCGAGTATTGGTAAAATTGGATTGGATGAGTGCATCATGCCTCCATGCGCGTTATGAGATTCGACTAATAAATAGGGCGGATACATTGTTGGATTGACTCCTCAATAAAATTATACTTGAATTAAGCGCAGGGCATGACCATCCGGATCTCGCACGATCGCCCCCATTTTAAATCCCAATTTATTATCGGGAAGTTCGACAATACTGGGAGAAATCAGATCGCAACCATTTTTTTGCAATTGCTGTAAAGCGGTTCCTAAGTCTTCAGTAACTAGCGTTGTTTGCCAATACCAAAGGTCATTCGATCGCGAATCGACAGGCATCGGCAAACCCGTCCTCGGCGTTAAATATTCGAGGAATTCAATACCAATTCCTGTCGCTGCTTTGAGGCTGCTAATGCGCAATCTTGCTCCAAAAACTTGATTGAGGTGTTCTTGTTCTACGCCATAATTTTCACTTTTTCCCGCGAGATTTAAGCCTAAAGTATCTCGGTAAAAAGCAAAACTGCGATCGCTATCGGCAACGGCGATCGCGGTATGATCGATGCCCAAAAATAAGTCTTGTCTATTTTCCTGCCATTGGGGATCGCCTTTCCCTTCAGGAAAATAAATAATTTCTAAGTTGTGTCCGTCGGGATCTTGAAAATAAAAGGCTTCAATACCTGCCGCATTTTTATTCCAATCTGGCAACCGTTGCGGTGCGGTAGAAACGTGCCGAACTTTATGGCTGCGCAGGCGATCGTAGGCTTTTTCCATATCGCTAACGACAATGGCAATATGTTGAAAAATGCGATCGTTGCTTTTGGCATTGACGGGAATGGGTCTCCCTCTGGGGGTCAAATATTCGGTCAATTCTAGGGTTTCACTTCCTAATTTTACCCGAGCGATCCGCATTCGCACGCCAAATAATCCCTGCAAATGTTCGTATTCTGTTCCCCAAACTTCTACCTCGGAAATTTTCTGAAAATCTAAGACAGTGGTATAGAATTCTAGAGCTAGTTCGAGGTCGCTAACGGTCATGCCGACGATATTAATGGTTTGAATGAGAGAGATCATTTCAGTTATCAGTTATCAGTTATCAGTTCCTCTGGCTCAAGCGGGAGGCTGGAAATTCGGCAGGTTTTTGGCTTTTCCTCCTGAAGGAGGAGACTTGAGATCCTATTCTTTTGGTCATAAAGTCTCCTAGCAATCGGTTATTTTGTAATGAGTTAAACCGTTTCGTGTTTGGATTTAATGCAGCGCGTTGGCGTTTCTTTGCAATATTTAACGCAAATATTTTTTAAGCGCCTACAACTGAGGTAAAGATACAGTTCTGCACCGAGTAACATTCCCAAAGGAGGGGCAAGAAAATAAACCCAAATATCCGTCCAAATTCCTGCAGGAAAGGCAGATGCAAAGGTGCGTGCTGGATTCATACTCATCCCGGTAATTGGAGCAGCGATGACGATATAAATCGCTACGAGAATCCCGACAAAAATTCCCACCTGCGCGCTCAATTGAGGGGTATTCATCAAAAAGAGAACCATCACGATCAAACCAAAAGAGAGGCAGAGTTCGACAATAAAAGCACTCGGCCAGCCCCAATGATTGGGAATTGTAACGGTATATTGAATGGGAGGATTGGTATAAAATTTACCCAAGACACGAGAGATGAGAAATACCCCTGACGTGCCGCCGATAAATTGTGCGATCGCATAACCGATCGCATCTTTTCTGGTCATTTTCCGCAGGCGAAACAAAGTTAGAGAAAAAGCCGGATTGGTATGTGCCCCGGATTTTTTACCCCAAGGGGAGTAAATGATCCCGATCAGGGTAAAACAGATGCAAATTCCCATACAAATTCGGCGCAATAAAGGAGAAGCGATCGCCTCTCGCACGGGAGAAGCAGAAGATTCGAGAATGGTTGCATAAATGCCGATACAAACCATGAGAAAACCCAACGCGATCGCTTCAATTAAATATTCTTGCCAGTGTTCGAGTTTCACGATCGCTCGCGCCTCCTGATAATAGAATTCAAACCAAAAGCAACAATTCTTCGATATTCTGGAGAGAGGTCGCAAACATTGCGCCCCTACGGGAAATTGAGGCGGTAGGGGCGTATTGCCTAAACCCTCTTATTGGGGTTAATTAAACGGATTTGATATTACTTCCTGTATTCCCCAGTTTGTTGGATTAACTTGGCAATGAGTCCCGTCCAACCCGTTTGATGGTTGGCACCAATACCCGCACCATTATCCCCGTGGAAATACTCATTAAAGAGGATTAAATCTTTCCAGTAGGGATCATTTTGAAACTTCTCCGTTGCGCCGTAAAGGGGACGGCGATCGCTTTCGTCTTTGGTGAAGATGCGAATCAAGCGTTCGGACATTTCCAAAGAAATTTCCCACAGGGTTTTCATATTTCCCGAACCCGTCGGACATTCCATCTTAAAATCGTCTCCAAGGTAGTGATGGAACTTTTGTAAGGATTCGATTAAGAGGAAATTCACGGGCATCCAGACGGGGCCGCGCCAGTTGGAATTCCCTCCAAATAATCCCGTGCTGGACTCTGCGGGTTCGTAATCGACCCGATATTCTTGACCGCCAGCATAGAACGTATAGGGATTATCAGCATGATAGCGAGACAGTGCCCGAATGCCGTAATCCCCAAAAAACTCACTTTCATCGAGTAATTTCTCGACAATGCGACGGAAGCGATCGCCTGAAATCCGACAATCTCGCGTTACTTGAGCGAGAGCCAACAAACGTCGCTCGCCTTCACCTTGGTCTGACATATTAGCAACATTACACTTAAGATCGTCGCGGTTGGCAATGAACCATTCCAAACGCTGTTTAAAACCGGGGAGTTGGTTGAGGAGTTCGGGTTCAATGGTCATGACCGCATAGAGAGGAATCAATCCCACCATCGATCGCACCTTTAAGCGCACGTCACTGCCATCGGGTAAGTTCAGCACGTCATAAAAGAACCCATCATCAGGATCCCACAGTTGCGTATTCCCTTCGCCGATTTGATTCATGGCCTCGGCAATATAGAGAAAATGCTCGAAAAATTTCGTGGCCATGTCCTCGTAAATGGTATTCTCTTTCGCCAATTCGAGGGCAATCGTTAGCATATTCAAACAATACATCGCCATCCAACTGGTGCCGTCGGACTGTTCGATATGACCGCCAGTGGGTAGGGGAGAACTGCGATCGAATACGCCGATATTATCTAAACCCAAAAAGCCCCCTTCAAAGACATTATTATCACCTTCATCTTTGCGGTTCACCCACCAAGTGAAATTCAATAGTAACTTTTGAAAAACCCGTTCGAGAAACTGGCGATCGCCTTTACCAACTTTTTTCCGTTCGATTTGATAAACCCGCCAAGTTGCCCAAGCATGAACGGGGGGATTAACATCGCCAAAATTCCATTCGTAGGCGGGAATTTGCCCGTTGGGGTGCATATACCATTCCCGGGTCATGATATCGAGTTGATTCTTAGCAAATTCGGGATCGATCAGAGCAATAGGCAAACAATGAAAAGCCAAATCCCAAGCAGCAAACCACGGATATTCCCACTTATCCGGCATGGAAATAATATCTTCATTTTCCAAATGCGTCCATCCCCGATTGCGTCCTCCTTTGCGGGCTTCGGGAGGGGTAGGAGTATCGGGATCGCCATTCAACCAATCTCGGACATTGTAGTTATAAAACTGTTTCGTCCACATCATCCCTGCAAAAGCCTGACGTTGAATATTGCGGCGATCGCCGTCCAATTTTTCGGGGGCAATCTCGTGATAAAATTCGTCGGCTTCTTGCTGACGGGTGACAAAAATTTGCTCGAATTCCGTCCCAAAGGGCTGGCTGAGACTGGTGTTATTATTCAGGCGCAAATTCACGACTTTGGTTTCTCCCCCGCCAATTTCTAAGATGTAATGGGGGGAGACTTTCGTTCCGGTTTTATCGGGATTAACCGCATTGCCCTGACCGTTTACGACATAATCATTAATCCCATCTTTAACGTAAGGGGTAGGGTTGGACGCATTAAATAAGCGATCGTTATTGGTTTCGTTTTCTGTAAAGAGAAATGTTGTTTCGCCTTGGGCGTAAAGAAAGGCATTACCCAAAACCGGATGACTGCTCTCAACGCAACTATGACTCGGCGTAACGTATTTTTGAGTTAAACTGGGTTTCTCTACATTATCTCGATCCCAAGACCAAGTATTGCGAAACCAAAGAGTCGGAAGCAAATGCAAAGTTGCAGTTTCGCTGCCGCGATTGCTGACGCTAATTTTAATGAGAATATCTTCAGCATCGGCTTTCACGTATTCGACAAAAATATCAAAATAGCGGTTCTCATCAAAAACCCCCGTATCTAACAATTCAAATTCCATCCCCCCGCGCTTGTATTCTCCCATGCGCCGTTGATTTTCCCCCACTAACCAGCCGTAAGGATATTCGGCTTGAGGATATTTATAGAGGAATTTCATGTAGGAATGGGTGGGGGTGCTATCTAAATAGAAATAGTATTCTTTTACGTCTTCCCCGTGGTTACCTTGGCTTCCCGTTAAACCGAACAAGCGTTCTTTGAGGATGGGATCCCGGCCGTTCCAAAGGGCGATCGCAAAGCAGAGTTGCTGTTTGTCGTCGGAAATGCCCCCGATGCCATCTTCTCCCCAACGGTAAGCGCGCGATCGCGCTTGGTCGTGGGAAAAATAATCCCAGGCTTCTCCGGTAGCACTATAATCTTCTCGCACGGTTCCCCATTGTCGTTCGCTGAGATAGGGACCCCATTTTTTCCAAGGTGCTGTCCGAGTGCGGTCTGCTTCGAGGCGAAGTTCTTCTGAATTCATTTTATTGGTTATTGGTTATTGGTTACATTCCTGCTCCCCCTCTTGGGAAGGGGCTGGGGGGTGGGTTAGGGTTAAGAATCCCAAGGAGATACAATCAAGAAAAATTTTCCCGTCCGTATTTAAGGGTTTTTGCCAACCAAAGTAATTCCTGCATGAATCGTTCCAACCGACGAGTATAAGTAGCGATCGCCTCTTCCGTCATCCTGCCGGATTCCTCAAATAAGGTGTTAACATTGCTCACATTAATATCGGCAACCGTAGCCGCCAAACCAAATGCCTTAAATGTCGGCAAGAGGGATTCAACCGCGCGAACGCCACCAAATCCCCCCATAGAGACGGAACAGACTCCCACCGCCTTGCGCAAATATTCCTTATAATTGAGGTCGAGAACGTGCTTGAGCATCCCCGGATAGCCGTGATTGTATTCGGGAACAACAAGAATGTAAGCATCGGCGCGGGCGATGGTTTCTGAAAAACCGGGAATTTTTGCATTGGGTCCAGCATCGCCGAGGGGAATAGGAAGGGCGCGAATATCGATGAGTTCGGTTTCGACTCCCTCGGTTTGGCGAACCTGTTCCACCACAAATTTAGCCACAGGTTCGCTCATTCGTCCTTGACGCACCGTTCCCAGAATCACGGGAATGAATAAATCTGACATTACCTTGATAAATTTTTGCAAATTTTGAATTTTGAATTTTGAATTGACTCAGCCTCCGGATTCAAAACCGGGATAGAGAGTCATGCCCCCATCAACAAAAATCGTTGCGCCCTGAACGTAATCGGAATCGTCAGAAGCCAGCCATACGGCAGCTTTGCCGATATCTTCGGGAACGCCGATACGCTTGTAGGGAATGAGCGTGAGGAGGGATTCGAGTGCCTCGGGAGTCTCCCATGCCTCTCGGTTGATGGGGGTTTGAATAGCACCAGGGGCGACGCTATTAATGCGAATTTTTTTGGGTGCGAGTTCTTGCGCCATACTTTTCATTAACAGACTGACCCCTCCTTTAGACGCTGCATAGTTGCAATGACCTGCCCAAGGAATTACCTCGTGGACGGAACTCATGCAGATAATTTTACCCGCCGCAACGGAACGTTCGGGAACGATACCGCGCCGGAGGAATTCTTTGACGGCTTCACGAGAACAGAGAAATTGCCCGGTTAAGTTAACCCCGATGACTTTGTTCCAGTCGGCAAGACTCATATCAATGAGGTTAAAATCTCTTTGTAAGCCGGCATTATTCACGAGAATGTCGATAGTGCCGTAGGCCTCGTACATTTTCGCAAACATAGCCTGTACTTGGTCTTCTTGACTGACATCGGCTTGTAGGGCGATCGCTTCTCCGCCTTTGGCTTTGATTTCTTCGACGACAGCATCCGCACCTTTGGAACTGCGGGAATAGTTAACGACGACTTTTGCACCAGCTTCGGCAATACATTTGGCAACGGCCGAACCAATGCCCGAACTCGACCCCGTTACTAGGGCGACTTGACCTTCTAAACTCGGCATATTTAGTTATTGGTTATTGGTTATTGGTGATTGGTTGTTAGTTGTTGGTTGCACTCCGGCTCCCCCTCTTGGGAGGGGGTTGGGGGGTGGGTTTTTTCCCCTCTCTAGAAGGGGCAGGGGTGTGGGTTGGGGGTGGATTATCGATCGCGAATGAACTTGATTTTTATCATAAGGGCGAAGCGTACCTTTTGTCTGAACGTGCGCTTAATATTTCCTTAGATGAGAGGATCGAGACTAGGAAGGCGATCTCCTTCTAGAAATATCAGTTTTATTAACTGACTTTCTCATGCCTTAATCTTAAAAACAGCAGAAATCCACAGCGATCGCCATTACTCCAATTTTTCCACTAGAAACCAGCCTCCAGAAAAATTGCGCCATCCCCAAACCGAAATTTCCCGCTCATTGGGACAACTTTTCAACTTTTCCCAAACTTCCGATCGCACGGTAATCAATTGCCAAATTTGCTTAGCTTCCGTGCGATCGTGCAAGCGAATGCGATAGCTATTCTCGCCAATCTTGCGAAAAGTCCCGCGAAAATGCTCCCCTATTTCTTTCTCGCTGGAAAAGCCAGCATTCTCCCCACAAATTCCCTCTTTGCGGTACTCTTCCGGACGATCTAAATAATAACGCTGTTGCTGTACCCAATCAGAACGATCGGGGGATAAATTGAATAAGGGAATGACAGCATGATGATCGTCTAACAGGGCTTCTTGTAGCTTCCTGACTGGCAATTCTCGCGGCTGACAATGCAATTCTATACATAACGCCGCCGCCATTCCTGCTGCTTGTCCCAATGCCATCACCATCGGTTGCAAGCGCGTCGAACCATTGGCAATATGGGAAACAGAAATGTTTTTTTCACAAACGAGAAAGCCATCAGTTGCGATGGGAATTAAAGCATCGTAAGGAATCGTAAAAGGCGTTCCCGTCCAGCGTCCGCCCCATTGCATGGATTTGGGTTGTAGGGGAAACTTAACGCCGGGATAATGGTGATCGTTAGCATAATTTCCCACAGCGATCGCATTCATCTCCCCTTCAGAATTAAATGGCAAAGGGGCAACCCTTCCTCCCGACATCGGTAAAATATCGGTTTCTACGATGGTTTGCAGCCCCTGCAAGCGGCGACTTTCTCGAAAATAGGGATATAAGGCAAAAGCCCCATCGGAAGGACTGGGAAACGCATTTTTTGCTAATCCGTAACGGCGATCGATACGAGTTTGTAGAAAATGGGCAAATCCCAAACTATATTCTTTGGCTTCTTGTAAAAACTCTTTTCTCTCCGCTTCCGAGCCAATTAAGCGATTTAAGTTTACGCCATAATCATTACCTTTTTGCGGCCAATTGAGCATAAATAAATCGTTGGGAAAGCGCCCATAATTGAGAAATTTCTGTTTCCCGTATCCGTCCCATGCTCCTTTAAAATTGTCTGAAAAATCGATCGCGGGGGTGGGAATTTCTGGCGCTCTCTCGCCGTAATCTTGCAGCAAGAACACCCATGTGGGAGACTGGACGGGATAGCGATCGCACAATTCATTATGAGTCTCTGGGGCGCTGGGTTCGTTAAACTCGTCTCGCAACTCCCAGCCCCAACGATGGGGAACTTCTCCTAATGCCAATAAATCCCCCAACTCCGTCCCATCGAGGATGATTTTCGCCTCGATTTCATAGTCTTGAAAGCGTACTCCAGTAATGCGATCTCCATTTTTCAAAACTTCTACAGGAGTTTGTCCCGATATCCATTGTAAATTGGGTAATACTTTGACCCAATCGGCAAAAATTTCCGCTCCCGTGCGGGGTTCGTAGGTAAATAAACTCACCCAACTGTGGTCTAATCCTCCCCTTTGGCGCGATCGCAATTCCTGTAAATATTCTCCCCAAATACCCGTTTGCAAAGCCATCAATTCGCTGCCATCGGGTGCCGCAACTCCCGCCGCCGTCAGCATTCCTCCCAACCAAGAAAACTCACTCACAATCGTTGTTTTTACGCCAAAACGGGCGCATTGAATTGCGGCGGTACTTCCTCCCGTCCCTCCGCCAACAACGAGAACATCAGTGGTTAGTTTTGTCAACATAAAAGAAATAAAAGTTAAGAGAAAACTCAATCAATGCGATCGACTTAAATCTGGGTTTTGAGAAGAATAACATTTTACCAAAAAGCCACAAAATTATATTAGTAAGGGATAACTTTTTATCCAGAAGATGATATGCTTTGAGCGGATTTCAATTGTTCAACTCGGCCGTATCGATCGCAAGTTAAGCTCGTTAAAAATTGTGAGGCAATATTTTCGTTATGAAAAGAACGTTTTTACTCATTCTCTCAGTTCTCATCTGTTGGCTGACTCTAACCGCTAGCAGTTTAGCCGTTTCCTCAACTTCTGCCCAAATTGTGAAGCGAGGGGTTTTTGATTGTTTCGATCCCAGTCTCAGTTATCCCGAAGACGGTTCTAAGCCGGTTTACTGCGAAACATCTGCCGTTATTGCAGCCAATGGCAAGATTTACACGGCCTCCGATAAAGGAATTCCGGGGGCTTCTTCCGTGATGACCCTCAAACAAAAAAGAAATAATCGCTTCGTGCTGGGCAAATACGTGATGAAGAGTCCCGCGATCTTGCGATTGCAGAAAGCTGAAGATTTTGCCCTCGCAACGGGAGGCGATCGCGTTTTCCTCGCTTCTGGATTCGATCGCGTGCGTTCTGACTCGAATGAGTGGGATGCTTACAATATGTTAGTAACTTGGACGGTGAGACGAGAAAAACAGGCTTTGGTTATCGAACCCTCCGGAGAGCCAGAAACCTCCGTCAGTCTGCGTTCTCGCTTGCAAGCAACCCTCCCGACCGAGGATTTTCCCGAAGGTGCGCCTTACTTCAAAGTTGAAGGCTTAGCGTTTCTGCCCGATAATCGCCTGCTTTTTGGCATCCGCGAAATCGGTCAGGATTATGAGGTTTTTGATTACACCTTACAACTGGTTGCTGCGGAGTGGGATGAGTCCGATCCCCAACATTTAGGAACATTCAAACGAATTTACAAATACGATCCGCAAACCAATCCCCAAATTAACTGGCCGGTAGGTTTGTCTAGCATTGCTTGGGATTCATTCCACGATGAATTATTAATCCTCACCTCTTATGAAAAAGAGGGAACGGATATCGGTTTGGGGGCTTATTTATGGACGCTTTCTTTAGAGGATTTAGAAGCGGGAAATCCACCCACTTTAATCGTGAAAGCAAATGGAGAACCTCTAGTATTTGCGCATAAAGCCGAAGCCGTGACCGTTCTTTCCAGCGATCGCCTGCTGGTGATTCACGATGACGATCGCGTTTTAGGTGAAGAACCAATCGACAATCCCGAAGAAGAGTTCTATCGCGAACCCTATCAAGCCGCTTATACTGTCGTAGAGTGGTTGGATTAATTTCAAGTTTGCAGCAGTAATGAATCGGATGGGCGAGATATATTCATACTTTCAGCTTGTATAAATATATCTCGCCCGACCTACAATAGAGAGACATTTCATAAAATGTACTTTAGATTTCTCCTTCTCTTGCTAAGACTATTTGCAATTCTAGAATTAGAGGTTCGAGATCGTTTTGAATTGTGCTCCAAATCCGGTCTAATGCCACTTGAAAATATTCGTGAGCCATGACATTTCGCATATCTCCCATTAGTCGCCAAGGAATTTGAGGATAG